>CBFCYL010000040.1:0-18570 GCA_965602455.1 uncultured Thalassospiraceae bacterium | reverse complement strand
GGCCTGTGTCCGGCCACCGGCTTGTAGCGCAGGCATGGTGCGCACCATGCCGCCGGAACCGATCAGCCCGCCAAGCAGCGCCGTCGCCATGTTGCCGGCACCCTGGCCCGTGACTTCACGATTGACGTCGGTGCGGCTTTGGTTGACGCCGTCAACTGCCGTCAACGCCACTGCGGTGTCCAGCGACGCCAGCGCCGCCATGGCCAATGCCGCCGGAATGACGATCATCAGTGTCGCCCACAGGTCGCCACCGGCCATTATGCTGGTGAATATACCGGGAAATTGCAGTATTGGCAGGTATGCCGGTGTGCTCACAACGTCGACGTTACCGACGACAGTGGAATTGGTCGCGATGTTTCCCAGTGTGGCCCCAATGTCCACACCGCCCAGCATTTCCCCCAACCCGTAGTAAACCCCGGTGCCGACGAGCATGCCGATAAGGGAAGCCGGAAGCAGGCGCAGGTATTTTGCAACCAAAAGCATGGTGATAATGGTCGCTGCAGGAGCAATCATGGAAAGCGGCTGCGCCTCACCGAGGCGCATCAACAGGTCAAAAAAGTTTTCTTCCTCAACGAAATTTTTTTCCTTACGCACATCGAGAAGAATCCATGCCTGCCCTGAAATGATCAGCAGGGCAGAGCTGTTTACAAAAGCGGAAACCACAGGGTAGGGGATGAACTTGATGATGTTGGCAAGGCGGGTTGCGCCAGCAACGGCCTGAATGATCCCGGCCAGTAAAATAGCAAAAAAGGTAATGGCAATAACATGGCCAACCGTTTCGCCGGAAGGAAAGAACAGGTCTTCCGAAACCAGCAGGTTGGTAATCAGTGAAGCGACAATCAGCGCCGTGGCAGCCCGTGGGCCCGATATTAATGGCGTGCGTGCACCAAAAAAAGCCGAAACTACGCTTAATGTTGCGGCGCCGAAAACACCTGCCATCACGCCTTGGATAATGTATTCACTGCCCAACGGTGCAAACGCGATAACGCCAATGGTCATGCTCAACGGCAGTGAAACCAGCAAGGCCGAAAGCGCCCCGAGAAAATCCCCCTTCAGGCTATCGCGCGACCACAAAGGTTTGTTCTGGTGTGCATCAGCCGCCGAGCTTTCCCCGCTATGTTTCATACCAACGGCCGATCAGCGATCAGCCCATTTTGGTCGAGGGAAGATCACACTTTGTCTGGCGATCCCCGAAGGCGCGACAACGATATAACGACCGTTGTGCAACTGGCGTAAAACCATCGGCTTGGCAACATTCTTGCCGCTGGCGTCAAACTTCACCCAACCGAAAAAGGTTTCCATATCCGTCTTGGTCAAGGCTTCGCGGACCTTTTCCTGCTCAAGGGTGCCCGCGCGCTCAATGGCATCAGCCAAAACCAGCACAGCGGCGCTGGACTCGGCGGCCTGATAGGGCGGTTCTATGCCGTATTCCAACTCGTATCGCTTGCGGTAGTTGTGAGCGTTACCAAAAACCTTGCCCGTATACTTCATGGTGCTGTCCCACTGGGTCGAGCAGATGGTGTAATCGGCATACAGGCCATAACGACCGTGGATATCGGCGCTTTCACAGTGGCTCATCACCACCATGGGCACATCCACTTTGAGTTTATGAATCTGGCGGATGGCCAGGTCGGCTCCTTTTTCATGACCGGAAACAATCAGGATATCGGCCTTGGTGGCCCTGAGCTTGTCAAAGATAAAGGTCATATCGGCGAAGTCACGCGGCAGCCTTTCATCGACCACCACCTTCATGCCGAACTTGCGGGCATCGGCCATAACGCCGTTGCGCAAATCCTGCGAAAAGGAATCCCCTTCAACCGCAATGGCGATGGTTAGTTCAGCAGGGTTGCGGCCTTGCTTCTGTGCTTCTTCTGCCGCCAGGTTGATGGCCTCTGCCATGTATTTGTCGGCGCTGGAAAGCACCGCGAACATGTATGTGTAGCCCTTGTCAAACAAGGACAACGAAGCACCGTTCGCCTGCACCATCGGGGTGCGGTATTTCTCGGCCACCGGCGCAACGGCTGCCGTGGTGGCGGTGCCATAGGGGCCAAGCAGAAATTGGACCTTGTCGGTGGTGATCAGGCGCTTGGCAAACTTTGCCGCTATGGCTGGGTTGGATTCATCGTCGTAATACTTGATGTCAATCTTGTGCTTGGCACCATTGATTTCAATGCCGCCGTTTTCATTGACCTGCTTTTTCGCCAACTCATAACCCTTGCGGGCATGCTTGCCGTTAACGCTGTGTTCGCCGGTGAACGACAGCGGGGTTCCAAAGACAATTTTATGTTCTGCCAGTGCCGGATTACCGACCACAGCCATGGCAACCGTAGCGATGCTCGCCAAGGCCGCTTTGCGCAACATGTTCATTTTTTGTATTTCCCCTAAAGAGCAGCGGTTTTGCTGCGGGCTTCCCTCGATGCCATGCGTGATTTTATTATGGAATCTTTTACAGGCGCCTTCATTTTACGAAGAACGGAAGGCGAGGGTATTGGGGTTATCCCTAGGTCTGGGCCTTGCCGGCTGCCTCAAGCCAGAACATTAGCCCCAGTCAAGGGGCGCCCCGGTTAAAAAAGAGCGATTTCAGCCCGCCGCAATGACTCTTTCGGCAGGGAAGCGCACCGTGACCACCGTTCCTTTGCCTTTTTCACTGTCAATGGACAAGGATCCGCCGTGTAATTCTGACAACGCCTTTGTCAGCGGAAGGCCAAGGCCGGTGCCTTCGTTTTCCCTGACGTAGGTGGTTTTTACCTGCCCGAAGTCCTCCATGGCCCTGGTCAGATCTTCGCTGTCCATGCCGATACCGTGGTCGGTAAAGCTAAAGACCATGGCGCCGCTTTCGTCGACACGGGCATCAAATATGACCTCGCTTTTTTCATGCGAAAACTTGACCGCATTGGATAGCAGGTTAAGAAAAATCTCCTCGACGCGCCGTGAATCCGCATAAAGGTCTGGAAGGTTATCTTGTAAGGATAAGGTGATGCTTACCTTGCGCCTGTCGGTGCGCGGCCGAACCTGACGGGCGGCGCGATCAGCCAACACGGCAACATTAATTTCAGTTTCGCTCAATTCAAGCTTGCCCGCTTCAATCGCCGAGACATCAAGAATATCATTAATGAGTTCCAGCAGGTGGTTTCCGGAATAGTGAATGTCCTTAACATATTCCTCGTATTTTTTATTGGATAACGGGCCCCCTACCTCAGATCGAATGTAATCCGAAAAACCGATGATGGCATTTAGCGGGGTGCGCAGTTCATGACTCATGGAGGCCAGAAACTCACTTTTTGCCATGCTCGCTGCTTCGGCCTTGTGTTTGGATTCTAGAAGTTCAAGCTCCACTTTCTTGCGCTCGGCCACCTCAGTAGACAGGTCTTTTGTGCGCTCTTGAACGCGCTGCTCCAGCAAAAGGTAGGGTTCGCGAAGTGATTCGCGAATGACGGCGGTAAAAATCAGCCAGTAGGAAAAGAACTTGAAAATGTGCCCGACAATATTGGAAAGGCCATACACACTGATGTAATAAGTGAACGCAAGCTCAGCGCCCATGGTCAGGACAATGGAGAGCGCCATAAGCAGAAAAATATTAGGTGAAAGATGGTGGCGCATGCGAACCAGATGCACCAACGCCAGAAAGAGCACGGCAATAATAACGTATTCCATATTGGTCTTGAAAGCCGTCAGTCCCTGACCTTCAATGAAGGCGTCCGGAAAGTTGCCGGTCATAACCAAGTAATACAAGACCACAAAAATGGCGCCAAAAAAAAGGAAAGCCGGCCATCTTTGCACGCTGCGAATAAGGAACAGGGGGGCTGCCAGCAAGAGCAGTGCCTCCAGAAAGCGGGCGCTGATCCAGAACTGGGTGGCGGGATTAGCGACCACAATGGGATACATGTTCATGCCCTTGTAGACAAGCGTGTGAACCAGGTCCAGTGCGCCAATCCAGAAATAACCGCTGGCAAGAAACATAAGGTAATTATTTTGTGAAAATGCGTAACCCTGCCATGCCACCACGCACATCAGGATAGCAACGGAGATGGCAAAGATCTCTGCCAAGGTGTGAAAGAGAAGGAAGTTTTGGTAGCTGACTAGGATAAGAAAAACGGCGCACAAAACCGACAGGAAAACACCAAGCCCCGGCCGCCATGTTGCCAGCGTTTTTGTAATTGGCCTGTCCAATGTTGTCGTGGCAGCGCGCCATTGCATGGTAAGCAAGCTCCCCCCAGAGCATATTTTAAAATTACTTAATAGCCTTAATGTATAAGCATTAATGCCTGAATAATAATAAAAGGCGATATCAGCCAAGATTCAATGATTATCTGCCATACCGGCGATTGGGCGGGTCACGTTTGCGTGAATGACTCATCAGCCATGGGCCGGAATATTAAAAAAGGGCGTTGTTGGTGGTGGGCGCTCAATCGGCAGGTCAGGCGTGCAGGTCAACCCCGGCAAACTGCTGCACAAGCTTAAGCCCGGCAATGTCGGTCTCTCCACCGCCTAAGCCCGCGCTCGCGCCGGTTGCCGCTTCGGCGGTAGCGTTGCCTTCTTCGTAAGCCGCAATGGCGCGCTTTTGGTCGCTGCCGGTTGGGGATGTAGCGTTGTTGTCATTGCTTTGCGAAGCTTTGTCGGCGCGTTCCTTCTGGATTTCGGCCTGCGCCTCGGCGATAACGCGTCGCGCCGCGCTGGCCACGGAAAGATCCTGCGATGACGGACTGGCCGGGGCCAGTGCCGCACGGACGACCGTTTCCATTTTGCTGATGGTTGCTTCCGGGGTTGCGGCTTCACCGGTGCTGATAGACACCTCGCCACCGACGGCATACTGCTTGCCGTCCGGGCCGCGCTCGTAGGTAAAGCTGGCCGGGCCGGTGATGGCACCACCGGCGTTTTTGTGGGCGCGTTCGTGGGACCGCACTTCGGCATCGCGTTGTTGCAGCGCACGCACCTGGGCTTCTTCCTCGGCGCTTAACTGGGTGGGGTTGGGGCTTGCGCTGCTGGGTGAACTTTCGTTTTGTTCGCTCTTTTTGCTATCTGCACTGTTCGCTTTGTTGGCATCGGATTTTTCCTGTGCCTGCACCAGTGCGCCGGGGGCAACGATGGCACCCGCACCGCTAAGCGGCGGCGCTGCCTTGACACCATCGGCGCCCGCCTCCGGGGAGGTTGCGGAATCTTTCGGCTTGGCTTCACCCGCGCGCTGGGCGGCGCCAAGGTGCGATGGGCCAACAGCGCCCGACGTGGATGCCTGCTGGCTGGTGTTGGTCGGTGAAAGTGAAGTGTCGAGCACAGTATTCATTCCAAAACAACGCCCCCGAATCCATTTTGGGGTAGGGGGTTGATTGGGTCCGCTGTTCTCAGCAAACGTGAATTACCCCTTATTAAAAGGCAGATAGAGGTTAATTGCCAATAAAATCTATGTGATTTGGACTTTATTAAAATTCAAGGTTTTAAAATAACCCGCAATATCAAGAACAAAGCCCGCACATCAGGTATTGGGTGCACACCGTGAAAAATGCACGTTAAGATGACATTTCAAGATAGGGTGCGCGTTAACCATAACGACCTTCAAAGGGTTCGGAAAAGACACATGAGCAAAAAACCGCCACAAGGCATCTGGGAATCGTTCGGTGTGTTATTAACGGTATTGATGGTGGTTATCGCGACAGGGTTTTTATCAACCCGCACTGCCGAAGCCCGGCACCCGTCATGCGGCGATTTGCACGCCGCCGCTTTTCTTGATGAACCGGGCGAGTTAAAAGGCCTGTTGCGCCACGGTGCTGATGTTAATTGCCTGGATGCATTGGGCCACACCCCATTGGTTACGGCCATTAACGGGGCCAGTTTCCGGTGCTTTACCTTGCTGCTCGATGCCGGGGCCAGGGTTGATGTTCGCACCGAATACGGCAAGGCGTTGCTGGCCCACACCCGCGCCAAGGTGGCATCACTTAATGTGGACGGCGCCCAGAACCTGCAGGCGCTTTACCAGAAAATGGTCGTACGCCTTAAAGCCGCCGGGGCAAATTAAGCGCCAATCAACAGCTTCGAAGCATTACCATCAACAAAAACATGGATCAAAAACCCAATGATGCGAATGATGCAAACGCACACCGCCCGCAAACGTGCCCGCAACCCCATCATGATTGCCCTGTTTGTTGCCTTTTCTTTTCCGGCATGGGCACAGTCGGGCGAAGACACCCAACCCTTTAAGGCTTGGCTGGCCGACCTGCGCACGGAAGCAGGCACCAAGGGCATCAGCCAACCGACACTGGACGCTGCGCTGAGCAACCTCAAGCCCATTGCCCGGGTGATCGAGCTTGACCGCCGCCAGCCTGAATTTACGCTGACCTTCCGCGATTACATGGAGCGCATGGTCAACGACAAGCGTATTGCCAAGGGCCACGCCGTGCTTTCCAAAAACCGGGCCTTGCTGAACGCGGTGGCGGCCAGATACGGCGTGCAGCCGCAAATCATCGTTGCCTTCTGGGGTCTGGAAACCGACTTCGGGCGTTTGGCTTCGGGTTATTTCCCAACCGTTGCGGCGCTGGCAACGCTGGCCCATGACGGACGGCGAAGCGCCTTTTTTCGCAAGCAGTTAATGGCGGCACTTAAGATTCTCGATCAGGGCCATATCGACAATGCGCGCCTGAAAGGTTCATGGGCCGGGGCGATGGGCCATTTCCAGTTCATCCCGACCACGTTTGCCGCCCACGCCATAGATTACGACGGCGACGGCAAGCGTGACATCTGGACCAACACCCAAGATGCCGTGGGCTCGGCAGGTAATTTCCTAAAAGCTTCGGGTTGGCGTGCCGGTGAGCTGTGGGGCCGCGAGGTTAAGTTGCCGACCACGTTTGATTATACGTTGGCCACCCTCAAGGTGAAAAAGGGGCTTGATGACTGGCAGGCGCTGGGAATCAGGCGCACTGGCGGTGCCGACCTGCCGAGAGCCGACGTTGTGGCCTCGGTGGTGGCACCAGCGGGTCATGCCGGGCCAGCGTTTCTGGTTTACAACAATTTCCGCGCCACCATGCGCTGGAACCAGTCCATCTTTTACGCCATCGCCGTGGGCCATCTGGCCGACCGGCTGGTGGGCAAGGGGGCCTTGAGCACACTGGGGCCGCGCGGCACCAAGGGGCTGTCGTTTGCCCAGTCGGAGGAACTGCAAACCCTGTTGATCGGTGCCGGGTTTGACCCCGGCGAGCCGGACGGCATTTTAGGCTCCAAATCCCGCGCTGCGGTGCGCGAATACCAGCGCAAAAACGCGCTGGTGCCCGATGGCCACCCGTCACAGGCGGTGCTGGACCACCTGCGCGCCAACAGGCCTTAAGCATTCAGAAACTTTGCCGGGTTTATGATGAACTCAAATGCGAACATTGAGACCATCCATGACCCGTCTTTTGGCCTTCACGTTGGCCGCTTTTGTGCTGAGCGCGTGTTCAGAGACGCAATTTTTAATGCACTCTGCCAAGCGCCTTAAATCCGCCGACGACACCGGCAGCTATAAGGTCGGCGAACCATACCAGATTGACGGCGTGTGGTATTACCCATCCGAAGACTGGGAATATGACCGTTCCGGCCTTGCGTCGTGGTATGGACCGGATTTCCATGGCAAAAAAACCGCCAACGGCGAAATCTACGATCAATGGGAAGTTTCCGCCGCCCACAAAACCCTGCCTATGCCGAGCTTCGTGCGCGTCACCAATCTGGAAAACGGCCGCGAACTGGTGGTGCGGATTAATGACCGTGGGCCTTATGCGCGCGGTCGGGTGATTGATATGTCGCGCCGCGCCGCCCAGTTGCTGGGCTTTGAGAAAAAGGGCACGGCCCGGGTGCGGGTCCAGATTATGGCCAGTGAAAGCCAGGCTTTGGCAAAGGATATGCGCTCGGGCAAAAAAGTTGCCGCCGATATGCCGCCCGATACCCAGAACCTCACCCCACAGGTGAAACTGGTTCAAATGCCGCCATTGATTACACCCGAAGGTGTTGAGGTCGCGACCCTGGCGCCGGTCGTGGAGCCAGCTGCCGCGCCAACACCGCCAGCCGTCGAAACAGCGGCCGCGCCTGTGGTCAGCGCGGTGGTAAACGGCATTTACATTCAGGCCGGGGCGTATTCAAAGATTACCAACGCCGAGCGGGTTAAATCGCGCCTCGCCAAACTGGGCAGCGTGAGCATTTCCCCGGTTACCCGCGCCTCAGGTGGCGAGCTTTACCGCGTCCGCCTTGGCCCCCTGACGGATAGCGCCGCTGCCAAGTTGGCCTTGGCTGAGGTCGCCCAGGCGGGCTTTCCCGATGCCATAACGGTGGTTGTTGACTAACACGGCCCTGATTGACATTTTTCCTTTTCCACAGCCCCTTTTTTCAGGCTTGGCCGCAAAGCCGCTGGCGCGTATTGTGCCGCCTATGGTTCGATGACGTTCGATGATTCCGATGATGAAGGCCCTAATGTTGCCTGTTTTTGGGACGAAAAACGTTTGTGCTCATCCGTAATCGTTTAGAGGTTAACCCACCCCATGAAGTCTGCCTTTCATCACTCTGTTTTTACAGCATTTTTTTCCGTAACCCTGCTGTTGGGCGGGGTGCTTGTTTCCGCCGGTGCCGGCGCCGTGGAAACCCCGGCCACCCACGCCATGCTGATCGATACTTCGACCGGGGCGGTTTTGATGGAAAAAAACGCCGACGTGGCGATGGCCCCGGCATCCATGAGCAAGTTGATGACCGTGCACATGGTGCTGGAACGCCTGCAGGACGGCCGCCTGTCGCTGGATGACAAGTTCTATGTTTCCGAAAATGCGTGGCGCAAGGGCGGCGCCAAGACCGGCGGTTCCACCATGTTTCTCGAACCGGGTATGCGGGTCAGGGTCGAAGACCTGTTGCGCGGCATTATCGTGCAAAGCGGCAACGATGCCTGCATCGTCGTCGCCGAGGCCATATCCGGCACCGAAGCGGCCTTTGCCGAGGAAATGACCATCCGCGCCCGTGAACTGGGGCTGACCAACGCCCAGTTCAGGAATGCCACCGGCTGGCCGGACCCCGAACACGTAATGTCGTCACGCGACCTCGCCAAACTGGCCGAGACCACCATCACCATGTTTCCCGAGTATTACCACTATTACAGCGAGACCAATTTTGTCTTTAACGGCATCAGCCAGCCCAACCGCAACCCGCTGCTATATAAAGACATGGGGGCCGATGGCCTGAAGACCGGCCACACGGTTGAATCGGGTTACGGCATGACGTCTTCAGCGGTGCGTGGCAACCGCCGCCTGGTGCTGGTGTTGAACGGGCTGGTGTCGAAAAAAATGCGCTCGTCTGAATCCGAACGCTTGCTGGAGTGGGGTTTTCGTGAGTTTGACAACTATAACCTGTTCAGCGGCGGCGATGTGGTTACCAACGCCGAGGTCTGGTTGGGGAAGCGCGCTACCGTGCCATTGGTTATTGAAAGCGACCTGACCCTGACCCTGCCCAAGCGCGCGCGGCGCAAGATGAAGGTCACGGTTGATTACATATCGCCGGTGCCGGCGCCGGTCGTGGCGGGCCAGCAACTGGCACGCCTGACCATCTCGGCGCCCGATGTCGAGCCGATCGAAATTCCGCTGGTGGCGGGTACGGGCTCTGAGCAACTGGGCCTGATTGGTCGCCTGATGGCAGCGGTTAATTACATTTTGTGGGGCAGTTCCGAATAGATCTGTTTTTGATAAGGCGGTTCGGTTATGCAAAAAGGGTGCTTCATCACACTGGAAGGGGGCGAGGGCACCGGTAAATCAACCCAGATTACCCGCCTCGCCGAAACCCTTAAACGCGCCAACATTGAACACCACACCACCCGTGAGCCCGGCGGCGCGCCCGGTGCCGAGGAAATCCGCGCCCTGCTGGTCAGTGGCGATGCTGATCGCTGGGCGCCACTGACCGAGGTTTTGCTGCACACGGCGGCGCGGGCCGAACATATAACCAAGACCGTAACACCAAAACTTGCCGCCGGAACCTGGGTGCTGTGCGACCGCTTTTCTGATTCCACGCTGGCTTATCAGGGGTATGGCCACGGCGTTGACTTGGGGCTAATCCGCAAACTGCACCACGATGCCTTTGGTGATTTTCAGCCCGACCTGACGCTGGTGCTCGACCTTCCGGTCGAACTGGGCCTTGCGCGCGCCGACACCGAAGGGGCGAACGGCAACACCGAAGACCGTTATGAGCGCATGGGCGGGGCGTTTCATGAACGCCTTCGCGAGGGTTTTCTTGCCATCGCCAAGGCCGAGCCGGAACGCTGCACCGTGATTGACGCTTCAGGCAGCGAAGACGAAGTTGCCAGCGCCATTGCCGCCGTCGTTGCCGAACGGCTGGGGGTATCATTGTAATGGCCGCCAAAAGCAAAACCGTCATTGAAGAAGACGAATGGCCGCCCGCACCGCGCGCCAACCCGCACCTCAGCGGCCACGAAACGGCAGAACAAATACTGTTTGACGCCTTTGCTTCCGGGCGCATGCACCATGCGTGGCTGTTGAGCGGGCCCAAGGGCATCGGCAAGGCAACGCTGGCGCACCGTTTCGCCCGTTACATCCTGAACCGCAACGCCATTGAACCAGAAGCCCCGCCACCCGACAGTTTGTTTGGTGATGTTGATGAAGAAAAAACAGAGGCCGATGCATCACCGCTTTACACGGCCCCGGAAACGACGTTGTTCCAGCGCACCGCAGCGGGCGGGCACGCAGATTTGTTTTGCATTGAACGCCGGGTCAATGAAAAAACCGGCAAACTGAAAACCGTTATCGATGTTGATAGCGTGCGCGGGGTTGGCAAGTTTCTTTCGCTAACGGCGGCGGAAGGGGGCTGGCGCGTTGTCATTGTCGACAGCGCCGATGAAATGAACCCCAACGCGGCAAACGCCATACTGAAGGTGCTGGAAGAGCCGCCGAAGAACACCGTTTTGCTGCTGGTCAGTCACAGCCCCGGGCGTTTGTTGCCGACCATCCGCTCACGGTGCCGCAAGCTGGTGCTGGCGCCGTTGGAGCCAGAAGCGATGTTGGCTTTGGTGCAAAACTATATTTGTGGCCCGGATGTAAACAAGGCTCAAAAGCTGGCCGCCTTATCCGAAGGTTCCATTGGCCGGGCGGTTCAGCTGAATGATGCCGGTGGGGTTGAGCTGTGGACGGAAATGAACGCGCTTTTGGATACCCTGCCGAGGCTGGATGTGGCGCGCCTTCATAAGCTGGCCGATAAAGCCGGGCGCCAGGGCGCGGAAGAAACGTTCGACACGCTGGCCGGGCTTTATCGCTGGTCGCTGGAACGGTTGATTTTGGATCAGTCCGGCCATAAGGCAGGCGGGGAAGGGGAAAGCTGGATGGGCCGCATCGGCCCCGAGGCCAGCCTTGATCGATGGTTTAAGGTGTGGGAAAAGAGCGCACACCTCGTCGCCCGCGCCGGGGCCGTCCACCTGGATCGCAAGCAAGTCGTGCTCGACCTGTTTTTGGGGCTGGAAAGCACCGTTAATTCGCCGCGTGCATAAGCCCTGTTTTTTTGAAAGACCACCACCTTCATGGCCACCAGCGAAAACAAACATTTTTACGTCACCACGCCGATTTATTATGTGAATGACGTGCCGCACATCGGCCATGCCTATACCACGCTGGCGTGTGATGTGCTGGCGCGGTTCAAGCGGCTGGATGGTTTTGACGTCAAGTTCCTGACCGGCACCGACGAACACGGCCAGAAAGTTGAGAAATCGGCACAGGAACGCGGTGTTGCCCCGAAAACCTTTACCGATGCCGTGTCGCAAAACTTTCGCGACCTGCTGGGCACCATGAACTTTTCGACCGATGATTTCATTCGCACCACGGAAGAACGTCACAAGGTTTCGGTGCAAGCACTTTGGAAGCGCTTGATGGATGCCGGCGAGATTGAGCTCAGCGCGTATTCCGGCTGGTATGCGGTGCGCGATGAAGCTTTTTACGGCGAGGGCGAACTGACCACCGATAAAGACGGCAACAAAGTTGCGCCTTCGGGCGCACCGGTGGAGTGGGTGGAGGAGCCCAGCTATTTCTTCAAACTGTCGAAGTGGCAGGACAAGCTGCTCAAGTTTTACGACGACAACCCGGATTTCATTGCACCAAACTCGCGGCGCAATGAAGTTACCAGTTTTGTTTCCGGCGGGCTTAATGACCTTTCGGTTTCGCGCACCACGTTCAAATGGGGTGTGCCGGTTCCGGGCGACGACGCGCACATCATGTATGTGTGGCTCGATGCGCTGACCAACTACATCACCGCCGTCGGCTTTCCTGAAACCGAAAGCGGTGAATACGCAACCTACTGGCCCGCCGACCTGCACATGGTGGGCAAGGACATCTTGCGTTTTCACGCCGTTTACTGGCCGGCGTTTTTAATGGCCGCTGGCTTGCAGCCGCCCAAGCGCGTGTTCGCCCACGGCTGGTGGACCAACGAAGGCCAGAAGATTTCAAAATCACTGGGCAACGTCATCGACCCTATTGAGCTGGTGCAGACCTATGGCCTGGATGCGGTGCGCTATTTCCTGATGCGCGAAGTGCCGTTCGGTAACGATGGTGATTTCTCGCGCAAGGCCATGGTGGCGCGCATGAACGGCGAACTGGCCAACGACCTTGGCAATCTTGCGCAGCGCGTGCTTTCCATGGTCAACAAAAATTGCGAAGGGGCAGTTCCGCAACACGGTGATTTCACGCCTGAAGATAACACCCAGCTTGGCGCCGCGCACGACCTTCTGGAAACGCTGCGCCAGAAGATGGACGCTCAGGCGTTCAATGACGCGCTGGAGACCGTGTGGCTGGTAATCCGCGCATCGAACGCCTATGTCGATGCGCAGGCGCCGTGGAAACTGAAAAAGGAAGACCCGGCACGCATGGGCACGGTGCTTTATGTGTTGGCGGAAACGGTGCGCCACATTGCCATTGCGCTGCAACCGTTCATGCCCGATGCCATGGGGGCCATGCTCGACCAGTTGGCGGTCAGCCCGGAACACCGCGACTTTGCCTTCCTCGGTTCCGAGCACGCGCTGGTTTCGGGAACGACGCTGCCTGCGCCGGAGGGTGTGTTCCCACGCTTTGTCGAGGAAGAGACATAAGTCAACACGCCGCTTAAGAGTATGGTTAGGATTGCGAGCATGAAAACAAGTAACTCAACAACCTATTTTACGCTTTTTGCATTTGGCCTGGTTGTTGTCCATTTCTGGATTGTGTCGCTGCCATATCTCAGCAATTCGCTTTACACTTATACCGGCATCGACCCGCTAACGTGGATCGGTTCTGGCGGGGTGCTGGGGCCAAAGAAAATAGCGCTCATTTACACCATTAGCGCGGTCATGGCGACGTTGCTGGTGGCAGGTTACCTGCTGACGATGCTGGGTAGTGGGCGCATGGCGCGCTTATTGGTTCTGACACTGACGTTGCCGCTGGTCTGGGCATCAACCATATGGGTCGATCTTTCCACACAGGGCAGGGCAATGGAACGTCTGCACCTTTCAGCCCTGCCGAGCGTCGCCTATGGTGCAATTTTCAACGATGCGGCTATTAACCGCGCCGACATCAATACATACGATGAGTTTTACCAAGCCGTTGAAGCAAACTTTCAGCGTCATAAGGATGGCCTGAAGGTAGCCTGGAACACGGCGGATGAAAACCGACTGCGCGCCTTTTTTTACCTGAACACGGTGGCCAATCTTTTTGCCTATGGTAACACCAACCCGGACGCCCTTGGCGGTTGCGCCAATCTGAATGAGGAGAGCGGTGGCAAGCAAAGAGATCGTGGTGCGATGGGTGTTCGTTATTATACCGAAACACGCATCGGCTGCTGCACGGATTATGCAAATGTTTTAAACTTCCTGCTTAATGAAGCCGGAATTGAAAACCGGGTTGCCACGCTGCACATACGCGGACATTTCTTCAATGAAGTGAAGCTGAACGGCAAATGGCATGCACTTGATGCCAACATCGGGCTGTTTTATGGCGGCTCGTGGAACGACTTTATCAAAGATGATGGCCCTTTGAGCGTCATCCGGTTTCCCGTGCTGTCCATGGATGCATCCCGGCCAGAAACCTACCGCCCGATATTGGCAAAATTTAGGCACCATATCCTGACCACCGCGGCGCAGGGCATGGAAAGGGTAGAATATTCTCAGCCCATTAGTAATTATCGCAATGTCGATCCCGCCGTATACAAGGAAAACCAATAAGTGATCGGCAAGCAGGAGGGTGAGCAGGCGGCCGTTCTGGATTTCTGGTTCGAGGAATCCCAGCCGAAGCAATGGTTCGTCCGCGACGCCGCATTCGATACCGCCATTGCCGATCGCTTCGGTGAACTGCACGCCCGTGCAGACGCTGGCGAGATGGACGGCTGGGCCGACACGGCGGATGGCGCACTGGCGCTGGTGTTGGTGTTGGACCAGTTTTCAAGAAACCTGTTTCGCAATGACGCAAAAGCTTTTGCCACGGACGTCAAGGCGTTGGGCATTGCGCGCACCGCAATTGATGCCGGGTTTGACCAACAGGTTGAGGAGCGACGTCGCACCTTTTTTTATGTGCCGTTCGAACACAGCGAAAAACTGGCTGATCAGGAACGCTGCATCGAGTTGAGCGCCACCTTGACGAATAAGGATTTCCTCGGCTGGGCGGAAAAGCATAAGGTTATTATTGAAAGATTCGGCCGCTTCCCGCACCGCAACGCGGTATTGGGGCGCACCTCGACGCCGGAAGAAACCGAGTTCCTGAAACAAGAGGGGTCTTCGTTCTGATGTACCTTGTCGACAGCCATTGCCATCTTGATTACCCGCAGTTCGAAGACCTCGACGCGGTAGACGCGCGGGCCAAAAACGCCGGCATCGGCACCATGTTGACCATCGGCACCGAGATGACCAAGTTTCCCGGTGTGTTGGCGGTGGCGGAAAAGAAGGCCAACATATTTTGCACCGTTGGTGTGCACCCCAACCACGCCGAGCAAGAACCGCCGGTTGCCCTTAATCAGCTTTTGGAACACGCTCGCCACCCCAAAGTGGTTGGCTTTGGCGAGACCGGGCTCGATTATTACCGCGACAAGACGGAACGCGCCCTGCAAATGCAAAGCTTCAAAACCCACCTTGAGGCATCCGCCGAAGCCGGCCTGCCGGTGGTGGTCCATACCCGTGACGCCGATGACGACACCATTGAGACGCTGGAGGTGGCCTGTAAAACGAAACCCGTCACCGGGCTGATCCATTGTTTCAGTTCATCGGCCGATTTTGCGCGCCGCGCGCTCGACATTGGCTTTTGTATTTCCATTTCCGGCATCGTCACGTTCAAGAGCGCGCAATCGCTGCGCGATGTGGTGGCAACCGTGCCGCTGGAGCGGCTGTTGGTGGAAACCGATGCGCCATACCTGGCGCCGGAACCGTTTCGCGGCAAGGAAAACGAACCGGCTTACACGCGCTATACGGCGGAGAAGGTAGCCGAGATCAAGGGTGTGGATATCGAGACACTGGCCCGCGCCACCACGGATAACTTCTTTCGCCTGTTTGCCAAAGCCAGCAAAGAGGAAGGCTGATGCGCGTCACGGTGCTGGGTTCGGGTTCGTCGTCGGGAACGCCATCGGTGGAAGCGGGATGGGGCAAATGCGACCCGGCTGAGCCTAGAAACCAGCGCCTCAGGCCCTCCATCATGGTGGAAAGCGACAAAACCCGCGTTTTGGTTGATACCTCGCCGGATTTGCGCCGCCAGCTGCTCAACCACGATATTCAGGCGCTGGACGCCGTGTTGCTGACCCATGGCCATTCTGATCATTTACACGGCATTGACGACCTGCGCGGCATTAACCGGCGCATGAACCGGGCCTTGCCGCTGTTTTCGGACGATGTCGGTCTGGCGACGGTGGCCCAGCGCTTTCCCTACGTTCTCGAGCCGCTGGACGAAAGCGCCACGTTTTACTACAAGGCGACGCTTGAGGCCCATGAAATCACGCCCGGCGAGCCTTTTGCCATTGGCGACATGAGCGTCAGCGCCCAGACGCAGGATCACGGCTATTCTCAGTCGCTGGGCTTCCGGCTGGACGATTTCGCCTATACCTCGGACCTGGTGACCATGCCTGAGGAATCCTTCGCCGCCCTGGAAGGGGTGCGGGTGTGGATGTTGGGCACCTTTTCTGATAAGCCGCACCCGACGCATCTGGATGTCGAGCGCGCCCTGGAATGGGTGGCGCGCATCAAGCCCGAGCGTTGCGTCCTGACCCATCTCGGCACGGGGCTGGATTACCAGACTCTCAAGGCAAGGCTCGCTGACAACCCGATAGCCGCCGAGCCAGCCTATGACGGTATGGTGCTTGAGTGGTAGCCTGTGCGCTTCTTATGTAGTTCATTATTAAATAGCATTAAGTATTTGAACTATAATACATAACCTAATTTTCCATAATATACATTATGCGATTATAAGACAGCATCAGGGGCCATTACCCGGCGCCACTTTCCCCCTGTCAGCCGTCCGCTTCCAGCACCGTCAGAAGCGCCATCGGGTCATCGGCCTCAAGACGGCGCTCATCTCCACTGGCCTTTAATTTAAGGTATTCCTCGGCGCGGCTCTTGCGGTTGTGCTGGATGGAGGTCAGCAGGTTGATGGCCTTGGTGCGCGCCAGAATCAGGCTTTCGGACGGGTCTTGCGCTGGTGTGTTGGTGAAAATCTGCTCAAAAACCCGGTCCAGCGTGGCCAGATAAGCCTTGGCATACTTGAGGTCATCATCGCGGGTAAACAGGCTCGATATGACGACATGGACGCACGATTTCAGCTTTTCGGGCGTATCGGCCTGCTGAACCATCGAGATAAAGCCGGTATTGGGGCGGGTAAAAACCAGGTCCCAGTCTACAACGCCATCTTTGGTGGTGGGCCACTTCATAGCCCGGAGTATACGGTTATGGATCTTAAGAGAATAGGCCTTTGCCAAGCCCCGGACGGGTGTGATAATCCGCAGCCATGAACACCTTCAAGAACAAGCCTCCCGCCACCAAAGCAACCGCCCTGCCCGCAAGCCACGCCGCGACGCTTCCCGCGGACCCGGTGGCGCGGATGCTGGCCATTATGGCGCGCCTGCGCGACCCCGAAAACGGCTGCCCGTGGGATGTGGAGCAAACCTTCACCACCATCGCCCCGCACACGCTGGAGGAAGCCTTTGAGGTGGTGGATGCCATCGAGCATGGCGACATGGTGCACCTGAAGGAAGAATTGGGCGACCTTGTGTTTCAGGTGGCGTTTTACGCCCAGATGGCGAACGAGGCCGGTGATTTCGACTTCAATGATGTTTGCACTGCCATCAACGACAAAATGGTCTATCGCCACCCCCACGTGTTTGGCGATGCCAACATTGAAACCGCCACCGCCCAGACCGAGAACTGGGAAAAACTGAAGGAAAAAGAGCGCACCGCGAAAGCCAATGCCAAAGGGTCGCCCGACGATGGCCCGCAAGGTGCATCCAGTGCATTGGATGGCGTAACCCGTGCCCTGCCCGCCCTGTTGCGCGCCTATAAATTGCAAAAGCGCGCCGCGCGTGTTGGTTTCGACTGGCCGAACGCGGAACCGGTGTTTGAAAAGTTCGATGAAGAGCTGGAAGAAATCCACGCCGAGATCAAAAGCGGCGACGACGCGGCGCTGGCAACCGAGGTCGGCGACCTGTTGTTCACCTGCGTTAACCTGGCAAGAAAACTGGGGTGTGATCCCGAAACCGAATTGCGTCATGCCAACGGCCGGTTCGAGGCCCGTTTTCGCGCCATGGAATCAGGCCTGAAGGCCGATGGCCAGCGTATGGAAGCAACCCCACTGGACGAGCTCGAAGCCCTGTGGCAGCGTGCCAAAGAAAGCATCAAACAGGATTAACACCATGTATGGCACCAAAGCCCCTTTTCGCCTTCTCGTTATTGCCGCCGCGGTCGTGGTGTTGGCGTCGTGTTACCTGCCGGCGCGCTTTGACGCCGAGATCGAAATTGACGCCGCCGGTTTTTATTCCCTGAAGTTCGATGGTTATCTGGCGGATGTCAGCCTTTACCAGAAACTGAAACAAGGCGAACTGACCCCGGAACAGGAAGTCGAGCGCATTGCCGTTGTTGAACGCGACATGGCGCGAGACAGCGCCGCTTCCGATTTTGAATATTTCAAGGAAGGCCACTTCCGTATCAAGTGGGAACGCTCGGGCGACCTGTTGACGGCCAAGACGGTTACCTTTTTAAGGCGCAACGAAAGCATGATCAGCCTGAAATATGTTGCCAACACCGGAATGATTGAAATGATGGGCCGGTCGCTGGGCAAGAAAGATCGCCAGCGCCTGTATGATGCGGGCCTTGCCATGAGTGGGGAAATTCGTCTGAAAAGCCCCCTGCCCCCGGTCGATCACAACGCCACCAAGGTTATCGACGACAAGAACGACAAAACCCAGAAATGGTATGTGTGGCGCATCGCAAATATTTTTCAGGAAACACCGCGATTGCGTTTAAGAATTGAGTAACCCCCGGCAACTCAGCACCCAACAAAAAAGGCCGCCCGGTTTCCCGCGCGGCCTTTCGTGTTAACAGGGTTCGCGCCGGATCACCCGGTGCGGATCTGGTTGAGGACC
>CBFCYL010000039.1:0-21090 GCA_965602455.1 uncultured Thalassospiraceae bacterium | reverse complement strand
GTGCTCAAGTACGCGCCATTCGGCGCGGGCGCTCAATGCGCCAGTTGTCGTGTGCACCTTAAAAACATAAATGACCCTTGGCTATAACCGCCATTAGGCCGTGAGCCTTAGCTGTCAATCCACGCCCCTGCCTCTTTCATGGTCTTAAAGGCACCCCACTCCACCTTGACGGTGCTGAAAAGGCCGGAAATCTCAAAAAATAATTTTGCCAGAATCAGGCGGCTAATGTGGTTGCCGACGACAATCGCGACCTTGCTTTCCCCTTCAACAAGCTCATCGGTGGCCTTGAAAACGTCTTTCATGTCATGAAAGCCGATATCAATCTGGCCTACATCCCGATAATCAATAATAACTCTGTAGGCTGGGTCATAGCCATCCACCCCGACAATGAGGCGGTAGTTTTCGATTGATTTATCCCTGTCCACAAGGCCGATGCGGCGTAAATAAACACAGCGTTTTTCATGGTCCACCCACACGGAAACATCTTTATCTGGAGTGTCTATCATTGCATGAAGGTCCTGAAATATAGATGGCCGCATAAAGACTGGCCGCAATGCACCCATTGCGCACAAACGGGCGCCTGAGCGAAGGCGCGTGCTTAAATGATAAACCCTAGCCGGAACGCGCTGAGCCGCGCCCCGTTCTGGCGAAGTTGCCGCCGCCGGCCTTGGCGGTCGGGCCCTTGTTGGACTGCGCGCCGGGGTCAAAGCGTGCTGGCTTTGCCTTCAAGGTGGATTCATCGGCGGCAGTGCCGTCGTCATGTTTTTTAGGCGCCTTACCAGCCCGCGCCTTGGCGCGTTCGCGTGCTCGTGCTTTGGTCATTGTTTTATCATTCCTTATCTAACAATCATCACTGAATTGTAGGCATTTTCCATCACCTTGAAGGCGACCGACCCCATAAAGAACCGCTCCAGCCCGGACTTGCCGGAATCAGCCAGCACGATCAAAGAGTAATCCGGCCCCGCTTCGATGATTTCCTCCACCGGGTTGCCAACTTTGATGATGGTATTAACCGCCTTGGCGCCAACCCTTTTTAACACTTCCTTGGCTGCCTTGATGTTTTCTTTAGCCTCGTCTTCACTTTCGACGTCCTGAGCCACGGCAATCAGCGAGATGGGGCATTGGCAGCGACTGGCCAACAGCGCGTCTTGCTCAACCGTATGCAGCGCGGCGTCCGATCCATCGGTGCAAATCAGGTGGCCGTTGCCGGCTTCAAGGTCGCGCGCCACCAACACCGAACACGGCGCATGCACGACAATTTTTTCCGCCACCGCCGGATCCCAGAAGCCCTTGAAGCCCCCTTTCCAGCGGCTGGATGCGCCGATGATGATGAGGTCGTACTTACCAATCTCCCACTGGTCGAGAATGCCCGACGCAATATCAGTGGCAACCTTCAGCTTGAGCACGACCTTGTTGCCCTTGCTGGATACATAATCGATCTTGTTATCGCCCAGCGTGGTGCCGGAAACATCGGTGTGATAGTGCTTTTCTTCCCAGTCTTCATCCATAATACCAAGTTCGACCAGCATATCGCGGCCCTTCTTCAGGTACTTGATGCCGGGAAGTTCTATGCCCCAGTCCAGCAGGTTCGAGCGCGCCACATCCACCTGCAGGCCGCCGGAACGCAACCCCTGGTCAACGGGGCGCACATAAACAAGGACGATATCAGCATCGACCCCGCCACCCAGCTTGGCAGCGTAGCGCACGCCACGATAGCTTTCGTCGGAACCGTCAATGCAGACCATGATGCGAAAACGATCTGCATTTTCCCCCTCATCGTGGGCATTGATATCTTTTTTGGTTTTTGATGACTTGCTCATCAAGCCTCCCTACCCTGTTTTCAAACGCGCCTTACGGCTTATTGCTCTTGTACACCTGATTATACGCCAAGCATGGGCCAATAGACGGATGCCGCCAACAACATAATAATGGTTGATGCCAACGCCATTTTCCAGCCCACCCTTAAAAAGTCCGTTGTTTTCAAGTACCCGGATGCATAAACAATGGTGCTGGCCGGGGTGCCAACCACGGTGAGGTAAGCAAAAGCTGATGAAATAGCGGTGATATAGCCGATAACGATGGGGCTTTCTTCTGCCGCCACCGCCAGCTTCAAAACAATCGGCCCCAGCACCGCAACGGCAGCACCGTTGGACATGGTATTGGTCACAAACGTCGTCAATGCCGAAACCGCCGCCCACAGGCCAATGCCTTTATCGGCGCCAAGGGGTGCCAACAGGTCAAGGAAGTGTTCCGCCACCCATATGGCGGCCCCGGTTTCCATCATTTGCAGGCCCAGCGAAATGGCGGCGCCATACAGCAGCACCACACCCCAGTTGACGCCCGAGTTCACATCGGGCCACTTGACCAGCCCGGCCACCAGGAACGTGGCGGCGCCCAAAATGGCGATAGTGCCCATGCCGTAAGTGGCGGAGGCAAATATCCAGCCGTAAAGGGTCAACGCGAAAATGATAATCGCCGCCCAGTCGCTGGTCTTCATCTTGCCCTGCTTTTCCACGATGGCGCGCAGCTTGACGATGGCGCGCGACATATCTTTATATTCGGGGCGGAAGGTCATCAACAGCACTAGGGTCACGAACGGCAACTGCAACAGGAACAGCGGATACGCATACATCATCCAGTGCACGTAATCGATCAGGTAGATGTAGGTTTCCGGATCAAGCGGGTTATAGAAAAACTCTTTCCAATAACCAATCATGATGGCGTTTCTGGCACCACCCGATGGCGTGCCGACACCGGCGACCGAACAACCGTAGG
Source organism: uncultured Thalassospiraceae bacterium (assembly GCA_965602455.1). GTDB lineage: Bacteria > Pseudomonadota > Alphaproteobacteria > Rhodospirillales > Magnetovibrionaceae > CBFCYL01. Next base: position 18,315 of record CBFCYL010000039.1, on the reverse strand, counting down.
AAATTGAGAACAGCAACACGGCAGCGAGGTTGCGAACCCGCTTGGGGTCATCGGATGTCAACTGGATCAGCGTAATGCCCACCGGCAACATCATGGCAGCAACCGTGTGCTCGCCGATGAAAGAGGCCAAAATGCCAGAAACCACGGAGATGCCAAAAGCGATGCGCGCCGTCGATGTGCCGGTCACGCGCACCAGCAGCCAGGCGATGCGGGTATCGAGCTTTTGTTTCACCACGGCCACGGCCAACATCAGCGAGCCCATGATAAACAGCACGCTGTCGCTCATCAGCGAACGCGCCACAATCTTGGAATCAATGCCCATCAACATTACCTGGCCGATGATGATCAGTAGCGCCACGGTTGGTAGTGGTATCGGCTCGGTAATAAACAAGATGGTGGCAACCACACTCATGGCCAGAATAATCATGGCCTGTTGGGAAAGGCCCTCGGGCAACGGCATGGCAAGCAGGCCCCAGCCCACGGCAAGGGCAATGAAGAACCAGCGTTTTTGCCAGAAATAAAGGTAGTTGCTACGTTTCCTGAGTGCCCTAGGCACGGCCCTTGCCAAGGGCTTAAGGGGCTTGGCTACGGCACCGATTTTTTTTATTTGGCTGATGCGCCCGACCATTATTTCCTGTTATCCCTTTTGTCCAGACCGTAAGGATCAGTTTCCGTATCAGTCTCCGTAAGCATCGCGAATGACCTTGATGGTGGCGGCGTAGTCATCGCCCTTGAAAACCGCGCTGCCGGCCACCAATACGTCGGCACCGGCGTCCACCACCCGCTTTGCGGTCGCGTCGTTAACGCCACCGTCCACTTCAAGCTCGATGGGGCGATCGCCAATCATTTTGCGAATGCGGGCGATTTTATCGAGCTGGCTTTCAATAAAGGACTGGCCACCAAAGCCCGGGTTAACCGACATGACCAGAATAAGATCGACCTTGTCCATAACATAGGCGAGCACGCTTTCCGGCGTTGCCGGGTTAAGGCTGACGCCCGCCTTCTTGCCCAGGCCCTTGATGACCTGAAGCGAACGATCCAGGTGCTTGTCGGCCTCGGCGTGCACGGTAATTAAATCGGCACCGGCATCGGCATATTGCTCAAGCGACGACTGCGCCGGGTCGATCATCAGGTGAACATCAAACAGCTTTTTGGTCCACGGCCGGATGCACTTGATGATCGGCGGGCCGAACGTCAGGTTTGGCACAAAGTGGCCATCCATGACGTCGATGTGGATGTAATCACACCCGGCTTCATCGATGGCCTTGACCTCTTCGCCGAGGCGCGAAAAATCTGCGGAAAGGATGCTGGGGGCAATCTTGACGTTGCGGCTCATGTTGGTCTCCGGGGGGGCTGGGTGGCGGTTCGAGGTGGTGTTTGCTGGTTTAGTTTTAACGGCTTAAGGCGCTGTGGCCAAGGGCAAAGGGGCGAACGCCAGTCACGCCCGTGGATAAAAAAAGACCCCCACCCGGAGGCAGGGGTCTTTGGGATGGCTTGGACATAATGCGAGCGGACCTCCCCAGGTTTACTCGGTGCCCAAAGCCTTCCAGATCGTCATCTAGGTTTGGTACGGTCAATATAGCGCCCAGCCTTATATCAAAGAATTCAAATATACTAATCGTTTTCATAAGGATTCCTTATGGTTCAATTATGCTAGAAACAACATGAATAAAGACATCTAATTATTTGGTAAGGCTCATGAATATCTGTGGCAATTTCTCTGGCAACCGGCTGACGTTATCAATGACTGCGTATTGGCGCCCAAAAATATCGCCTACATAGGCATCTGCCTTCTTGTCCAGCGTAATGCAGAACGTGGTGATAGCGTCGCGCTCAAGCTCCAGCACGGCCTTGCGGGCGTCCTCGATCAAGGCGCGCTCGTCGCTCACATCCACATCCGACGGTTCGCCATCGGTCAGCACCAGCAACACGCGCTTGTCAGCCTGCCTTGCGCCGAGGTAATGACCGGCATGGCGCAAGGCCGCGCCCATGCGGGTTGAATAGCCCGCCTCCATCGCTGCCAGGCGGCCCTTGACCGTGTCATCCCAGTTTTCGGAGAAACCCTTGATGTGCTGGTAGCGCACTTCATGGCGGGTGTTGGATGAGAACCCGGCAATGGCGAAGCGATCCCCCAGCCGGTCAATAGCCCAACCGAGAATGGCCACCGCTTCCTGACTCAATTGCAGGATGGACTGTTCGCACCCGTCCGGAACTTCGTCGAGGGATTCCGATAGATCCAGCAATAAAGTTACCGCAATATCGCGGCCATCGTGGCGGTGGCTCATGTTGATGCGCGGGTCGGGGTTGGCGCCACTTTTGTAATCAATCAGTGAACGAATGGCGACGTCGAGGTCAAGCTCGCTGCCCTCTTCCTGGTATCGCACGCGCACAAATTTCTGTGGCTTGAGCATATCAAGCAACTGCTTAAGCCGTTTTGCCAGCGCCGCGTGCTTGTTGAGGATTTCGTCAATCAGGCCGCTATCGCTTGAAGGGTGCAGGCTTTCGTAAACGCTGGCCCAGTCTGGGCGATAGGTCTGGGTCAGGTAATCCCACTCCGGGTAATGACGTGGCGGCAGGCCATGGTCTTCTTCCTCGTCCTCGGTAGCGGTCTTGTCCCTTTGGTCAAACATTTCCACTTCGTCGCCCATCTCGATGAACTTCCACATGTGGCGGTTGTCATCGCGGTAATCAATTTCGGTATCGGTGAAATATACCTTGGCTGACTGGTCTTCCTGACGCCGCGTCTTGACGATAAACGAAATGGCAAGGTTGACGATTTCCTGTGTTGAGCTGTCACCATTGGCCATCAGGGCGTGAAATTTCTCGACGTATTCGATAATGGCTTCGTTTTCATATCCGTGGTCGGGGTCAAGCATGGCATAGGAAAGCATGGTCAGGCGGTGGCGGATGCATGATTCATGTTCCGGGTCGCAATCGCCCTCGATGGGGCGCGGGTGCAGCGCCATCCATATTCTACGCAAGCCCGGATAGCGTTTCATGGCCACGGCTTCGACGCGGGAATCCTCGAACGTTTCAATGGCGATACGTTGGAACGGGCTGAAGTTGTCGGCAACAATAGCCTGTGTCCAGTGTTGGTGGGCGCCGATGTGGGCCAGCAACGCGATATAGCGGCACATGCCCGTTACGTTGTCGCGGTCGTCGTAAACATCCGGCACGCGGATGCCTAGCTCATCGTAATATGGCAAAGGCTTGCGCAACTCGTCAAAGCCGGTCGAATACGGAACCATATGGGTTTTCGTTTCCCAAAGCGCGCGCATATATAAATTGAGGCGACGCTCGACATCGGCAAACAAGGTGCCGTGGCGCTCGCGTTGTACGATGGCGCGACTGTCGGCAGATTGCAGGGTAAAGAAGTCGCGCTGGCGTTCGGGGTGGTCGTTATAATAATGAACGCCGTAATCAATCCAGTTGTTCAGCCCTTCCAGCGAAAGCTGGCTCAGCAGGTATGGTACCTGCGCCAGCAGGTCCGGCAGGCCGGGGCTGGGAATGGTGGTGTGAAATCCGTGAATAGAGCCGGTGGTGCGTTCCATCATGTCGAGCACGATATCAATGTATCGCCTGAACGGGTCGATGGCGCCCAGGCGCCGCGACGCCTCGCCCACCGTTTGCAAAAACGGCAAGATGGCCTTGCCGTTTGGCGTGCGCGACATTTTCCACACCGCTTGCGAAACCATACTCAGGGAATCTTCGCCCAGCCGCTCGGCAACTTCGGGCATTTCTTCAAGATAAACCAGCACCGGCTCAAACCCGCGACCGATCATGGCGGTCAACGATGCGCCCTCAAGATAGTCCTTGATACCCTGCTCTGAAAGCCTGGCCAGCGCTTCTTCCATGCAGTCGGCAAACACGCCTTCCAATTGCTCAAAGCTGCAATTGATCTGGGCGCGATAGACCTGAAGTTCTTCTTCGCTGATGGTGCTGATGGACACGGTTATGTCCCCTGCTCTTTATGCTTTAGCCAAACACCGCATCAATGGCGTGGTTCAGTGTGCCGCGAATGTCGGCGTCATCGGTAATCGGCGCAACCATGGCCATGCGACAGGCTTCGCCCGGCGCAATGCCGCCCTTGATAAGGCGCGCCGCATAAACCAGCAGGCGCGTCGAGATGCCCTCATCAAGGCCGTGACCCTTCAGGTTGCGCGCCGCCTCGGCGACCTTGACCAGGCTCTGGGCGGTGCCAGCATCACACCCGGTTTCGGTCTCGACGATGGTCGCTTCCAGCTTGGCGGGCGGGTACTCAAAATCAAGGCCGGAAAAACGTTGCTTGGTGGATTGCTTCAGGTCTTTCATCAGGCTCTGGTAACCGGGGTTGTAGGAAATTACCAACTGGAAATCGTCGTGCGCCCGGACCACTTCGCCCTTCTTGTCCAACGGCAGTGTGCGGCGATGATCGGTCAACGGGTGAATGACCACGGTGGTGTCCTGACGCGCCTCAACTATTTCATCGAGGTAGCAAATGGCGCCAATGCGCGCCGCCACCGTCAACGGCCCGTCGAGCCAGCGGGTGCCGTCGGCATCCAGCAGGTAACGCCCGACCAAATCAGACGCCGTCATGTCTTCGTTACAGGCCACGGTGATGAGCGGCTTTTGCAGTTTCCACGCCATGTATTCGATAAAGCGCGACTTTCCCGAACCGGTCGGCCCCTTGACCATTACCGGCAGACGCTCAACATAGGCCGCCTCGTAAAGCGCAACCTCATTGCCCAGTGGCTGGTAAAACGGTTCTTCGGTTATCTGGTATTGGGCCGTGTCGCTCATCGTGGGAGTCCTTTAAAAACATTTGTCAAAAAAAACGACCGGGAGCATTCGTTCGCCCCCGGTCGCTTTTGATAGCAGCTAAGCTTCTTGGCGCGGGACGCTTACTTGTGCACGCCCAGTTTGTCACGCCAGCCCGGGAAGATGCTATCGGCATCACCGGGGAAGCTTTCGAAAGCGCGAGCGAATTCTTTATGGTCTTTCGCGTATTCGATGGGGTCGGCGCCTTCCAGCCAGCATTCGTAAGCCTGGCGAAGCGAAATAGCACCCGCCGCCGGGCTGTCGATGTGGCCGTAAGAACCGCCGCCTGAAGTGTTGATCAGGTTGCCGTGGCCCAGGTTCTCGAAGAAACCGGGCAGACGCAGCGCGTTCATGCCGCCAGAGATAATCGGCGTGGTCGGCTTCATGCCGTACCATTCCTGGTGGTAGAACGGGCCGTCGGCGCTGTCGCGTTCGATCATGTAGGCGATGTTCTTGTCGTCGTTTTCGCCTTCCATTTTACCGTAGCCCATGGTGCCGACATGGATACCGGAGGCACCCTGCAAACGGCTCATCTTGGCCAGCACGAACGCTGTGTAACCGCGCATCGCCGAAGGTGACGTCACCGCACCGTGACCGGCACGATGGTAATGCAGGTACTGGCTGGAGAAGTTGCGCCGCGCCGTGGTGATCATGCCGGGGCCACCGACATAACCGTCAACCAGGAACGCCACCTTGTCGGCGTCGGGGCCGAAGGTTTCGAGCACAAAGTTACCACGGGCAATCATTTCATGGTGATCATCGGCGGTAATGTTGGCCGAGAACAGCTTGGCTTCGCCGGTTTCATCCATGGCGCGTTTCATTGAATCATAAACCAGCGGCAAGGTCTGCTTCATGGGCGCAAACGTCTGGTTGCCCTGGGGTTCATCATTCTTGATGAAGTCACCGCCAAGCCAGAACTGGTAAGCCGCTTCGGCAAACTGATTTGGACGCAGGCCAAGCTTCGGCTTGATGATGGTACCGGCAATGTAACCGCCGTCCACAACCGGGCGACCGAGCACACGCCACATGTCGGAAATGTCTTTGGACGGGCCATCGAACAACTGAATGGCGCGCGGCGGCATCCAGAAATCGTGAATCTTGGCATGCTGAATGTCACCCATGCCCTGGTTGTTACCGATAACCAGCGTCAGGAAGGAAACAATCATCATGCGGCCGTCGGTGATGTTGCGATCGAACAAATCCATCGGATAGGCGATCTTCATGATGTTCTTGGCTTCGTCGATCTCATAGACCAGCGCATCAACACTCTTGGTGAAGTCATCGGTGGTCGAGACTTCGACGTTGGTGCCGGTGGAGCTTTCAGCGGCGAAGTGAGTGGCGGCTTCGAGATAACCGTAGCCGGCCTTCTGTTTCATGATGTAGGCAACCAAGATGTGGTTGCCACCCTTCATGAGGTCGTCTTCTTTAAGGGTAAGGTCGGAATAACGGGCTGATTGGTCTAATCCCATGGGTTTGTTTCCTTGTCTGCTGTTCGGGTGGTTTCGTGAGTAGTATGATTCGGTTCTTGAGGCGGACTATACGGCGCAAGCTTTCATAATGAAATTCATTTGTTCTGATGTTGCCCATAAGGTTTCCTTATGGTATAATCTTAACCAATTGATATTAAGGGGTTTTTATAAAATGCACATCACCCTGCGTCAGATCCGCGCCTTTGCCGGCGTTGGCCGCCACCTCAGCTTCACCCGCGCCGCCGAGGAACTGAACCTGTCGCAACCGGCCGTTTCCATGCAGGTAAAGCAGCTGGAAAGTCAGATCGGCCAGGCGCTCTATGAGCAGATCGGTAAAAAGATATACCTCACCGAGGCCGGGCGCGAGGTTTATCATTACGCCCGCGCCATCCTCGGTGCGCTGGGCGATATGGACGCCGCCATCGCCAATTTAAAGGGCCTCGATCGTGGTGTTTTGACGCTGTCCATCGCCACCACGGCGCACTATTTCGCGCCCAAGCTGCTGTCCATATTTTACGCCCGCTTTCCCGGTGTCGAGGTGCGCCTTGGCGTAACCAACCGCCAGACCCTGCTGCAACACCTGACAGAAAACCAGGTGGATATGGTCATCATGGGCCAGCCGCCCAAGGAAATGGAGCTTGATGCCGGGCCCTTTATGGAAAACCCGCTGGTGGTCATTGCGCCGCCCAAGCACCCGTTTGCTAAGGAACGCGCCATCCAGGCCAGCCGCCTGGCAAACGAATCTTTCATCGTGCGTGAAAAGGGTTCCGGCACCCGTGGCGCCATGGAACGGTTTTTCAAGCAGCACAAGATAAAGCTCAACACCGCCATGGAGGTCAGTTCCGACGAAGCCATCAAGCAAAGTGTGCAGGCCGGTCTAGGCTTATCCATCATGAGCCGCGATGCGGTGCAAACCGAACTGGAACTGGGCCGGTTGATTGTGCCCGATGTGCTGCACTTCCCTATCTTGCGCCACTGGTATGTGGTGCACCGCAAGGGCAAGCGCCTGAGCCCGGTGTCGCAGGCGTTCAAGGACTTCCTGCTCGGTGAGGCGCTGGATATCCTCAAGGCCTATGATGAGACCTAGTCAGTTTTGGCGGCAATGGACGGTGGCACCGGCACCGGCGATGGGCCAGGCGGGCCTTCAATAATAATGTCACTGGCCATGGCGTCCGTGGCGGTGGCCAGTTTTTTCAACCGCGCTTCGCGATAGACCATGTAGCTGCCGCTGGCGACAACCAGCATGGCGCCGGCCCAGAAATGGCTGCCCGGTACATGATTCCAGATAACATAGCCGAACAGGGTCGACCACAGGATGGCCGAGTATTCGAACGGCGCGACCAGCCCCACCGGGGCGATGGAAAAAGCGCGCATCATGCAATAGTGGCCGATGATAACCAGAACCGTAATCGCCACAATACCGCCCCACCCGGCCATGCTGCCAACCGTGCCCGGCAATAACACCTCGGGGCGTAACGTCACCCCGCCAATGCCCGCCAGCACGACGGTCGTGCTAACCAGCCCGATCCAGGCGTGAAAATAAAACAACAGTTTAAACGTGCCTTCACGATTGCCGATCATCCGGTTGAGAACCATCATCATCGAATAGCTGATGGCGGCGGCGAAGGCATAAAGCGCGCCGACATTCAGCACATCACCGGTCGGGTTAACGGCAACAACGATGCCGATGAAGCCAACGGCAATGGCGCTCCAGCGGTGGATGCCGACGTGTTCTTTCAACAAAGGAACCGACAGCGCCGTCATGATAAAGGTCGATGAGAAAAACACGACCGTCGCTTCCGGTAACGGCAGGATGGTGATGGCATTGAAAAAGAAAAACGGCGCACCGAAACCAAAAAAGACCCGCAGGAAGTGAAGCCCCTTGTGCGCTGTGGCCAGTTGACTGACTCCGCCCCGGGCAAACATCCACACCAGCAACAACGGCAGCACCAGCCAGCTGCGCATGGCCAGCATTTGCATCACCGAAAGGCCGTCTTCCAAAATCAGTTTGACCGTCGCATCCATGGATGACAGCAGGGCCACGGCCAGCAAAATCAGCACAATGCCTAATGTGTTGGATGACATGCCCGATGATGGATTGCCTGAACCGCTCATGGGCGCCACCTTAGGTTCCCACCGCCCGTAGCGCCAACAAAAACACACCGCCGCGCCGGGATATTAGAAAATTACCAATTGAGGCTGTCAGTGTCCGTTACCCGAATTCGGGAAATCTGCTTTTGCTAAAGCCGTTTACTGTGGTTGAGTGGCCAGCGGATATGTTTTTTTCATCAAGGGTGTATTATTAAACAGGCGCTGAATACCGAAGCACCGTTTGGTTGACGGCGCAGCCCTTAATCCAAGAGGCAGTGATGGACACCGAAAAACTGGGCCAGTCCCGGTTCCTCAATATTTTTTTCAAACCTGCTGGCGCAAGCATGGAAAGCCGGTTGCGGGGCTGGCTGATGCCACCGGAAAGAACGTTGCTGGGTGCCGGCGTTGCGCCCGGGCAGACGGTTCTTGAGGTCGGGTGCGGCACCGGATTTTTTACCATAGGTGCTGCCGAAATGATCGGCGAAGACGGACGCCTCATCGCCATGGACCCGCTGGCCGACTTTGTCGAACGGGTTAAGGTGAAGGTGCGCGAAGCGGGCCTGAAAAACGTCGAGGTAATCTGTCGCGATGCCCTGAAAACAGAACTGCAAACCGCAAGCGTGGATTTGGTTTTGTTATTGGGCGTACTGCCCTACCCGACCCTGCCGCTGGACCGGCTGTTGCCCGAAATGCACCGGGTGTTGAAGGCGGGCGGCACCATGGCGGTGTGGCTGTTCCCGATCACCTTCGGTGTGCCCGGCGCTATCGTGCGCTCCGGCCTGTTCACCGCTTTGCCTAAGAAAAATGGTGTTTACACCTATCGGCGCGCGCTTAATCACATAAGACTTACTTGAACCCGTAAAGCCCCGGAAATTCTTCGTACACGCCGCGTTCTGCATTCTTGTGACAAACGAGGCAGTTTGCCCCCCGGTCGTATTTAACTTCCTGCATCATGCGCCTGTATTTGGGGGAATTGTGATGGCGCGTCCATCTGGGCGTTTCGGTGATGCGGATGGGGTCGATAATGCCCTTCTTCACCCATTGCTTGAGCCGCAACTGCGATGGGTAGCTGTTCTTGGCGTCAAAGGCTTTGGAAACCATGTAGGCTTCAATGTGTTGGGTGGTTTTGGCGTCGAGGCTGGCGTCCTCGCCGAAGTGGTCGCTGAGGTTCGCCATGATCTTTTTCCAGCCCGCCATCGACAACCGGCCGGGCGAGAAGGCCATGTGGCAATCGCCGCATTCAGATGCCACAATTTCGTCCTGGATGGTCAGGGGGCGCTGCTCGGCTCCGGTCTGGGCTTGGGCCGGGGCGGATAACGCCGCGCCCAGTAAAGCCACCGCCGCCAGCGGTGCCATTGCTAATGATTTCAACATTTTTACATTCCCCTCGCTTATATGAAGATTCCACATCAATCTACCCGCAACCTACACCCGGTAAAATGAATGTGCCCTGAACGCAAAAAAACGGGGCAGGAAAACCCTGCCCCGCCTGATTATTGAAAAGAACTAAAGCGAACCGTCAGTTCATCGGCTGGACGATGGTAAAGGCACCGCGGATCTGCCCCGCCTTGTAGCCGGTGGCATTGTCCGCCGGGTACAGCTCGGCCAGTTTTGCCGAAACGGCGGGGTCAAGCTTCTCGCCATGGCACGCCAGACAAGGCTTCGGTGCCGTCGGAATGGCCTTCATGTAGCGGAACTGATTTCCCACCACTTCGTAATGTTCCATCTTTGCCGGGTCATCGCCCGCAGCAAGGCGTGCATCAAACTTTTTCAGAACGGCCACCTCCCATGCGTCCGGCGCGTTGCCGGGGTTGCGAAGCTTGAGGCTGGTGCGACCCACACTCCACCCCTTCATGTCGGAATGCTTCTTCGCAATACCCGGTGCCTTGCTGTTGCATACACCGATGGCATTGGTCGGCCCGCCGGCTTTGATGGCGCCGACCAGCTCGCCCTTCAGCTCACCAAAAAAATCTTTGATGACAGCCCGGCTGGATGCCGCGCGATCGTCGACACTGGCTGCTAATGCCGGTGCAGCCAAAAGCGGCAGCGCAACGACAGCAATCATTCGTTTGTACATGGTTGAACCTCCCAAGGTTTCGGTTGTTGTGCGGCCAACCATGACAGAAGGGTTTCAGAGATTCAATTTCACAAAAAAATGGAAAAGTGAAACAACTTACATAGTTTTCATGTAAATAATTCGGTCAATCCGATAAAAAAGGGCGGGGTTCCCCCGCCCTTTTAGTTTAACTTCCCCGTTGAGGGGCCGCGCCGGATGGCGCGTGCTTCTCACAACCAATAGGCTACTTTACCTTGGCGTCGAGCTCGCCTGTTGCGTAACGCTCGAACATGACCTCGAGCGAGTCCACCTTGATTTTAGAGGCCTGACCGGCGGCGCCGAAAGCTTCGTAGCGGTTCTTGCAGATATCGGTCATGCCCTTGGTGGCTTCGGCCAGGAACTTGCGGGGGTCGAAGTTGGACTTGTTTTCCTCGAGGTGACGGCGAACCGAACCGGTGGACGCCATGCGCAGGTCGGTGTCGATGTTGACCTTGCGCACGCCGGACTTGATGCCCTCGACAATTTCCTCAACCGGCACGCCATAGGTCTGGCCCATGTCGCCGCCGAAGTCGTTGATGATTTTCAGCCAGTCCTGCGGCACCGAGCTGGAACCGTGCATGACCAGGTGAACCGTCGGGATGCGCTTGTGGATCTCCTTGACCCGGTCGATGGCCAAAATATCGCCGGTCGGCGGGCGGGTGAACTTATACGCGCCGTGCGATGTGCCGATGGCGATTGCCAGTGCATCAACGTTGGTCTTTTTCACAAAGTCGGCTGCTTCGTCGGGGTCGGTCAGCAGCTGGTCCATGTCCAGCTTGCCTTCGGCGCCGACGCCGTCTTCGGCTTCGGCTTCGCCGGTTTCCAGCGAACCGAGGCAACCCAGTTCACCTTCCACCGAAACGCCACAGGCGTGCGCCATGTTGACCACTTCGCGCGTGGTTTCGACATTGTATTCATAAGACGAAGGCGTTTTGCCATCGGCTTCCAAAGAGCCATCCATCATGACGGAAGAAAAGCCGGACTGGATGGAACGCTGGCAAATGGCCGGGCTGGTGCCGTGATCCTGATGCATGGTGACCGGGATGTGCGGATACGCCTCGATGGCGGCCAAAATCAGGTGGCGCAGGAACGGCTCGCCAGCGTATTTGCGCGCCCCGGCGGAACCCTGAAGGATGACCGGGCTGTTGGTGGCGTCGGCCGCTTCCATAATGGCCTTGACCTGTTCCATGTTGTTGACGTTAAACGCCGGCAGGCCGTAGCCATTTTCCGCCGCATGATCGAGCAGTTGTCGCAGTGACACAAGTGCCATTTGTTTTCTCCCTGAGAGCTAATTATTAGCGTTGAGTATAATTAAAGCCGCGCCTTACAGTCTAGCCTTGGCTTCGGCAACCACGTTTTCGGCCGTAATGCCGAAATGCTTGTAAAGCTCGGGTGCCGGAGCCGAAGCACCGAACGAATTCATGCCGACAAAGCCGCCTTCGGGGCCGACATATTTATCCCAGCCAAAGCGCATGGCCGCTTCCACACCAACCTTGACGGTGCCTTCGCCCAACACCGCCTTGCGGTAAGCTTCGGGCTGGGCGTCGAACAGTTCCCAGCACGGCATGGAAACCACCGCCGTGGGGATGCCGTCTGCCTGAAGGGCTTCGCGAGCGCTCGCGGCAATTTCCACTTCCGAACCGGTGGCCAGCAACGTTACCTTGCGTGCGCCGCCTTCGGCATCATGCAAAACATAAGCACCTTTGGCCGAAAGGTTTTCATCGGTGTGCGTGGTGCGCTGGTGAGCAAGGCCCTGACGGGTCAGGAGCAGGCCGGTCGGGGTTTTGTCGTTTTTCAACGCCAGTTCCCAGCACTCGGCCGTTTCAACCACATCGCACGGGCGCATGGTGTTGAAGTTCGGCATGGAACGCAACATGGGCAGCGTTTCCACCGGCTGGTGCGTCGGGCCGTCTTCGCCGAGGCCGATGGAGTCATGGGTCAGTACATATATGACCCGTTGCTCCATCAGCGCCGAAAGGCGGATACCGCCCATCATGTAATTGGCGAACATGGCGAACGTGCCGGAGTAAGGAATAAAGCCGCCGTGCAACGCAAGGCCGTTCATGACGGCGCTCATGGCGTGCTCGCGCACACCGTAGTGAATGTAACGACCACTAAAGTCGGTGTTGAGGATAGACGCGGTCGACGGTGTCTTGGTGTTGACCGAGCCGGTCAAATCAGCTGAGCCACCAATCATTTCCGGGATCGCCTCGGTCAGCACTTCCAGCACCTTGCCCGAAGCCTGGCGCGTTGCCAGCTTGGGCGCTTCGGCGGCCATCTTTTTCTTGAAGTCTTTCAGCTTGGCTTCCCAGCCGGAAGGCAGGTCACCGCTGTCGGTGCGGGTGAACTCGGCCTTGTTGCCGGAAGCATCAAGGCGCCCTTCCCATGCTTCACGCTCGGCGGAACCGCGCGCACATGCCGTGCGCCAGCTTTCCAGAATCTCGGTCGGCACTTCGAACGGGCCAGCGTGCCAGCCGAGGCCTTCGCGCATGCCCTTGATTTCGTCGTCGCCCAACGGAGCGCCATGGGTGTCGTGGGTGCCGGCTTTGGTCGGCGCGCCGTAGCCAATAGTGGTTTTGCACGCAATCATCGTCGGCTTGTCGGATTTCTGGGCCTTGCTCAGCGCTGCCTCAATGGCGGCGGGGTCGTGACCGTCAACCTTGATGGTGTTCCATTTGGACGCTTCGAAGCGTGCGCACTGGTCGTCGGAAAGCGTGAGGTTGGTGTTGCCGTCGATGCAAATCTCGTTGTCATCCCACATGACGATCAGCTTGTTCAGCTTCAAATGGCCAGCCATGGAAATGGCTTCCTGTGAGATTCCTTCCATCAGGCAGCCATCACCGGCGACGGTGTAGGTAAAGTGGTTGACCACATCGTCGCCATAGCGCGCGTTCTGCATTTTTTCCGCCAGCGCCATGCCGACCGCCGTGGTGATGCCCTGCCCCAGCGGCCCGGTGGTGGTTTCAACGCCTTCAACGTGGCCGTATTCGGGGTGACCGGCGGTTTTGGATCCCATCTGGCGGAAGTTGATGATGTCATCCATGGACATATCGTCATAACCGGCAAGATAGAGCAGCGAATACATCAACATGGAACCATGACCGGCGGAAAGCACGAAGCGGTCGCGGTCTGCCCAGTTGGGCTGCTTGGGGTCGAACTTCATGAACTTGGTGTAAAGCACGGTGGCGACATCGGCCATGCCCATGGGCATACCCGGATGGCCCGATTTGGCCTTTTGCACGGCATCCACGGAAAGGAAGCGGATGGCGTTTGCCATTTCGTTGTGTGTTGCGGTCATGGTGAAGTTCTCCCTCGGGGTTGGTGTTTGTTATATAATAAAATTAAACGGCGTGGTGGCCAATGGCGGCCTTGACCATGTGGTAAGCGGTTAGCAATTCAGAAAGGGCCAGTGGGTGGCTCATGGAAATGTGGTTATCGGCATCGCGAAAACGCCCGATATTCTGGCGCAGGTGCTGGGCTTCGGGGATAAGGTTCCAAAGCAGGTCTTCAACCGCCTGCGCGCGGTCATCGGAAATATCGCCGGCAATATCCAGCACATCAACCGGCTTGCCGTCTTCGTCGCGGGCCAGTTCCAGGCGGAAGCCTTTTCTTGCCGCGCCGTGGCCCGCTTCCAGTACCGGTGACAAATCAGGGTGTGGCAGGGTCGGGCGCAACGTGTGACGAACGTTCAGGTGGGCGTCTGTATTTTCATGACTGTTGCCTGGCGGATTAAAGGAAATGACCATGTCGGCAAAGGTGCGTTGCGGCTGGATAAAGGTTTCGCTGTCGACTTCCCGGCGGCGCAAAACCTCCATCACCCGTTCAAGTTCGTAACCGCGAACCTTGGTGTCGCGCTGGATTTTCCATTTCGTGCGCAGGCCTTCTTCGGGTTCGAGAAACATTTTAACGTCGTAGCAATCGCGCATGCCGCGGGTGGCGTAACCCAGCAGGCCCTCAAGAATAATATATTCGCGCGGCTCGATGCGTTCGCCCGGCCCGAACGTGCCCTTTGCGTGGTCGTATACGGGCTTGAGGATGGGCCTGCCCTCGCGCAACAGCTGGATGTGCTGCTCAAGAATATCGATGTGGTTGGCTTCAGGGTTGAGCGCCGTAATGTTGCGGCGTTTGCGTTCATTGCGGTCAAGCTTGTGGTAATCATCGGTGCAGATGCAGACCACTTTGTCGGGCCCAAGGATAGCGGCGATGCCGTCCGCAATGGTGCTTTTGCCGGACGCTGAATCGCCCACAATGCCCAAAATGATCGGTCGGTTGATGCGCTTAAACGGCATTGAAGTTTTCCCTACCCGCCCCTGATCGGGGCGTGCCTATAAAACGCTTAGGTGACTTGGGATAGAACACCCCCTCGGGGGGTGGGGCCGTGTCTTTCGGGTGGGATACGTCCTACCCGATATAACGGGCCATCGCAGGGGTTCTATATAGGACCGAAGCCACGGCTTAGTTTAGCGGGTGCGCGGAAGTGGTGCCGGTGTTGAGGTAGCGCGCCACAGCCTGTGCGCGGTTGTTGACGTCGAGCTTGCCGTACAGATTCTTGAGGTGGAACTTGACCGTATTGAGCGAGATTTCCAGTTCGCCGGCAATCT
This sequence comes from uncultured Thalassospiraceae bacterium, assembly GCA_965602455.1. GTDB lineage: Bacteria > Pseudomonadota > Alphaproteobacteria > Rhodospirillales > Magnetovibrionaceae > CBFCYL01. Next base: position 3,262 of record CBFCYL010000039.1, on the reverse strand, counting down.
GCTGGTTGGTGCGCCCGCGCGCCAGTGAGGCCAGCAATTCCTGCTCGCGTGCCGTAAGGCCGGAAAAAGGGTCGGTGCCAGGGCGGCTCATGTCCATGAACGGAAACACCATGCGTCCTTCCGAAACCGCCAGCACCGTTTCCACCAACACGGAAGCGGGGTCGGATTTGGAGCAAAAACCGGCACCGCCCAGGCGCATGACCTGGCGCGGGATGTCGGGCGCAGCGTTGCCGGTAAAAACAATCAAGCGTGGTTTGCCGGGCGCCTTTTCATTTACCTTTTCAGGCATTTTTTCGGGCATTTTCTGACGCGCCTGCAAAACGCCCTGGCCGCTCAAATAAGGCATGTTCCAGCCGATGATACCGACATCAAAGGTGATGCGTTCCACCGCCTCGAGGAAGCGTTCGCCATCGGCCGCCGTAGCCACAAGGTTGAAGCGTTCGTCCTGGTCAAACATCTGCACCAGGCCCGACAGGATCAGCGGCGATTTATCCGCCACCACTATCTCAATGGGGGATTTGGCTTCAACTGACTGGGCATTTGCGACGCTGGATCGGCTGGGTTTCACGGGCAACGGCCTCCACTATTGCTGGTGCGGTATTTTCTTTGATTCCCACCCATTGGTTTGGGGTTTGGCGAGTGGGTTGCAGGCGGTACAAGCGGCGGGAGGTCCGGATCGGTTCGCCTACCCGGAAAACAAGGAAGCCCGGTTCTGGTGCCGAACGCTCCCTGAACGGGTAGGTCGGGCAGATGTATCAGGTCGGGGGCGGCATTGCAAAGGGCTTTTGCCACACCGACACCATTACGGGGGATTTAACACCGCGTTTATACATAATGGACTGCTAATCAAAAAATGCCCTGTTGTGAACGTTCATACCAAAACAAAAACTTGTAATATATACACTAAAGTTTGTGTGATATTGCTTCATCACGGTCCAAAGGCCATCAAGCGGCACACGGACCCGGACATAGAAGCCAACGTCACCTCAAAGGGAGAGAGTTATCATGAAGTCCATACCGATAATTGCGCTGGTCCTGGGGCTGGGTCTTTCCGGCCCCGCCATGGCCGGCGGCATGGCAAGCAACCCTGAAACCGGGAACCTCAATACCGAACTGCTGGTTGCACAGTGTGTCGTGTGTCACGGCCAGGGCGGCGACAGCGTCTCGTCAATACCGAAACTGACCGGGATGCGGGAAATCCAGCTCGTCAGTAAAATGAAGGGTTACCGCGACGGCACGCTTGCCGGCACCATTATGCCGCGCTTCACCAAGGGCTTCACCGATGCCCAGATCAACGTCATCGCCGCCAATCTGGCATCGAACTAGGGGATCGTCATGAGCATCAAAAATAATTCACGTCGTGATTTTCTTAAACTCGCTGGCGCCGCGGGCGTCGTTTCCACATTTGCCATTACCGGCTGTGCCGTTGGTACAGCGTCGGGAAGCGGGCCGCGCGTTGTCGTGGTTGGCGGTGGCTTTGGTGGCGCAACGGCTGCGCGCTACGTCAAAAAATTCGGGCCAGACTTTCGTGTCACCCTGATCGAGCCAAAAGCCAGCTATGTCACCTGCCCGTTCTCCAATGCCTACCTCGGTGGCATTGTTGACCTCAACACCATCACCCACGGCTATACAGGCCTTGCGGCGATGGGCATTCGCGTGGCACGCGACAAGGTAACCGGTCTGGACGCCAACGCCCGCACGGTCAAGCTGGCGTCGGGCTCAACGGTTGAATACGACCGGTTAATCGTCGCCCCGGGCATCGACTTCAAGTTCAACGTGCCGGGTTATGACGAAGCGGCCAGCCTGAAAGCGCCACACGCCTGGAAAGGCGGTGACCAGACGGTGCTGTTGAAAAAACAGCTTGAGGCCATGGACGATGGCGGCACCGTCATCATTGCACCACCGGGCAACCCGTTCCGGTGCCCTCCGGGGCCGTATGAACGCGCATCCATGATTGCGCATTACCTGAAAATGCACAAACCGCGCTCCAAGGTCCTGATCCTCGACCGCAAGAACAAGTTCTCCAAGCAAGGTGCGTTCATGGAAGGGTGGAAAAAGAACTTCACCAACATCGAATGGGTCAAGGCAGATGATGTTGGCACCATCACTTCCGTTAATGCCGATACCGGCACCATTGGCACTGAAATGGATAGCCATAAGGGTGATGTCCTGAACTGGATACCAAACCAGAAGGCGGGCATGATTGCTGCTGCCATGGGCCTGACCGATGGTGACTGGTGCCCGGTTGACTTGATGACTTTTGAATCGAAGGTGATTCCCGATGTCCATGTCATCGGCGATGCAGCTATCGTTACCGGTATGCCAAAATCCGGCAATGCCGCTAACACCGAAGGCAAGGCGTGTGCCTGGGCCGTGGTGCAATTGCTTTCGGGTGCAAGCAGCGTCGAGGCGCCGGTAACTTCAAACACGTGTTATTCGTTTGTTACGCCGGATTACGGCATTTCAGTTACCGCCATGTGGGCGGCAACGGAAGCAAAATACGTCAACAAGGGCGGTGGTGTCTCCGCCGCCAACCAGTCGGCGGCCTTCCGCGCCGACGAGGCCCGCTATGCCCACGGCTGGTATGCCAACATTACACAGGATATCTGGGGCTGAACCTTCTCCCTGCCCCAACCTGAAAGCCACTGGGCCTCCTGATCCGCAACCGGGTCAGGAGGCCTTTTGGTGTTGCCCCGTAATTCCCCGCCTGCGTTCGTTTGGCCTTGCAATTTGCCGCGCTGTGCATAAGTTTAAGCGCACCGTATCCAAAATCATCCGGAGTCCTTCATGCGCCTTATTTTAGCAATCCTTCTGCCGTGGTTTCAGTTCTTCACCATTGGCCGCCCCATCGCCGGCATAATCTGCCTGATCTTGCAACTGACCCTTATCGGCTGGATACCGGCCGCCATCTGGTCGGTGTATGCGCTCAGCCAATACAAGACCGACCAGAAGATCCGGGCGGCAACGGGCAGCTAATCCCCATTAAGCCCCGCTACACCCCAATGCCGAGGAGCAGACCGTGAGCAACGATTTCGATTTCAGAAAATACCGTGTCCCGGTTTTCAACCTGCTGATCATCTCGCTGGTGGTCGGCCTGGTGCTGGCGTTTTTTGACCTGCGCCCCGAAGAATTGCTGGCCAATTTCGGCGAGGCCGTTAAATCCATTTTCAACTTCGTGGTTTCCATCGTCGAATGGGTGGTGCCCTACATTTTGATGGGCGCAGTGGTGGTGGTTCCCATATGGGTCATCATCGTGCTGTGG
>CBFCYL010000038.1:0-22386 GCA_965602455.1 uncultured Thalassospiraceae bacterium | reverse complement strand
GGGTGGAACCCGGCCTTGATAAACGCTTTTTTGGAGCCCGTATTCTGTGGAACTATTTCGGCACCGACTTCTGTAACGCCAAGCTTGTCAACGGCGTATGACGCCACAGCATTGATAATCTTGCTACCCCATCCTTTGCCCCAAACCCCCTGATCGAATATGGCGATGCCAATCCAGGCGGAGAAGTCGTTAACGTCATGCAGCCTGACGTTACCGCGGTGAATACCGTCTATAAACAGGCCAAACAGCACGGCATTATCGACTTCCCAGTTTTGTAAAACGAAGGCACGCACGGTATCCATTGATTCATGCGCCTTGTTTGGGCCACCAAGGTAAGTGCTGACCAAGGGGTTGTTGATCCCGTCAACGTACGCCTGTGTAACGTCATCTTCGCGCAGGGGGCGAAGCAAGGCATTTTCATTCAGGTGAATCACGGGGCCTTCTGTTCTTGATAAATTTCTCATCGTCGCCATTCAGCCATTGGGGTTTTGTGTCCCCTTAATTCCACGAAAAAGCCGCTCGGCAAACAGCCAGTCTTCCTCATCGTCAATATCCACCGCTTTATGTCGCGGCAACACATAGCCAATATACCCAGTGTCGTCTCCCGCGCCGTCACTGTCTAAAACCTGGGCGCTGGAAAAAACCGCAAAGGCGCCGGCATCATAATATTTTTCATCCATATCCTGCGAGCGCACGGCAAACTTTCCGGGCTGCACCGGGGTGAGAGCACCATCGGCTTCGCGCGCATATGCCCATTCGATGGGAACAGGGTATTTTTCTATGGAAAGCACGGCATGCGTGCCGTTATGAGATTCAAATAAATCGGTAACTTCACGCAAATCCGATGTCTCAATCAACGGCGCACACGCCATCAACAGCCAGACCTGGTCAAACGTTTGCCCACGTTCGCGGTACTGTTCGGTGACATACTTCAATACCGGCATCAGCGGCGTTACGTCATCGGCTAGGTTGTCCGGTCGGGAAAATTCCGGTGCGAACCTCAGCTCGCCCGCAACCCGGGCAATTTCCGGGTCTTCGGTCGAAACGTGAATGGCATCAAACAGGCCCGATTTGTCGGCCGCATCCAGAATGTGGCCGATCATCGGCTTGCCGCAGAAATCGCGAATGTTTTTGTTCGCTATCCTTTTGGAGCCGCCACGAGCAGGAATAATGGCTAGCCTGCGCATTATTTTTCCCCTCCATCGACCATGGCCCAATCCAGCGGTTCGCCGCGCTTCACATCTCGGCTTGCCCGGCGACCAAGAAGCGATTTGTAATGCTTAGGCGGCAATCCAAAACCAGGGCGGATAGAGCGGATATTTTGTTCCGTAAACTTATCGCCTGCGTCAATGTCATCAACTACATAAAGCGATCTTCTATAATTAAGGACGCCTTTTTCTGCTTCCTTGGGGCCAATATCTGGACCACAACATGCCACTGCGGCCACTTTAGTTTCATCGACCAAGCGGACAAGTTCATCTGGTTCTAACGAAAAAGCGCTATCCACCCCACCATCGACGCGCGATAAGGTAAAGTGCTTTTCAATTACACAGGCCCCCATGGCAACGGCGGCGACCGATACTGCGGTTCCCATGGTGTGGTCCGAAAGGCCAGCGATGACACCAAAGCGTGATTGTAGTTCTCCGATGTTGGCAAGGTGCGCATCCTCGGGAGACGCGGGATAAGCGCTAACGCAGTGCAGCAATACAAGGTGCTCACAGCCCGCACCGCGTGCCACCATTACTGCCTCGTTGATTTCATTGATTGTGCCCATACCCGTAGACATGATCAGTGGCTTGCCGGTTGCTGCTATTTTCTCGATCAGGGGGATATCCACCAGTTCGGGTGAGGCAATCTTGTAAGCCGGGCAATTAAGGCCTTCCAGCAACTCAATCGCTGTCGCATCGAATGGGCTGGAAAAAACGGTAGTCCCCAATTCCCGGCCCTTGGCAAACAACGCCTCATGCCATTCCCATGGCGTTGATGCCTCCTGATATAAATTATAAAGGGTGCGGTTTTTCCACAAAGGCAGGTCGACCGTAAAACCAGGGCCATCGTAATCTATGGTCAAGGTATCAGCCGTATATGTCTGCATCTTAACCGCGTCGGCGCCTGCATCCGCTGCGGCCTCGACAATGGCCAGTGCGCGGTTTATGTCGCCATTATGATTCCCCGAAAGTTCGGCAATTATATATGGCGCCAGCCCGGGTCCAATTTCGCGCCCATCAATAGATATGCTCATCGCCCGATTATCCCCTGCGTTGATTTGAATCCTTGATCAATAAGATCTTCAATGGTTGCAATGACACGTTCCGGTCCCTTGTCGTCAAGGCGAAGGTGTTGATCCGGAGATTCATGCCATGCACTTACTGCCGCGCGCGCCATATCTGATGCATTAAAGAAATCAAATGTGTGCGCACCGTATTCGCGCAATGTGCGGATGTTGTGCATTTGGTTGTCGGCGATGGCGCAAACGACAATATTTAAGCCCGAGGCCATGGCCTCGATTACGGAATAGCCTGCGGCACTAACCAAGACCTTGGCCGAGCCCATCAAGGATGCCATGTCGGCTCCGTGATGGAGGGTCAGACGTTGTGACTCGCGCACTGCCAGAGCTTGCAGGTCAGCTGATAGTTCCTGTTGCGGAGAGATTACGACCTCGACCTTCAAACGGTCATCATTTTTCAAAACCTCGCCCACCACCGGTACGCTGAACCGCCCATCATCGGTTCCACCAAAAGTTATCAGGACAGGTGCCTCATCGCCCCTGATGGAATCCGAAGAACGGTAAAACTCTTCTCCAACCAATGCATAATCAGGGCCGCCAATGGCTAAGGCATTAGCGTAAGCCGTATAATCGAGACGGTTCCCGTATATATTGTGGTTCAGAACAATGTCGCAAGAAACGGGATTTTCTGCACTGTCATCAACGGCAAGTAAAACCCTAGCTTTGTCGCGCCAGTCATTAAACAGTGAAGGGCTATAGTTATAACCATCGACAATCAAAACATCCGCCGGACTCAGATCCGTTCCGTTACCCTGCCACGCAAGCACCTCCATAGTGCCGTCAAAAATTTCATTGATCATTGATGTATCGGTGACGGCCATGACGCATTTCCAGCCCTTGCCAACCATCTCCCGCGCCAGAACTTGACAACGCCTTAGGTGGCCGAGGCCTGATTGTTTTCCGCATTCGACTAGGAATACGGCCCTCAATCTATTTTTCCTTCCGGGCTAATTACCAGTTCGCCGTAGGTGCGATAAACACGCATCCCAACGGGACATGAAAACTCTCGTGGATTAACGTCACTCAGGGTGTTTAGCCACCACAATGCATCAGAAAATCCTACTAGATGACGCATCATAACCGTGCTGGAAAGCCGGGGGTTAATCTCGAAAACCATCGGCTTCCCGTTTTTCAATCGAAGCTGGACATTTACTGCAGCAGTACAGGGCAAAGCGTTGGCGATCATATGCAGAGCACCTTCAATTGCCGGGTTATCTTCGACAACCATTGACCCGGTAATACCGCCAACCAGTTTACGGCGCATTATAATCGTACGAACGGCATCACGGTGCTTGAAAATGGCGCAGGTGAATTCACCTTCGTCTTCAGAGATTAATTCCTGCGCAATAATATCCACCACTCGATTTTGGACGGCGCATTCAAGCTGTTCAATAGTTTTAACAAATTCTATACCACGCGATCCTGATCCAAATCTCGGCTTGACAATGACCGGCAGGTCTTCCACTGTTGCATCAGCTAGCGTCGTTGTTTTTGGAGATTCCAATCCTATCCCCATAAGCCATATGTTGGTTTCCAGCTTGTCGAGAAAACACAAAACGGTTTGAGTATCGTTCATCAGAATTTCAAAACTCTGCCCTCCCGCATGTGCCAGGGTGTGCAGTTCTGGCTCGCTACAAGGGATGACGACGTCAGCGCCAGTATCGCGAACCACTGCACCCAAGGCTTTAACGTAGGATGGGTCATTTGCGAGCGGTACTTTGGAAACAGTGGAAAACAATGCGCCACCCGGCCAGATGCCTGATGCGTCACAGCCCACAATCTTGATGCTAGGGTCTGAGTCCAACAACGTCCTACCGACGGCATTGGCGATGTCGCCATTTGCGGCGGTGACCAGAATGCGCTTGTTAATCACGAGTTCTTCCCAAAATTTCCCAGAGGTATGGAAGTTCCGGGTTTAATGCCTTCATTTCTTTGACCAAGTTTCCGGAGTCGTAGGATTCACGCTTGAAAGTAACCGAATTGTCTTCGCTGTTCCACAAAGCCCAACACGCGCCCGGTATGCCATCACGGGGTTGACCGACAGAACCTGGGTTAACCGCCTTTTGTGAATCTTTTTCCCACAACACAGGGTAATGAGTGTGGCCAAATACAATTATATCTGCAGGTCCATCGAGATAGTGCTGCCTTTTGCTATCTGGCGCATCCGGATAAACATATTCATCTCGGTTCCACGGCGTTCCGTGACACAACAGGACATTTCGATCATTGATGACTATTTCGAGCGTTGGTGGTAAAGATGTCAGCATTTCAATCTGGGACTTGGTGAGGCGCTGAAGAATTACATCTAGTGCGCGCCCATATTTCGCCTGAATGATTTCCCTATTTTTGTTCCGTCTCCAGTCATCAAGCATGGCCTCGTGGTTACCGCCGATTGCCGCCCACTCCCATTCATCCAGAATATCAAGCACACCGGAAACATCAGGGTAGTATCCCACGATATCGCCAGCCACCAGCACTCTTGATACACCGCATTGTCGCATGGAATCGGCCACAACGGCCAAGGCCGACGCATTGCCATGGATATCCGCTAAAAGAGCAACCTTCATTATGTAGGTTCAGAAAAAAACATTTTAACGACAGCCATCATTTGCATCGTGCAATTACGGAAACATTTCTGCCAATTCCGCAAGCTGTCATTGCCTGGCAGAGCTGATGATAATTTTCAATGCCGTTTTCTGCTAGCAACAGGTCTATGGCCAATCTAGCGGAATGAGCAGCGGAGCCGTTTGCGCGATCATTGACGTAATTGCTTCCGGGGTGATAAAGAAAAAATTCAATGGGGAAATCCGCATATGTATCCAACACCTCAAAATCTAGGCTTTCCATAAAAACATTTATGTTCTCGCTATTAAAATAATGCAGGTGAGCAGGTGGCCCAAACCAATAGTCCTCCTCAACATGCCCGCGTGTCTTAATATCGTTCTGCATGGAACTGCAATCATTTGGTATATTAACAATAACAATACCGTATTTCTTCATGACTTCCTTGATATTGCGCAACAACGTAGCAGGGTCAATAACGTGTTCTACAACATTTTGCAGAACACAAACATCCGCCCTAAAATCTGCCGTTGCCTTGCCGAGGAGCAACTGGGTAGCATCGCCGATCTCAATCATGGGCTCCAGTTCTGGATGAAACGATCTGATTCCATGTATCGAGTAATCTATGCCCGTTACCTCAAATCCAGAATTTTCAGCAGCCTTAAGAATAAAGCCTTCACCGCAACCAACCTCAAGGAATGTTCCCGCTTTCTTGGCTAACTTTCTTGCGGCAAAAAGCAAAAGATTCGCCCTAAGTTTCTTGTGTGATACCTCCTCGTCGGAATATTCATTTTGGTACGTAACTGATGGCGTCTTCTGGTAGTATTCCTCGCTGTAATACTTTTCCAGTTCCTCTGGGGTTGGCATTGGCGTTGCCGAGTAGTGCCCTAATGGCGATTTTATACATTTATAATCGGTCATTCGATTGATTCCTTTTAGGCTTTCCTAAAAACTGGTTCCACAACAGGCCCTTCCAGGGCCAAAGAAAAATTATCATGCTTGGTAATTTCTGCAAACCGCTGAAAGACATCGGAAAGCACGTTTAGGGTGAATTTGATTTCCCTCTCACCATGTGCGCTTGATGGCATGTGCACTCCATAATAAAGAAGTCCCTGCTTGACACATTCTTGCATGAAATAACTCCGCCGGATACGCGACTGCGCTTCATCGGCGTGGGGAAATGCCAGCACTGAACGCACGCCATAACCATGCGTTTGCAAAACGTTGCCAAGCTGGTGTTTTTCAATCAGGTCGCTGATCTCCGCCAGCAGGGCATCGCCCGTTTTCCATATGCGGTCGATGGCGTTTTTCGCCTGCATTTCCTCGATTGTCGCCTTGCACGCCGCCAGCGCCACCGCTTCACCACCGAATGTGCCGGAAAAAAATATTTTGTCGAAAATTTCCATAATATCTCGTCGTCCGACCACTGCAGATAGTGGATAACCGTTTGCAATGGCTTTGCCAAATGTTGCCAAGTCAGGTGTCACGCCAAAGTATTCCTGCGCACCGCCCATGGCAAAGCGAAAGCCGGTGACGATCTCGTCAAAAACCAACAGGGTGCCGTGTTTTGAACAGAGTGCGCGCACCCCTTCAAGGAAACCTTCCGCCGGTGGCTCGACGCCGACTGGCTCCATTATGACGGCGGCAAATTCTCCGTTATGGGATTCCAGTAATGTCTCGAGGGAGCCAAGGTCGTTGTAGGTAAAGGTGTGCGATAATGCCTTGACCGCAGCTGGCACGCCCAGATCGCGGGTGGTGGAACCGATGTACCAGTCATGCCAGCCGTGATAACCACAAAAGGCAACCCGGTCGCGGCCGGTATGGGCGCGCGCCGCGCGGAGGGCGCCGGTGGTGGCGTCGGAGCCATTCTTGGCAAACCGCACCATATCGGCACAGGGAATGAGGTCGACCAGTTTTTCCGCCACCTCGACTTCCAGCGGATGCATCTGGCTAAACACCGTGCCTTCATCCACCTGGCGCTTGACGGCATCGTTCACCCGCTTATTGCCGTAGCCGAGGATGATTGGCCCCAGCGCCATCAGGTAGTCGAGGTACTTATTGCCGTCCACATCCCACACCCAGGCGCCTTCGCCGCGAAGCAGGTAATGCGGCGACACGGCTCCGGGCCACTGGTTAGGGCCCTTGGAAAAGGTCTGCGTCGCCGAGGGGATTACCCTCTTGGCCCGTTCCAGCAGTGCCTTGGATTTCTCGAGAGTGTTCATGCCTTCATTCGCTTACGCCATCGGCCACAAAGCCGGGTTGAGGATACTTTCATCATCCAGGGCAAACGCGTCAGGATCAATTGTCAGCCCGGATAGTTTTGGTAGCAGGTTTAGTATTGCTTCCAGCTCGGCAATCTTCGTTACTCCTACCAGCAGGATATCCAGTTCAGGCCTGTTAAAGGCTGCATGCAGGCACATGCCCAGACGACCGATGCCGTGCTCAACACCTGCGCTGGAAATGGCTTTCAGTTGGTCCGTTGCCGGGGCAAAAAAATCGCTAAGACCAACGGGTTCTACCAGCAGTAAACCCTGCAGGAACAGGGATCGGGCGTGAACCTCAATGCCACGTCTCTTCAATTCGGCCAGCCAGCCAGTAGAAACGAGCCGTTGATCAAGAATATTATAAGGAAGCTGAACAATATCAGGCTGAAAGACGGTCAACGCCGCGTCTAGCTCACCGCCGTCGTAAACCGAAACACCGATATGATCGACACGGCCATCGTTTCTAAATTCCTCCAGACGCCGCGCCAGTGACGCTGCGCCAGGCTTTTGTAAATCAGCGGCCTGATGCACCAGCAAGCCATACAGTGACGAAACACCAAGAAGCTCGATGGATCGTTCCAGTGTCGCCTCGACCTTATCAAGGTGTGCGGGCGTTATTTCATCTTCAGGGCAATTCGGGGTTTTGCTCACCTCTTTGAAAGCGTTACCGGGTCGAAGCGCTCGCCCCAATACTGCTTCGCTTTCACCATACTGGCTGGCAGTATCCAGGACTCGTATGCCAGCGGTCTCGGCCCGGTTTAGAATGGCCGCGACCTCAGTTTTAGGCACCTGGCCTTGGTCGTTGGTCAATCCGTAATTGATGCCGAACTGAACCGTTCCCAAACCCAACCGGCTTACTGAAAACAAGTCTCGCACTGTATTTCAGCCAAGTACCTGGTTAAAGGCAGTGATAACCCGCTCCGCCTCTTCATCCGTAAGGCCAGCGTGAATGGGCAACGAAAGGCATTCGCGGTAGTGGGCTTCAGTTGCAGGAAATTCCCGGGCTTCACCAATGTTGCGCTTGTGATGGTAAGGCTGATGATAAATCGGCACATAGTGTACCTGAGAACCAATACCGCTTTCGCGTAAGCGTTCCATAACAGTGACACGGGTGATACCGAGGGCCAAATAATCAATATTAACCGTGTAGAGATGGTGCGCTGAGCGGGCACGGTGCCCCGAGGTCGACTGTGGAAGTCGAACGTGATTCGCAGAAGCGAAAGCCTCATCGTAGCGCATGGCGATTTCCCGGCGCCGGGCAATGAAGAAGTCAAGCTTTGTAAGTTGTGAAAGCCCGAGCGCAGCCTGCAGATCACTCATTCGATAGTTATAGCCGAGCATCTGCTGTTCGTAATACCATGGTGCAGGGCTGCCATCTGTATCCTTAGCGGCGGCGGTGTTTTCAAGTGATTCGGAATCTCGTTCAATGCCATGATTGCGCAACATCAGCAGAGTGCGATAGGTCGCCTCATCATTGGTGGTTACGGCCCCCCCTTCAGTCGTGGTGATTGACTTGACCGGGTGAAACGAGAATGTAGCCATATCGGCATATGCGCAACTGCCGATTGATTTTCCATCATCATAAGTTCCGCCAAGGGCGTGACAGGCATCTTCGATAACGGTTCGCTTGCCGGCAACGCGGCGAAGTTCGGCGCTGTCATGGGCAAGGCCCGCAAAATGCACCGGGATCACCAGCTCACAGTCCGGATTGCGTTCAAGTGCTTTGGATAATGTATCGCCGCTCATGCCAAGGGCATCAGGGTCAATGTCCGTAAGGCCGGCTTTTGCGCCGCAATAAATCATAGCATTAACAGAAGCAATGAATGTAAGGGCTGAAGTAAATCCACTTTGCCCCGATTTTAACCCCGACGCTATGCACGCGATGTGCAGCGCTGCCGTGCCGCTGCTGACCGCGACGGCATATTGCGCACCAACGCGCTCGGCTAACGCGCGCTCAAAACGCTCAACCACGGGGCCTTGAGTCAGGTAGTCTTCACGTAGCACCGATACAACTGCCGAAACATCAGCGTCATCAATCAGTTGTCGGCCATAGCCAAGAAAGCGTGTTTTGCTCAATCTATCATCTTTCTTAATGCATCTGCATCCACCCACTCAGTGTTGCTGTTGCTGGCATACTCAAAATCTTCGGCAACAACCGATCCTGTCTCTCCTTCATATTTTTTATGACTTTCGTCCTCTCCCCACATGTGAAAAGCCGGATGAATGATGTAGAACCTCTTGTATTCCAGGGTATTTCTAGCTTCATCAGAGGGAACCATGATTTCGTGTAATTTCTCGCCGGGACGGATGCCGATAATTTCTTGTTCGCATTCAGGGCCGATTGCAGTGGCTACATCGGTTATCTTCATTGAAGGAATTTTGGGAATAAAGGTTTCGCCGCCTTTCATGATTTCCAGGCAACGTATGACGAATTCGGCTCCATCTTCGACCCGCAACCAGAATCTTGTCATCCGCGGGTCCGTAATGGGAAGCTTTCCAGTAGGGCGTAACTTCTGAAAAAATGGAATAACGCTTCCGCGCGAACCAATAACATTGCCGTAACGTACAACCGAGAAACGCGGGCCATCCCCCCCTGACAGATTATTGGCGGCAACAAATAATTTATCGGAACAAAGCTTGGTCGCACCGTAAAGGTTCATCGGGTTGACGGCCTTGTCGGTAGAAAGGGCAACTACTCGCTCAACCCCACAGTTGATCGCGGCATTGATAATGTTTTCGGCCCCCATGATGTTGGTCTTGATACATTCTATCGGGTTGTATTCGGCGGCTGGTACTTGTTTAAGGGCGGCAGCATGAATAACGGTATCGATACCGCTAAGTGCGCGCTCCAATCGCTGTTCATCGCGCACGTCACCAATAAAGTAGCGCAGGTTGGGATGGTGAATATCCTGCTCCATCTCAAACTGCTTTAATTCATCTCGCGAAAAAACAACGACGCGTTTGGGTTTATAACGATCGAGAATCATTCGGATAAAGGTTTTACCGAACGACCCGGTGCCGCCGGTAACCAAGATGGAACGGCCATCCAGGGTAAAATCATTGTTGCTTTTCATGGTTTTTTCTCTGCCAAATAGCTAAGTTAAGGGTTTACGTTTTGGTCCCGTTTGGGTTTTTAGGTCTTCAAAACATTCGTCAAGGTTCGGCATCGCACGCCCCAGAAACGCCGATATCTTTTCCGAAGATAGTGACATATCCAGTGGCCGTGGCGCCTTAAGGCTGGCCTTTGCAAGGTATCCCTTGTTGATCAAGGTCTCATTAAGGCCCATGGCACACGCCAGGCGGATGGCAAAGTCGTATTTAGACAAACGTTCTGCGCCAACGACACTGTAAACGCCATTGGCGTTACGTTCGACCAGTTCGACAATGGTCGCACAAAGCCGGGACAGGCAAATGGGCGTGTAGAAGGAATCAACAAACGCCGTAATCTGATTTCCTTCGGAAAGTTCTCCGATAATCCAGTCGGAAAAAGACGGTCGCCACGGGCGGCCCGGTCCGTAAAAATTGGTGCGCACGACCAGGCTATCCGGATTGGCATCAAGTGTCCTGCGCTCCCCATCCAGCTTGGTTCTGGCATAGGCATTAAGGGGATGGGGCTCCTGGTTCTCGCTAACAAGCGGTTTTGAACCATCCCATAAATGATCGGTTGAGATATATACCATCTTCGCCGAACACTGCCGGGATGCCCGCGCAGCAATCGAAGCAATGTCGGCATGCAGTATCGTGGCGACGGCTTCACTGCTTTCACACAAATCAACATTGGTCAGGCCGGCGGCATGAACAACCACGTCCGGATTGACCCGCTCGATTTCGGTTTCAAGTTTCTCCGGGGCGTTCACAAGGTCGATCTGGATATCTTCAACACCGTTCACATCCACAGAATGGTTGTGACGCAGCCCAACAACGCGCTTGTTGTTATCGCGCAAATGCCGACAAAGACTATGTCCAAGAAGGCCACTTGCCCCAATGATCAGCCACTTGCTCACAATGACGCTCCTGCCAGACCCAGCATTAAAGACCGCCCTTATTTATGAGATCTTCAAAGTCCGGACAAGTCTGCTCTAGCTCACTGAACTTGCCTTCACACCGCTTCATCCCATCTTTCAACATCACGATGTTATCACACTTGCGAATGGTGCTTAAGCGATGCGCAATAATGATGGTTGTTTTTATACCGCTTAATTCATTAATCATTTCAGAGATTCTGGACTCGGTCACATTGTCGAGCGCGGATGTTGCTTCGTCAAAGATCAGTACATCCGGGTTATGATAGAGCGCCCTGGCAATGCCGATACGTTGGCGTTGGCCGCCAGAAAGCTTTACCCCTCCTTCGCCGATGACCGTATCAAGGCCCTGCGGTAATTCCGCAATAACCTCGTCAAAGTGAGCCAAACGAAGGGCTGTTTTTATCTGCTCTTCCTCAACCTGGTCATCGGGAATGCCGAAAGCGATGTTTCCCCTGACCGTATCATCGGTCAAATAAACACTTTGCGGAACATACCCGATACGACGCCGCCATTCCGACAGGTGCTTGTGTATGTTCATTCCATCGACATAAACACTTCCCTGTGGGGGCACCAACAACCCGAGCATAATATCAACCAACGTTGACTTACCGGCGCCGGACGCACCGACAATTCCCACTGAACCGCCCCACGGGACATACAGGTCCAAGCCATTAAGGGCGGGCAGGCTGCGGTCTGGGTATGTGAAATGCAGGTCGCATACTTCAATTCCCCGCCTGGCGTCACCGCCGGCATCTTCAAGTTCAATCGCAGCCCTGCGCGCCTCGCTATCGGCCATTTCGGCCTCGGTTGTCTTGAACTCAGCAATAATATTATTAACCGAAGGCAGCGCTATCCGGATTTGTTGAAACAGGGTCAGGATACGGTTAACCGAGGGTAAGGCCCTCAGGCCTGCTGTTCCCACCAGGCCAACGACGCCAACGATATCCGCAACCTCAAGTCCGGCCAACAGGGTTACCGCAGCAATCGCAATGCCCAAAAGCATCATGATTTCAAGATATGGCCGGCCAACTGAACCGAGGAAGGTATGCTGCGCGCGAATCTTCCCCAGGGCATTACGATGCGAAGAATAATCTTCGAGAAAATGATGTTCCCTGTTCAGGACGCGCATTTCCCTAACCGCACCAAGGCCTTCCCTCATGGCCCGCAAAATGTGGAAGCTTTCGTGAACGAGGCCATTGCCAAGGTTGGTCAGGCGTTTGCGCAGCGGTGTGTGAAACACCGCAACCACAACAAAGAAGAACACCACCATTCCCACGGCCAATTCGGCATTAGCCATAAAGATAACAAAAATAATGCCGCTAATGACCAGAAGCTCAGTGACCAACAGCAAGGTGGACAGTAAAAACGATGACATTGACACCTGCACATCATTGATGGCGCAACGAATCAATTCCGATGAATTCCTTGAAGTCAGGTCCAGGTATGGCAGGCTGTTATAGCGGGCAACCATGGTGATGGATAATTTGCTTTCCCCTTCTGCCATGAACTTGCTTTGCCACCAGCTGACAAAAATTACCAAAATGTTTTTCACCAAGAACATGGCCGCCATCGAGACGCCGAAAAACAACAGGATTTCTTCTTGGCTGATTATACCGTAGGGGATCAAGGCATCGGTAACCCACTCAAACCGCTTGGCGCTATCCGGGCTGGCCAGGACAACCAGGAACGGCATGATCATCGACAGGCCAAGCATTTCAAATATTGAAATTACCATGCTGAAAAAGGCCGAAACGGGAACCTTTCTGCGCGTGGGCCCATCAAGCAGGCCGTATAACTGGCGGAATTCTGAAATCATGTAAAATTTTGCATCTCGCTTAATGAATGTCTCTGTGTCTGGGGTGCAAATTTTGCTGTGAAAAAGATGAACAGTTACGTTCCAGGAATGTTTGCGGAAATAGTGTTCAAGAACCTAGTAAGTTCTGATTCTATCGACTTAACCACCCCCGAATGGATTGACCTGACGGCCACCGATTAAGCGACTCACAGGCTTATGTGGCCTACCTTCCGGCAATTTTCCGTCAGGCTTTCAAAATATTCCTTCGTATGTGGCATTTCCTGCTCAACGACCGGGATGATGTAGCGCTCTATCTCTTCCAGGTACGAAGCGCGCACATCGCCATCGGGATTGAGACACAGCATGAACATGTTATCGAGTTTATCGAGCGCCTTGACCGTGCGCGCCGATGACGTTGACGCCCGCAGGCCATCATAATATCCGGCAAAGTATTCGGCGCTGTTGTTGGAACGATCCACCGTAAGCGCCCTCAGTTCATCCACCAGGTCGGCGCCGATTGAATCGGCCAGTTCCGTGTGCGGTATATTCGCCACTTCCAGCACATTGTGGACAAGCGCCAGCGCCGTGGTATGGACGTTTGGCGGTTTGGCAAGGTCTATGCTCAGGGCGGCAACCCGATAGGGGTGGGATAAATAAACCTCCTGCGACAACCGGCCGTGCTGGTAGTCCATGCCTTCCGCAAACGAAAGGATTTTCATCAGGTATTGGCGGTCGCCTTCGGAAAAGGCTGCATCCATTAGGGATATCAGGCGCTGGCGTGAATCCGCGCCATTGTTGTTCATATCCCCGAAACGGAGCGAACGTTCAAAATCAATTTCCTGCATCAGCTATGCCGCCCTTAAACCGTCTCGGCCTCATCAAGAAGCCACGATATTTCCGAAAGCGCCGATAGCTGGATACCCAAAACATGCCCCCAGTCGCTTTTCCCTTTCGCCAGCAGGCCATCAAGAATGTAGGCCAGGCGACGCGAAACTTCTAAGCGTGCGCCCTCAAGGGCAATGCGCGGTGGGTATTCAGGGGCAAGCGCCTTGCTAAAAGCCTCAAACGCCCCACGCAGGGATATGTCCTTTTCGTCACTGGCTAAATGAACGCAATGTTGGCGAAACAACTTGAACGCCCCAAAGCCGTTCGCCGCCAACGGTGAACACCGCACGATGGAATCAACATCCAGAATTGCCGCGACCTTGCCGCCGTGCATCATGATGTTGTGCGGATGGAGATCAATATGCACAGGTACCATTGAGGAAGCGTTTTCGCGTGAAGCCGTTTGTTCTATCGCCTTCGATGCCATCATGACAGCGGGCCAATGCTCGCGGACTAACGACAACAGTTCTGCGTCAAAAATATCATCCCATTGGTTGCGCAGACTATCGCCCTTATTGAAGGTCGCTAAAATCCGGCCTGCATCAAGGCTGACTTCTTTTCCCGGCCACAAAACATCGGGCAGGTGCGAAAGGTGCTGTTGCACGTCGTGAACGACACCGGCAACGCTATCCATTTCCCGATCGCTGCCGGAAAAAAAATCGCCTTCAACAAACTTCCACAGCGACCATCCGCCCTGTTCATTGCGGCTGACGAAATCGCCGTTCTTGTTGGCCTGGGGGCAGGTAAGCACCGCGCCCTGCCCCGCAAGCCGGGAGGCAATAACGCATGCCTGCTCATGGTCGGATATGGCTTCGGCGGATACGTGCTTAATCAGGAAAAGGCCTTCTTCGGCCTCAACCTTCATGTTTTTCGAGTTCACTTCCCTTGCGCCAACCCGCTGCAAGCCAAGGCAGCGCCCGATAACCGCTTCGTAATGTTGCGCCAAAATGGTTTCCCCGGCCAAACGCATGGCTGCGTCAGGCTCCACGAAAACCGGGTTTGAAACGGAAAACTGGTCCGGCTGAAACAGCATCCCCCGCCTCAGAAGGCGCTTTTCATCAGGCCGCCGTCAACCGAGATGCACTCGCCGGTAACATATCGCCCCGCTTCCGAGGCCAGAAAGATGGTCATCTGGGCAAACTCCTCAGGCGTTGCAAAGCGGCCAATGGGAATGCTTGCCGCGGCGTCCGTCAGGCGTTCATCGAGAGACTTGCCACCGGTATCGGCCATCGTCTGGAAAAGCGATACCAGGCGGTCCGTTTGCACGCCGCCGGTTGCAATGGTGTTCGCCGTAATGCCGTGTGGTGCCAGCTCGGTGGCAATGGCCTTGGTAAACGCCGTTACGCCCGCGCGTGCCGTTGCGGAAAGCACCATTTGCGGCGCCGGTTCTTTCATCAGGGTTGAGCCGATGGTAACGATGCGCCCCCATTCCTGTTTTTTCATTGCCGGGGCCACCGCGCGGCACATGCGGATCGTGCTCATCAGGTTCAACTCGATAGCGTGGGACCAGTCTTCGTCCTCGGCATCAAGGAATCCCATCGGCGGCGGGCCACCGGCGTTGTTGATAAGGATATCAATCTGGCCCCACTCATCCAGCGCCCGCTCAACCAGCTTTGCGGGCAGGCCCACATCGCAAACATCACCCGGCACCGCAAGAACATCGATGCCGGAATCAGCCGATATTTGCCCGGCGGCTTCCTTAAGCTCACCATCTGAACGGGCAACGATGATAACCCGCGCGCCTTCCAGCGACAGGCCGTGGGCAATGGCGCGGCCAATTCCCTTGCTTGCCCCCATGACGATGGCCACGCGGTCTTTCAGGCCAAGATCCATAACGTTTCCATTTCCCTTGTTTTATCGGTGTTTAATCGGCGTTTAATCGGTTGGCGCTTGAGCACGCTACCGCACACCGGGTGAATCACGCCGGTGTGAAAAAAACAAAACTGAGCCCCCGTCACGATACGGCGGCAAGGGCTTCCAACGGTGCCGTGACGCGCACCTCGCGACCCATAAGGTCAAGCAACAAGAAGACCCGCTTCTCGTCCGATATTTCTTCCAACAGGGCCGTATATTCGGCAAAGGCACCGGTACGCACCCGAACGCGATCGCCTTTCTTCAGGCCTTGCGGCGCCAGACTGACCGCACCGTTTGTGTCTTCCATGTTCTGAAGGTTTTCAACCACACCGGCAGGAACCGGGGTTGGTACTTCGCCATACTGGACCAGCCCGATGACGCCAAAGGTGCCGTTAATAGACCGCCAACGCTGCTTCGCCGGGTCCATGCCGACAAACAGATATCCGGGGAAAAGCGGTCGCAAGACCATATCAACCTTGCGCGCATGGCGGCGTTCTTTGCGATACCGGGGCAGGTAAACCTCGAACTCCTGATTGAGCAGTTGCCTTGCCGCGCGTTCTTCGGATTGTGTTTGGGTGCGCACCACATACCACGATTTCATGACTGATCCCCCCGGTTGGCGTTTCGGGTGATGTGTAAAAGCGGCGGTGCGTATACCCGTTCCTCGCCAAACCGTTTCACCAGTACGTCGTATGAATCCTGCGGTTGTTCCACGCCACAAAGGACAATCGACCCGGCGTAATCTTCCGGCAGGGCATCAAGGCTGCTGGTCACGGACAGGCCGGAAAACTGGGCAAGGTTGCTGCCGGGATGAACGATGGCCGTCGGCTCAATGTCTTTTTCGCGCGCCGACAGCAACGCAATCTCGGCCAGCTCACCAACGCCAAACAAGACCACGCCATCGCCCGCTTCGACTGCATCGAAAATGGCTGCGTATTCCTCGCGGGACTGGCGAAAAAAGCTCAACGACGTGGACAGGTAATCGCCCACGAGACGGCTTTTTTCGGCAAAGCCCCTTGGTGTGACGTAATACGCAAAGCGCTTGGCCGGCGCCTGCTTGACCTTAACCAGCCCTTTTTTGATCGCCCGCTTGAGCAAGCTGTTGGTCAGGCCCAAGGCCACGCCCAGGCGCGCCGCAAGGCCGCGCTGGGTGACCCGGCCCTCTTCTTCCAGTGCCGAAAGCAGCCCCAGGGTCGACCATTCGGATAGATTCAGGCCGTTTCGCGTTTCGTCGGAATCAGGCATTTCGCCCCCTCTGGCAATCGGGAATGCGCGGAGCCCCCTTTTTTGTTCACTGCTTGAACAGGACGGAATCTGCACCGATTCGGGCTTACAGTCAAGTATTGTTCACTGTATGAACGTAATGCAGGGGGCGATTTCCGCTACCCCGTCCGGGGCTGAAAAAGACAGGAAATTTTTGTTCATATATTGAACAAATTATTGATTTTTCCTTTAGTTTTATGTAGATAAAGATATATATATAACGATACACTGCAAAACCGCCCCGGGCCCGGCGGGCTCTTGATGTGAGCGGTAGCGCATCGCCTGTCGTTTGTGGTTCGAGCCCACGATACAATCCGGGCTGTGATGCCAGCCCCGTGCAATTGGGGTTATTGCATCGTATTGAGCACGCAAGGTGGGGATGGGGCAAACAAAGGTCCGTGTTCGGCATAGCCCAGTCGTTTTGAACGCCTCCTCACCCCTAGCTGTGATACTTCCGGTGGCGCCATTTCACCTGAAGTGCGGTAGCTTGCCCTCTGTTGGTTGAAGTAAGGACAAAAAACGACATGAAAGTTGTTATTTTATGTGGCGGCAAAGGCACGCGCATTCGCGGTGTCGATGATGATTTGCCAAAACCCATGATCCCGGTTGGCGAATACCCGATCGTGCGCCACATCATGAATGCTTACGCTCGCTTTGGTTATATGGATTTCGTGCTTTGCCTTGGCTACAAGGGCAACGTCATAAAAGATCACTTCCTCAATAACCGTTCCCGAATCGAAGACTGGAACATCACCCTTGCCGAAACCGGCATGGAAACCCAGACCGGGTCGCGGGTTAAAAAGATTGCCGAACATATCGGCGATGACGATTTATTCATGCTGACCTATGGCGACGGCGTCAGCAGCATTGATATCGCCGCCCTGGTTGATTTTCACAAGGGCCACGGCAAACTGATGACCGTCAGCGGCGTTCGCCCGCCGAGCCGCTTCGGCGAGCTGGCACATGATGAGAATGGCTTGGTTACCGAGTTTAACGAAAAGCCGCAGGCAACGGGTGGCCGCATTTCAGGTGGGTTCTTTGTCTGCAACCGTGCGGTGCTGGATTATCTGGACGCCGAACGTGATGACGAAATACTGGAAAACGAACCCATGCACCGCATCGCCGCTGAAGGCCAGATGATGATGTATGCCCATGACGGGTTCTGGCAATGCATGGATACCTTCAGGGAGTTCACGTTGCTGAACAATTTGTTCGATTCCGGCGAGGCGCCCTGGGTTGAGGGATAGGCATATGCTGAACGCAGACGCATTCAAGGGCCGGCGCATCCTAGTAACGGGCGCCACGGGTTTCAAGGGAAGCTGGCTTTGCAACTGGCTGCTTTCGCTGGGTGCGGATGTCTACGGCCTGTCGCTGGCGCCGGATGCGGACGCGCCGTTGTTTGGCCAACTGTCCCTTGGTGAGCGGATGCACCACACCGATGGTGATATCCGCGATGCGCAAACCGTCGAACGCGCTTTTGATGAAGCGCGACCGGAAATGGTTTTTCACCTCGCCGCACAATCGCTGGTGCGTGAAAGCTATAATGAACCGAAGCTGACGTTTGACACCAACATCGGCGGAAGCGTGAACATGCTGGAAGCCGTCCGCAAGTCCGATGAACTTCGCGCGCTGGTTTATGTTACTTCCGACAAGTGCTACCGAAACAAGGAGCACGGCGACGCCTACACGGAAGATGATGAACTGGGCGGGCGCGACCCCTACTCCGCATCCAAGGCTGCTGCCGAAATCGTATTTTCCGCTTATCTTGATTCCTTTCTTGCGGCGCGTGACAACCTGGGCGCGGCTTCGGCTCGCGCCGGTAATGTTATCGGCGGCGGCGACCTGTCAAAAGACAGGATTATTCCGGACTGTGTGCGCGCCCTTGGCAACGAAAAGCCCATTGGTGTGCGTAACCCAAACGCCGTGCGCCCTTGGCAACATGTTCTTGAACCCCTTTCGGGCTACCTGTTGGTGGCCCAAAAGCTGATGGATGATCCCGTCAAATATTCCGGAAGCTGGAACTTCGGCCCGGCAAACGAAGACACGTTGCCGGTTTCCGAACTGGTCAACATGGTGGTTGATGTGTGGGGGGCCGGGGAAGTCCTCGATGCAACGCAAGCGAACGCGCCGCACGAAGCGGGACTGTTGATGCTCGACAGTCAAAAAGCGCGCACCCAACTGGGCTGGCATCCGCAATGGGATTGCGAGCATGCCGTTCGCCATACCGTGCAATGGTACAAGGCCGTTGGCGAAGGCGCAGATCCACGGCAAATTACCGACCAGCAAACCGCCGCCTATGTCGGCTGGAACACCTGAAACCGAACGCAAACGCATGGCCACTCCTGAAAAAACAGCGATCATCACGGGTGTGTCCAGCTTTGTCGGCTGTCATTTGGCGTCTGCTTTCGTGGCGGCGGGCTACCGTGTTGTCGCCACCACTTCGCGTGAAACCGGTGCCTATGATGGTGTTCGCGCCGATCGCCTGAACAAGGTGCGTGGTGTTGCCGAACTGGCCGAACTGGATATCGAAGACGGCGATGCCGTCACAACCTTTGTTGAAAAGCAAAAGCCGGATATTTGGGTGCATCATGCTGGCTTTGCCGAAAACTACCATTCACCGGATCATGACTTCATGCGCTCAATCGCCGTTAACGTGCGGCCGCTGGAAAGTTTATACCGGGCGCTGGAAGGAACCGGTTGCGGGGTTATCGTCACCGGATCTTCGGCTGAATACGGCGCCAGCGAAAACGCCGACAACGAAGAAAATAATTGCCAGCCGGACCTGCCCTACGGCACGGCCAAGCTGATGGAAAGCGTCGAGGCTGAACTTCTTTGCAAAATTCACGGTGTGCCGACGCGCGTTGCGCGCCTTTACATTCCCTTCGGGCCAATGGACAACTCGCAAAAACTGCTCAGCCAGGTGGTAACGGCGCTGGCGGCGGGAAAGCCCATCGACCTTTCGCCATGCAACCAAAAGCGCGACTTTGTTTCGGTCGGTGATGTCTGCAACGCCTACCTGAAGCTGGCCGAAGATATGCCCCGCCAGCCGTTTGACCTGTTCAACATCTGCGCCGGTGAAGCGGTGACCCTGAAATCCATGCTGGAAACACTGGCCGACCTGATGAACGCTGATCGTAACTTGCTTAAGTTTGGCGCCATCGACATGCGCCCCGGTGAAACGGCCATTTCGTATGGCGATAACACCAAGGCGAAAACCCTGCTTGGCTGGAAGCCGCAGCCATTGCAAGAAGCCCTGAAAGCCCTGACATGACCAATACACCAACAGACCTTGCCGAACAACTTGAACTGGCCGCCAAAGCCGCGCGTGCCGCTGGCAAGGCGCTTGCCGCCCGCGCCCCGGACTGGAACGTTATTCGCTCGGAAATCGGCAAGGACATAAAACTTTCCGCCGACGTCAAGGCGGAGGAAATCATTCTCGAAATGCTTTCGGCGCGCTCTGCCGTACCCATCCTGTCCGAGGAAAAAGGCTGGTCCGGTGACGAACAGGATTTGTGCTGGGTGGTTGACCCGCTGGACGGCACCGCCAACTACACCCAAAACATTCCCATGTGCTGCGTATCCATCGCCCTGATGCAGGGTTGGCAACCGGTGTTGGGCGTCATTTATGACTTCAACCACGATGAGCTCTACACCGGCGGCACGGGCATTGAAGCCAAGCTTAACGGCACAACGATGAAAGTTGGCGGCCAGCAGAGCCCCGATACATCGGTGCTCGCCACGGGCTTTCCGGCCAAGCGTGATTTCTCCGACGAGGCAATGGGCGCTTTTGCCCGCGATGCCGCCCGCTGGCGCAAGGTTCGCATGCTCGGTTCGGCGGCCATGTCGCTGGCTTATGTGGCCTGTGGACGGGCCGATGCCTACCAGGAAGAAAGCATCATGATCTGGGACGTTGCCGCCGGTTGCGCCCTGGTTGAAGCGGCGGGCGGTTCCATAATGATTTCGGGCGACGACCGTGCAAACCCTGTTAGCGTCAGCGCCGCGAACCAGACGTTAATAAAATCGGTGGGTTCAGCTTGAACCCCGATCACCTTAAATACCTGCGCTGTCCGCAAACGGGAGTGAAACTGAAACTGCACGTCGAGGAAACCGTCGATGGGCGTATCAAGCGTGGGCATCTTAGTGCCGATGTCAAGAACGGGCCCACCTACCCCATTGTCGATTTTATCCCGCGCTTCGTGTCGTCGGATAACTATGCCGCTAACTTCGGCCTGGAATGGCAGATCCACGCCCGCACCCAATACGACGGCGACGCCGGCAATACCATTTCGGAAACGCGCCTGTTTGGCGTTTCGGGCTGGGGTCGCATGCTGGATGGTGAGGTTATCCTCGAGGTCGGTTCCGGTTCCGGGCGCTTTAGCGAACATTTGTTGGCCACCGGCGCCATGGTGGTGTCGCTTGATTTCAGCCAGGCGGTGGAAGTGAATTACCAGTCCAACGGCCAGCACCCCAACCTGTTGCTGGTGCAGGCTTCCATCACCGAAATGCCGTTTGAAAAGGCGGCCTTTGACAAGGTGCTGTGCATAGGCGTGTTGCAACACACGCCCGATCCCAGGGCTTCGTTTAACGCGCTGGTGGAAATGATCAGGGCCGGTGGCAAAATCTTCACCGACACCTACCTCAAGACCGTCATGCGTTATTACCTCAACACGCGCTATTGGGTTCGGCCCCTGACCCGCACCATGGACCCGGCAAAGCTTTATAAAATATGCACCCGTTACATTGATTTCATGTGGCCGCTGGCGCGCATCATCCGTCGTATTCCGGTGGTGGGCGAAGCCATCAACTGGCGCCTGCTGATTGCTGACTATTATAACCAGATGCCCGGCGCCTCAGATGAAATGCTCAAGGAATGGGCCTACCTCGACACCTTCGACATGCTGTCGCCGCGCTATGACATTCCGCAATCACCCGAGACCTTTCGTCGCTGGCACACTGAGGCGGGACTGACGGATATCGACGTGCGACTGGGCGACAACGGCGTCATCGCCACTGCGTCCATGCCGCAAAGGAAGCCTTCCTGAATGTGCGGCATTGCCGGCTTTATTGACCTGAAGGCCGCCACCGGGGCCGATGCGCTGAATGCCATGGCGCGCGCCATGGCGGTAACGATGGCCAATCGCGGTCCGGACGCCAGCGATGTGTGGTGCGAGGCCGAGGCCGGGCTGGCGCTGGCGCACACGCGCCTTTCCATTATCGACCTCAGTGCTGCCGGTCACCAGCCCATGAAGTCTGCTTCCGACCGCTTCGTGCTTTCCTATAATGGCGAGGCCTATAACGCCGACGAATTGCGCAGCGAGCTGTCCGGCGGCGGCATAACCTTCCGCGGCCATAGCGATACCGAAGTGGTGCTGGAAGCTTGCGCCCGGTGGGGGGTCGGTGAAACGGCAAAACGCCTCATCGGCATGTTTGCCTTTGCCCTGTGGGACCGCG
>CBFCYL010000037.1:0-22513 GCA_965602455.1 uncultured Thalassospiraceae bacterium | reverse complement strand
CGGGGATCTTTCCGGCGGTGAGAAGGCGCGCCTTAACTTTGCGCTTATCAGTGCCGACAAGCCCAATATTTTGCTGCTCGATGAACCGACCAACCATCTGGATGTGGATTCAAGGCAGGCGCTGGTGCAGGCAATTAATGCGTTTAATGGTGCGGTCATCCTCGTCAGCCATGACCCTCACCTGATCGAGACCACCGCCGACGATTTCTGGCTGGTTGAAGACGGAAAGGTAGAGCCGTTTGACGGCGACCTCGATGACTATCGTTCGCGCCTGTTGGGCCGCCGTCAGGTTCTGCGTGGTGAAAAGCCGAAAAACAACAAGAACAAAAAGAACAAAAAGAATAAAAAAGGAACGCCTGACGACGACGATAAAAAGGAAGCGCGCCGCGACGGGGCCGCTAACCGGGCGTTATTGCAGCCGTTAAAGAAAGAAGCGAGCGAGGCCGAAGCCTGGGCCAAACGACTGGGGCGCAAAAAGGCCGAACTGACCACCGCCCTTGCCGACTCTTCTCTTTACGAGGAAGGCGCGAAGCCCGAGCGTGTTATCGAGTTGCAAAAGCAGGCTGCGAAAATGGAGCAAGACCTGGCCGAAGCCGAGCACGCATGGCTCGAAGCGCTCGACCGGCTGGAAAAAGCCAAAGGTGAAACCGCCGCCTGATCGGGTTCAATCTTCCTTCAGGCGTTCCACAATCGGCCCCAGCGCCTGAAAGCGGATATAGGCACCAACAATAATCATGCCGATGCCAACCAGCGACCAGAAGATGGGGTGAACCATGCGTTCGGCTGAATTGAAAAAATACCCCTTGGCCGGGTCCAGCAAGTTGACCATCAGCAGGTAGGTGGCCGTAAACAGCACTGCTAAAATACCGCCACGAAGCAGCAACATTGACATAAACCATGTCGTGTTCTGGTGAATGCGCATTTCGTGCTCGGCACGCTCCCAGAACGCTTGGTCGGTTGCATCCATGCTTCCGTCCCTTTCCGCTTTCCTCTGTGTGGTGCCCCATGCCCAGTTTCGCCTATTTTGTGTTCTATTTCAATCCTCAAGCCACATACGGCATTGGCGGACATAATCCCAATTGCTTAGGCGCCACATTAACAAACTGGCAAGTATATGAGGCGCAAACTTCAGCGATAACGGACCAAGCGGTTTTGGGCTCCGTCTTTGGGCTACGGGGAAGATTGGATAGAATCCATGATACAGAATGTTCGGATTCACGATACGGAAACGCCAGGTGAGATGGAACACCTGGCCCAGAAACTTATCAATCGTCTGGGTGTGGAAGATGCCTTGCTGTTTTGTCGCGATAACCACTGGGATGGTATCAGGCAGATCATCCAGCGCGGTTTCGCCAATGACGACGAGTTACGATGATTTTTTGCATTGTTGGTCAAAATGTTGAAGGATGCTCCTAAGCCTTAACGTTTGACTGTTGTGCAAGGATGAACACTCATGATTAAGAAAATCGTCATCAGCCTGGGCGTGCTGGTCGTTTTGGTGGTGGTGGGTTTGTATGCCCTCACCTCTAATCTGGACTCCATCGTAAAGGCCGCCGTCGAGGAAGGTGGCTCACGCGTCACCCAGGTCCAGGTCCAGCTCGACAGGGCTTCCATTGACATCACCAACGCTCGCGGTGGCCTGTTCGGCCTTACGGTGGCCAACCCGCCCGGCTTCAAGACCCAGCGCGCATTAAAATTTGGCGCTATCGGCCTTGAGCTTGGCGACGGCAGCACAACGAGTTTGCTGATCATCGACAAGGTGGTCATCGACAATCCGGAAATCACATACGAAATCGGCGCCAAATCCACCAACGTGGACGTGCTGAAAAAAAATATCGACAGTTTCATCGCCTCAACACCCAAGGCAGCGCAATCCGGCGGTTCGTCCAGCTCTGGAACCGGGGCAAGCGGGCAAGACAGTGCCGCACCGAAACTTATTATCCGCGACCTCTATATCAACGGCGGCAAGGTCAACGTCAGCGCTTCGCTGATGCTGGGCAAAACACTTACCGCCAAGCTTGATAACATCCACCTCAAGGACATCGGCAAAAAATCCGGCGGCGCCACCGCTGGCGAGGTTGCCATGCAAATCGTCGACGCTATTTCCAAAAACGCCAACAATGCAGCCGGTGCGCTGGATCTCGGGCAAATCGGCATTTCCAATCTCGACGCCATCATCGGCGGCGGCAGCGGCGGTGCAGTATCAACGTTGAAATCGGTGGGTTCCGGGGCGAAGGCCGTTATCGAAAAAGGCGCCGGCGCCATCGGTGGGGCCATCAAAGGCCTGCTTGGAAATTAAGCCCGGCTGAGCCCGCCGCCGGGTCTGTGCCTTGTCAAGCTGCGTCGTCTCGCGCCAGCGCGCGTTCCAGTTTCTGGTGACGGGCATACCACAGGGTTGCCATGAAGGTCAGCGCCAGAAACGGGATCATGCCGTAGTTGACGAAGTTCCACCCCGAAGCGTTCAGCAGTGCGCCGGAAGAAAACGACGCCGTGGCCGCCGCAATCGAAACGATCAGTTCGTTCAGCCCCTGCACCTTGGCCGTTTCAGACGGTCGGTGGGCTTCGGTCAGCAACGTGGTGCCGCCGACAAACAGGAAGTTCCAGCCCACGCCAACGCCGACCAGCGACAGCATGAATTCCCAGAACCCCTGCCCTGAAAGGGCAATGACGGCACTGATGGCAAACAGCGCCATGCCCGCGTAAAGAATTTTAAACACCCCGAAGCGCGCAATCAGGTGGCCGGTAAAAAACGACGGCACGAACATGGCCAGCACATGACCTTGGATAACACCGCCGGTGGCTTCCACCGAAAGGCCGCAATCGGCCATGGCCAACGGCGTGGCCGTCATAATCAACACCATCAGGCCATAGGCCATGGCGGCGGCCAGTGCGGCGGCCATGAATACCGGCTGGACGACAATTTCGCCAAGCGGTCTTGCTGGTTCGTTCACTTCGGTTTCAACGCGCGGCGGCAGGCGAAGCATTGACAGCACCGCCACCGCCAAAACCGAAACCGCGCCTGCGGCAACAAAGGCCCCGGCAAACGGTATCGGCATCAACAAATCACGAGAGGAAACGGCAATCCACGGTCCGACCAGTGCGGCGACCACGCCGCCGACCATAACCAGGGAAATAGCGCGGCTGGCAAATTCAACCGGCGCCGCCTCGATGGCGGTGAAACGGTAATACTGGCTGTGCGCCTGGTACACCCCGGCCAACATGGAAGAAGCACAAAACAACCAGAAGCTGTCCGCGGAAATAGCGTAAACCGCCAGCGCCGCGCCCATGACCCCAATAACGGCGCCCGCCATCAAGCCTGAGCGCCGACCAATGCGCCGCATGACAAACGATGCCGGCACCGTGGTCAGCATGGCGCCAATGACATAAAGCGCCACCGGCAACGTGGCGAACGCCGGGTCGTCAGCCAAAAACCGCCCCACCAGCCCGGCAAAGGTGACCATGGTCACCCCGTAAACCAGGAACAGCGCCTGCGATGTCGACAGCAAAAAGACGTTTCGGCGATACAGCGCAAGCGTCACTGGTTTTTCCTCATGGCAGATGGTTGGCGCGTCGTCAGCACAATGCCCAAGACAATCGGCGCCAAGCCCACAACGTGGTACATCTGCAGGCGTTCACCAAGGAATATGATGGCCAGCAGGGCGGCGGAAAGCGGAATCAGGTGGATAAACAGCCCCGCGCGGTTGGCGCCGATCTCGGCCACCGCTGCGTTCCAGCTCAGGAACGCCACGATGGAAGCAAACACGGCCACGTAGGCGATGGCTAAAAGGTTAGGTGCGTTGGTAACAAAGCCCCCTACCTGATTGAATTCCCATAAAAAAACCGGGAATAGCATGGCAATGGCCAGCCAGTTGATACAACCCAGCATCACCAGTGGCGGCAGATCACCGGGCAGGCGTTTCAGCAACACCGAATAAACCGACCACGCCACCACGGCCGCCAACACCCACAAATCACCCGGCGTGAAGCTAAGCCCCAGCAACACGTTTACATCACCGCGGCTGATAACGATGGCAACGCCGACGATGGAAATGGCAATGCCGAGCGCCTGGCGGCGGCTTAAGCGTTCACCCCCGGCCATGTATGAGGCCACCGGAATAACCAGTGGCATGGTGGCCAGCACCACGGCGGCGTTGATGGCCGTTGTCGTGGTCAGCGCGATATAGGTGAAACTGTGAAACAGCGCCATCCCGCTTAGCGCCAGCACCAACAACAGGCCGAAATGGCGGCGGATCAGCTGGCGGTGTGCCCACAGGTCGCGGGCCACGAAAGGCGCCAAAATAAGCCCCGCCAGCAGCCAGCGCCAGAAAGCCAGGCTCAACGGTGCGATGTCCAGGTGCACGGCGCGCCCGACCACGAAGTTACCACCCCAAAGTACGGTAGCGATGATCAACAGCACGGGTGCAGGCAGGCGCATGGCGTGGTTTCCGGGCAGGTTTCGGGTCGTCTCGGGGCATCAAAGGGCCCCTTTCATACCCGGTTTCCCTCGCTTTGGCGAGTAAAACAGGAAAAACGGCCCGGCGGTTGAGGCTTGAAACCCCTTGACAATTCCTGTTTGTTCCTGTTTTGTTCTCTTTAGCAAAGACCAATCAAAACCCAAAGGAGCGAACCATGGACACCTTCAAACACTCAGCGAAACACACCCTAAGACAACTCGCTGACAGCGCCGCGCTGACCCTGCTGTTCGTGGGCGGCTATATCCTGCTGTCGGTGGCTTAAAACTGTCCGGGGCTACTGGAACGGCGCTAGTTGGGAACCGGGCGCGGCTTGCCGTCGTCATCCAGCGCCACATAGACAAACTCGCCCTTGGTGACCTGGACTTCCTCAATCTCGCCACCACGATGGCGGTGCACCCAGGTGTCGATATAGGTGGTGATGGATGTCCTGCCCACCGGGCCAAGCTCGACGTAACAGGTCAGCAAATCGCCCACCTCGACCGGCTTGGCAAACTTCATTTCCTTGATCGCCACCGTCGCCACCCTGCCCTTGGCGCGTTCGGCCGCCGCGATGCCACCGGCGATATCCATTTGCCCCAGCACCCAGCCACCGAAAATATGGCCACGCGAGTTCATGTTTTCAGGCATGGCGGCGGTGCGGATGAGGATCTTGCCGCGCGGTTCGCCGAGCGGTCGTGGAGATTCAGAGCCTGGGGATGTCGAATCGGTTGCCATGTGGGTGTTCACTCCGCCTGCGGGGAACAGGCTGTTGCCCCGCCGATACCTGAAAAAGTGTTGATTGCCAGTATGTTGTAAGAACAACGCTTGCCTTGGGTGCTTTTCGGTCATTAGGATACGCCCGGCACACCGCGCGCGCAAACCCACAATGGAGCAAGCCCACCCCATGACCGACCTGTTTGGCCAAAAGCCCAAATCAAAAAGCAAAAAGAAGACCGCCAAAAAGGTCGCAAAAAAAGCCGCGGCGAAAACAAAAGCACCAAAAGCCGCCGCAAAGCCCGGCAAGGGCGGCAAAAAAGCAACCTACACCGCCGCCGACATCGAGGTGCTGGAAGGCCTTGAGCCGGTGCGCAAGCGCCCGGGTATGTACATCGGCGGTACCGACGAGCACGCCTATCACCATCTGGCAGCCGAGGTTCTGGATAATGCCATGGATGAAGCGGTCGCCGGGCACGCCAGCGTCATTGAGATCAGCTTGAACGCGGCGCGCGAAATGACCGTCCACGACAACGGCCGCGGCATCCCCATCGACCCGCACCCCAAGTTCAAGGACAAGTCGGCGCTGGAAGTCATCATGACGACGCTGCATTCAGGCGGCAAGTTTGGCGGCAAGGCTTATGCCACCTCGGGCGGCCTGCATGGCGTCGGCATTTCGGTGGTCAACGCCCTGTCCGAAGCCATGACGGTCGAGGTAGCGCGCGAAAAGCAATTGTGGGTGCAAACCTTCTCGCGCGGCAAAGCCAAAACCAAGCTGAAAAAAGCGGGCAAGACCAGCCGCCGCGGCACCACCGTGACCTTTAGCCCCGACCCCGACATCTTCGGCACGCGCCTGCACTTTCGCCCCCACCAATTGTTCCGCATGGCGCGCTCAAAAGCTTACCTGTTTCGCGGCGTAAAAATCCGCTGGTCGTGCGACAAGGCGCTGCTTAAGGACAAGGAAGAAAAAGGCGTTCCGGAAACGGCTGAGCTGCACTTTCCCGGCGGACTGGAAGATTTCGTCGCCAGCCATCTTGAAAAACGCCGCACGGTAACGCCACGCGCGTTTGCCAACCGCGCTGACTTCCCTTCCGAGCAAGGCCGCCTGGAATGGGCCGTGCATTGGCCGGCAGACGAAGACGGGTTTTTCAATTCCTATTGCAACACGGTGCCGACGCCACTGGGCGGCACCCACGAAGCGGGGTTCCGTTCCGCCATCGCCAAGGGTTTGCGGACCTATGGCGAGCTGACCAATGTAAAGGCGGCGGCCAAATTAACCGCCGATGACGTTTTGGGTGGCGCCATGGTGATGTTGTCTGTGTTTATTCCCGAACCGCAGTTCCAGGGCCAGACCAAGGAAAAGCTGACGACGATCGACGCCCAGCGGCTGGTCGAAAACACGCTGCGCGACAGTTTCGACCATTGGCTGACGGCTGACCCCAAGGCAGCCCGCGCCCTGCTTGACGCCGCCATCGAGCGCGCCAGCACACGCCTCAGGCGCAAGACCGAACAGGAAACCAAGCGCAAGTCGGCAACCAAGAAACTGCGCCTGCCGGGCAAGCTGGCTGATTGCGCACTGGCAACGGCGCAAGGCACGGAACTGTTTATAGTCGAGGGCGACAGCGCCGGTGGTTCCGCCAAGCAGGCGCGCAACCGCAAAACGCAGGCCATTTTGCCGTTGCGCGGCAAAATCCTCAACGTTGCCTCGGCCACCGACGACAAGCGCAACGCCAATCAGGAACTTTCAGACCTTATTGAGGCGCTGGGCTGCGGCGTGGGCAAGCATTTTGACCTGACCGCGCTGCGCTATGAGCGCATCATCATCATGACCGATGCCGATGTTGACGGCGCGCACATTGCGTCCCTGTTGATGACGTTTTTCTATAAAGAAACCCCGGCTCTGGTTGAAGGCGGGCATTTGTTCCTTGCCCAGCCGCCGCTTTACCGCCTTGGCGCGGGCGGGCGCGTGGTTTACGCACGCGACGACGCGCACAAGGACGAGTTGATGAGCACCGACTTCAAGAACAAGAAGGTCGAGATCAGCCGTTTCAAGGGCCTTGGCGAAATGCCACCGGCACAATTGAAGGAAACCACCATGAACCCGGAAGGCCGCACCCTTTTGCGCGTGATGCTGCCCGGCGGCCACGGCGAGGATGACTGGGACGACCAGCGCGACACCGCAGAGCTGGTGGAAAGCCTGATGGGCAAGAAGCCTGAGCTGCGCTACGCCTACATTCAGGAGCACGCGCGCTTCGTGCAGGATATAGACGTTTAGCCGCAACATTTTGCGGCGCTGATGTTTAGATAAACGTTTCCAGGTGTTCACGCAGATGGCGGATGGTAGGAAAATGTTTGAGGATTAAATCCCGGCGCAGGCCGCGGCAGATATCCTTAATTTCCTGCGGTGCCTTGGCGTACCACTTCGGCCCACCGATGGCTTCATACAACAGGTGGGCGACATCGAGAATGTCTTCCTTGCGCCGTTCCTTGTTGGAACGCCCGAGGTTGTAAAAATCAATCAGCTTGACGTCAAAAAAGATTCCGCGCGGCATAATCAGGATGTTATCGGAATGAATGTCGCCGTGGTATTCGTTCTTCCAGTGAATTTCCTCTAGCCCGCTGACCAAAGCATGAATGACGTGCAACGCCTTGTAAGGCGGCATGCGTTTGCCGGGGTGCGACTGGATAAACTGTGAAAGTTGCTGGCCTTCTACGAATTCCGAAATCAAACAAGTGACCTCGTTGCGCCGGAACTTGATGGTTTCCACATGGTGATACTGGATAACAATGGGGCAATCGCGCAGCTTTTCCAGTTTGCGCGCATAGGCCAGCGCCTCTTTACCCTTCTCGTTGCGGTGCGGAAAAAAAAGTTTGGCGGTGCGCGGCACGCCGGTGCGAAACTCGGTCACGCGGTAGACTTCGCCTTCGTAGCCACCACCGAGAAAGGCCTCGACCTCATAGGTGCCACCAAGAATGCGCCCCGGCTGAAGGTCAAACTTCTCGATCTTGGGCGGCTTCCTGAGCTTCGTTATGCGGTTGGTTTTCCGGACGGGCATGAGGGGTGGTTTCTCAAAATAAGCTTGGGATGGAAACAGCCTTCTAGTAAGCCACTTCCCCCGTTTGGGGCAAGCCCTTAATCAAGCCCTTGGTTCAAATCCATTATTTAGCGTTCAGCGGCCACCGGCCCTGCTTTCAAGCGGCTTGGTATAAACGTATACTGCGTTGTTTTAATGTCGTTTATTAACCCAAACTCCAAAATCCTGCGGTAATCCTTGAGGTTCCAACCCCTGTAAGGTTTAACTTTCGGACTTCAAAACCAATGCACACACTTATAGAGGATGGGGAAAATGAGAATTAAATTATGGGCTAAAGTCATGGCGCCAGTGATGCTTGCCGGCCTGCTGGCTGGTTGCGCATCGCAGGATGCGGGCCACAAGGAAGAAATGAAAATGGATGGCGACCACGGCGCCATGAAAATGAGCGAAGGCATGAAAATGGGCGACGGCGACCACGCCGCCGAATCTGCTTATGGCGAACCCGGCATGGCATCCATGGTCGACCGCACGGTTCATATCACCGCCGAGGATAACGCCTTCAGCATCAAGATGCTGAACGTCAAGGAAGGCGAAACCATTCGCTTTACTGTCATGAACAAGGACGACACCGAGCATGAACTGGTGCTCGGCACCAAGGAAGGCATGGCCGAACATCGCGCTGAAATGGCGAAAATGGCCGACATGGACATGAATATGGCCGAACACGGCGCGCCAAATATTCTGGAAATCAAGGAAATGGGCAAAGGAGATCTCGTTTGGAAATTCTCCAAGGCCGGTATGTTTGAGTTTGCCTGCAATATTCCCGGCCACTATGAATCCGGTATGCACGGCATGATCATGGTTGCTGAAGGTCACTAAGCAAATTTAAAAGCTGAAGTTTTACAACCTAAAAAAACGTCGCTTATCATCAGCGGCGTTTTTTTATGCCTCAGCCTGAACCATCGCTTTGTGTAAACGCCACTCGCGCCCAACCAGCCAAACCATCATGATAATCCCGGCCACGGTGACATAAAGACGCACCGGCTCGAAATAGGCCATCAGCAACTCACCGCCAAACAACAGCAGTAAAATCTTGTTGCACACCGGGCAGGCAACGCCGAGAAAACCCAGTATGCTGCCGGTGGAAGCGCCCTTCCACGAGCACGCCGGGCGACGGATGGCAACGTAGAGTCCAAACAAGGCCGCCAGCACACCCAGCATGGCCACTTCCGGGCCCTGCACCGGGGTCATGCGCACGAACAGCGGGTTTTGCCATAACGCCGCCACGGTACCGAGCGCCACAAACATGACGGTGGCGGACAAGCCCCCTTCCACCCAACGGCGGGCGCCAATGGTGCGAAGCATATTACGGGCTTGGTTTGACGAGGACGGCATACATATTATCCGATGTCGGCAGCTGGTAGGTCGGCCCGGTTTTAACGGTGAACCCGGCCTTAGTTGCCATCTGTTTCAGGGAAGCGGGTGTAAAATAGTTCAAATGGTCGGGGAAACGCAGGCCGCACCACTTGGTGCCCATCACCATGCGATTAACACTGGCAAAATTCGGCACCTTGATGATGGCCACGCCGCCGGGGCGAAGGGTGCGAAAGGTTTCCTTCAAAACCGGCAGCGGGTTCATTTCGTGCTCAAGGTATGAGCGCAACGTCGCGGCGGTGAAAAAACCATCGCTGAACGTTTTCAGGCCTTCTACCGTTGGCGCGTTAATGCAACGCCCACCGCGGGCCGAAAACCGCGCATCGGCCGCCGACGCCAGCTCGGTCGATATCTCGATACCAAAGGGTGTGTACCCCTCGCCCAGTTCCGCCAGTGGCCCGCCGTCACCGCAGCCGAGGTCAACCACATTGCCTTCGGCCGCCCACGCGGCGACCATGTCAGGCATTTTCTTGCGCGGCAAAAGGCGCATGCGCGCCCGGGTCAACTTGCTCGCCTTGTAGGAAACCGGGCGCAATTCGGCGCGGCGGGTTTCTTCAATTTTGGTGGTGGTTTCCCATGACAGTTCGGAAAACAGCTTGGCGTAATCCGGCCCGCGGTCGATATAAACAAAGTTGCAATCTACGCATTGCTTGATTTTCCACACATCAAAACTGAGCGCGTGATCCGGCGCATCATCATTGTTGCGGCCGCACAGCGGGCAATCGCGATGCACCACCTGAACCTCGCCAAGGTTGCTCGATTGCACGGTGAAGGTGTTGCTTTGGTTCATTGGTTTCGGTTCCGGTTCCGGCGTCTTAAAGCCCGGTTCCCTCATCCATGCCCAGCATCAGGTTCAGGTTTTGCACCGCCGAGCCCGATGCCCCCTTGCCCAGATTATCGACCAGCGCCATAACCACGGCGTGACCTTCCTTTTCATTGGCAAGCACATAAAGGCGCAGCTCATTGGTGCCGTTCAAGGATTCCGGCTCAAGGCGGTTCATGTTTGCACTTTCATCCAGTGGCGCCACGGTGACGAACCGCCGCCCGGTGTAATGCGCGCTCAAGGCGTCATGAACGTCTTTTCCCGAAAAGCCCGGAAGCGGCAGTTGCGCAATCATACCCTGGGCGAAATGCCCAACCGACGGCACCAGCAAGGGGCGCACGCTTAAGGCCCCATGCGCCTGAATTTCCGGCACGTGTTTGTGGTCGAGGCCGAGGCCATAAACAAAAAACGGGGTTTCAACATCCTTGCCGACCTCAAAATCGGCTATCAGCCCCTTGCCGCCACCGGAATAACCGGAAATGGCGTTGATGCACACGCCGTGCTCAGTCGCCAGCAACCCGGCGTCGACCAGCGGGCGCACCATGGCAACGGAACTGACGGCATAGCAGCCGGGATTGGAAACGCGCTTTGCAGTGGCAATTTTTTCACCCTGGGCGCCATCAAGCTCGGCAAAGCCATAAACCCAGTCCGCTGCGGTGCGGTGCGCCGAGCTGGCGTCAATCACCCGCACGTCCGGGTTGTCAATTAATGCCACGGCATCGCGCGCCGCGTCATCGGGCAAACACAAAATGGCGATGTCGCAACCGTTCAGGGCGCTAGCGCGGGCGGCCTTGTCCTTGCGGACGTCATCATCGAGGTGGACGAGCGAAAGGTCGCTCCGGCCTTCAAGGCGGGTGCGGATTTGCAGGCCGGTGGTGCCGACCTCGCCATCGATGAATATATTTGCCGTCATATCAACTTATCCATAAAAAAATTAGTATTTTTCAATCTGCGGAATGTCATCGGTGATTTCATAATAATCACCCTTATCTTTAACAAAGATATGCTTTGCTATCTGAATACCTGTTGGGGCATCTAAGCAACCCGCCGCTATCCCAATCCCATCCTCATCATTCATTCGGTAAAATAAACTCGAACCACAGAATTTGCAAAAGCCCCGCTTGGCGAAGTTTGAAGAAGTATACCATTCAAGACCTTCGTCTATTAAAAACCGCACTGTGTCATATGGCGCTCTTGTTGCCGCCCAAAGATGGCCGCTTGTGCGCCTGCATTGGCTACAATGACAGACCGTTACTGTTTTTCTAACTTCTTCAACTTCAAAGCTAACTTTTCCGCAATCACATCTGCCTTTAACCATATCCAGCTCCACTACATCGCCATAAAAAACGGGCGCCCCCTGAGGGAGCGCCCGATGATAAGGCAAAACCCGGTAATGGGGAATTAACGCTTCGAGAACTGGAAGCTACGGCGCGCCTTGGCACGACCATACTTCTTGCGTTCCACAACGCGACTGTCACGGGTCATGAAGCCACCCTTCTTGAGCACGCCACGAAGGCCGGGCTCATAATAGGTCAGCGCCTTTGAAATACCGTGACGCACCGCGCCAGCCTGGCCCGAAAGCCCACCGCCGGTAACCGTGGCAACGACATCAAACTGGCCTTCACGCTCGGCAACGGAAAACGGCTGGTTGAGCAGCATGCGCAACACCGGGCGTGCGAAGTAGGTTTCCTGTTCGCGGCCGTTAACGGTGATCTTGCCGTTGCCCGGCTTGATCCAGACGCGCGCGATGGCGTTCTTGCGTTTGCCGGTGGCGTAAGCGCGGCCCTGGGCGTCAAGCTTCTGGACGCGCGGTTCTGCGGTGCCTTCGGCGACAGCTTCAACTGCACCGGAAGCGGCACCTTCAGCGGCGACGGGGGCCGGGTTCACCAGGTCCTTGAGGTCTTCGAGGGTCTTGGTTTCCTCAGACATGGATTATGCGCTCCTTTTGTTTTTGCGGTTCATGGACGCGATATCCAGCGCTTCGGGGTTCTGCGCCGCGTGCGGATGGTCGCTTCCGGCGTAAACGTGCAGCTTGCGCATCTGGGTGCGCCCCATGGGGGAGCGCGCCATCATGCGTTCAACGGCCTTTTGCACCACGCGTTCGGGGTGATCGCCACCGAGGATCTTTTCCATGGTGCGCGACTTGATGCCGCCGGGGTGGCCGGTATGCCAGAAGAATTCCTTGTCCGTCAGCTTGTTGCCGGTAAGCGCAATCTTTTCGGCGTTGATGACGATGACGTTGTCGCCGCAATCAATGTGCGTTGAATACATGGGCTTGTGCTTGCCCTTGAGGCGCATGGCAATAATGGAAGCCATGCGGCCCAGCACTAGATTTTCGGCGTCAATCACATACCATTTGCGCTCAACCTCGGAAGGTTTGGCAGCATAGGTTTTCATAGACTCTTTCATGCGTACAATCCTGTAACGTTCATCCGCGGCCCCCCATTGGGGTTGCGGGTTGCGCGGTTGTAGGCCATGGGGCGTCGACCGTCAACCGGTAAAATCCGCCGTTATTGCAATAAACTCAAATATAACAATCACTTAAAAACGCGGTATGATTATACCATAATGCCAAGCCCCTGTTGTAAAAGGGCCTTGTCCTGCTGGGAAATAGGCTTAACAATGGCGCTTAATCCATTGGAATATAGACAGAATATAATCATATGAGGCTCAAATGACGGTAAGCGAAAACGATGATTTGATCGCCGGTATCGTGGATTCCACCCACACCATCGCCATGGTCGGCGCCTCGGCAAAACCCGGGCGGCCGTCCAACACCGTGATGGCCTACCTGCTGGCGCACGGCTATGTGGTCTATCCGGTTAATCCCGGCCAGGCCGGCGGTGAGATTTTGGGCCAGAAGGTCTATGCAGCGTTGTCCGAGGTGCCAGCGCCGTGTGATGTGGTGAACATCTTCCGCCCATCCGATGCCGCCGGTGAGGTCGCCCGCGAGGCCGCCCGGTTGATGGATGAAAAAGGGTTTCAGGTGGTGTGGATGCAGCTCGGCATTGAAAATGCTGAGGCCGCCCGCGAAGCCGAGGCCGCCGGGCTGGTGGTGGTGCAAAACCGGTGCATCAAGATCGAGCATGAAAAGCAAAACCCATAAAACAGGCCTTGCCCTACCCTGCCGCCTTTACTTCCGGGTCGGTTATCGGGTGGATGCGTTTGTCATTGGGCAGTAAAAAGGCCGCTGCAAAACCGACCGTGGCAATTGCGGCCAACATCTGGAACAGCCAGTAAAAACCGCCGGTGAAATCGTAAATCGCGCCCTCGGCCAGAATGGCAAAGCTGCTGACCCCAAATGCCAGAATAAACTTGAGTCCAAACTCCAGCCCCCGCCACTGGGCCGGGGCATAATGCGCCACCAGCGAGTTTTCCGCCGGCAATGAAGACTGGTTGGCCGATACCGCAATCATGGCAACGATCAGCAGGCCGACGCCGCCCAACGATGCCGCCAACAGCATGAACGGAATCTGCGCCATGAAGCTGAGCACGTAAACGCGTTTGAGCGGATACAGGTCGCACAGGCGCCCGGCGATCAACTGGAACCCGCCGGCGACGATATAGACCGCCGCCACCATGAGCGAAACGCCAAACACGCCATCGCTTGTAAAATCGATGAGGCGTTCGGAAAGCAACTTTGGCAGGGCCGGGCTGGTGGCCTGATAAATCAGGCCCGTGCACAGCATGGTGATGGTCAGCACCAATATGACCCGCACAACCTCGCTGCGCGCCACCGGCGGCGGCGTCGGGGCGCGATCGACCTTGCTTTCGACAATGTCGCCGCGGCGGATAAGCGCAATAAAAACCAGCCCCACCATTACGACCAAGGCGCCGGGCACCATAAACGCGGCGCGCCAGCCGAACAGGTCGGTCAGCACGCCTGCGGTTAGCGCCGCTACCGAAGGGCCAATGGTGCCAAACACGCCGTTAATGCCCAGTGCGGTGCCGCGGTTAACCGCGTTCCTGACCAGCCACGCAATGCCGACCGGGTGATAGATAGAACCAAACAGGCCCGTAAGGCCAAGAAACACAACCAGCATAAACGGTGTCGAGGCAAACCCGGTCAACATCATGGCCAGCCCTAAGCCGATAAAATAAACGGCAATCATGCCGGTTGCCGACCAGCGGTCCGACAGCCACCCGGCAAAGGGTGCGGCGACGCCAAAAAGCACATTACCGACAACCATGAGGCTGACCACTTCACCGTGGGTGAGGTTGAAATCCCCCTCCAGGGCCAACGCCACGACGAAAAAAATGGGCGCAAACAGGTGCGCCGCGGTGTGGCCAAAGCACGAAAAGCCGAGCGATAACCGAGCGGATCGGGCTGACATGGCGGCTCCCCCGCGGTTCAGGTGTGAAAATTATTCGGCGGCAACGCTTTCGGCATCATCGGTGTACTGGTCGCGGATCTTGCAAACATCATCGATAAGGCCATCAAACAGCTCAACCAAGCGGGGGTCAAAGTGCTTGCCGGATTGTTCATGAATAAGGGCAAGCGCGTCTTCGACAGTCCACGCTTTTTTATAGGGGCGTTCGGATGTAAGCGCATCAAACACATCGGCCAGTGCCGTAACGCGCCCGACCAACGGAATGGTTTCGCCGGAAAGACCGATGGGATAGCCAGAGCCATCCCACTTTTCATGGTGGGTGATGGCCACCGTGCGCGCCATCTGCATCAACGGTGAAGGATGGTCACCCAGGATTTCCGTTCCCATGATGGTATGTTTCTTCATCACATCCCATTCGTCCGGGTCAAGCTTGCCGGGTTTCAGCAGGATGCTGTCGGGAATACCGATCTTGCCCACATCGTGCATCGGGCTGGCGTGCAGCAACAGGTTTGCTTCTTCATCACCCATGCCGGCAGCAAGGCCAAGCAGCTGGCTCATCTTGCTCATGCGAACCACGTGCATGCCGGTTTCATTATCCTTGTATTCCGATGCCCGACCGAGGCAACGAACCACTTCGAGGCGGGTTTCTTCAATTTCTCGGGTGCGTTCCTGAACCTTTTGCTCGAGGATTTCGTTCTGATCACGCAATTCGCGGTGCAACATATGCACCTCTATCATGTTGCGGATGCGCGTTAGTGCCTCGAGGCGGTCAAACGGTTTGTGCAGGAAGTCGCGCGAGCCAAGCTCCAGTGCCTTGATCTTGGTTTCCTGGTCGGTTTGCGCCGTAAGCACCATGATGTTGGCAATGCCGCCGGGTGCAATTTCCTTGAGTTGCTGCATGACCTCAAAGCCATCGAGATGCGGCATCCGGATATCCAGCAACACCAAGTCATACGGGTTAGCTTCAAACAGGGGTTTGACTTCGCGCGGATCGGTAATGCCGGTTACATCGGTGTAGCCGGAACCTTCCAGAAGTTTTTTTAACAAAACGACATTGGTCAGGTTGTCATCAACAACCAGAATTCTGGCGTTCAGTATTGTCGGGGAAACATTATCCATGCTTGGGGTCCGTAAAGTTCGCTAGCGATTGCAGTAATTTGGGAATATCAACCGGTTTAGTCAAATAATCAACAAATCCGGCTTTGAGACCTTTTCTAACGTCTTGCTCTAAGGCGTTGGCAGAAAGGGCCAAAACCGGAATATCCTTGGTTTTATCATGGTTTTTCAGGATTCCCAAAACATCGAATCCATCCATGCCCGCCATATTGATGTCCAGCACAATGCCGTCAGGCTGGTGAGTGCGCGCCAGGCTTATGCCCTCGCGGCCCGAAGACGCCATCAGCAGTTTAATGCCGCGGTGCCGTGACATGGCTTCTTCCATCAACGACAGGTTTGCCGCGTTATCTTCGATATATAAAATCGTGATTACATCCACACCTTCGCCACCCTGAAACAGCGCCGCGGCATCAGTATCATCGTCGGTGGCGACGTGCTGCGAAGAAACAGCTGCATCGTTCTGGTCGACAAGCGGCATCTCAACCCAGAAGGTTGACCCCTCACCCACCATGCTATCAACGCGAATGGTGCCATCCATACGTTCGACCAGTTCCTTGGTAATGGTCAAGCCGATGCCGGTGCCTTCAATTTCCGTATCCTCGGCATCAAGGCGGTTGAAAGGCTCAAACAAGCCATCGATAGCATCGGGTGCAATTCCCGGTCCTGTATCAGTAATGCCAATCAGCCCCCGACCTTCGGGACTGCTTTTAAGAATGATGGTGATGGAGCCGCCTTCACGGTTGTACTTCACGGCGTTGGAAAGAATGTTAATTAGCACCTGTCGGGTGCGCGTCAAATCACCGAGAATGCTGTCAGGCGACGTGTCATCAAATTCAAAACTGACGGCAATATCGCGTTTGGCGGCCATGGGCCGGATCAGGTCCGCGCTTTGGTTCAACAGCTGCTTTATATCCACCGCCTCAATGGACAGCTTTATGTTGCCGCTTTCAATTTTTGCCAGCTCCAGGATTTCATTAATCAGCGCCAATAAATGATTCCCCGCCTTGATAATCTGCCCGGTGCTGGCTATCTGTTCTTCGCTCAGCGGTTCTACGGGGTCGGTTTCCAGCAACTGGGTAAAACCGAGAATAGCGTTTAGCGGTGTTCGCAAATCGTGGCTCATGGCGGAAAGAAACTCGGACTTCGCCTGGTTGGCGGTTTCGGCCTGTTCCTTGGCCAGTTTAAGCTGGGTTTCAGATTCGACGCGCGCGGTAACGTCGCGCACGATGCCGGTGTAAAGAACCTTGCCTTCAAGCAAGGTTTCACTGACCGCCAGATCCAACGGGAAGGTGACGCCGTTTTTGCGCTGCCCCGTTACCGTTCGTCCGTAGCCGATAACGTGGGCTTCTTTGGTTTCGGCATATTTGGACAGATAGCCGTCATGGTGGCTGGCAATGTGTTCGGGCATCAGCATCTTGATGTTGTTGCCAATCACTTCACCAGCGGTGAAACCAAAAATATCCTCAGCAGCCGGGTTATAGCTTTGCACGGTGCCCACCTTGTCGATGGTAATAATGCCGTCGGCCGCCGTGTTCAGCACCGCATGAAGCCGGGCTTCGCGTTCATGGACTTCGCTGGTGCGTTCCAGCACACGGTTTTCCAGTTCCGCGTTCAGTTTCCTGAGATTTTCCTCGGCTTGGTATTGTTCGGTAATATCGAGCATATAAATGGCCAACCCGTCGACCGTGGGAAAGGCGCGCAGGTCATACCAGCGCTCCAGCGGCGGGAAAAAAGCCGTTACCGACATTGCCTCCTCACTGGCCATGGCGTTCTTCAGGGGCAGGTAAAAATAGCTGCTGAGTTCCGGCAGGACATCCCAG
Organism: uncultured Thalassospiraceae bacterium; assembly: GCA_965602455.1. Lineage (GTDB taxonomy): Bacteria > Pseudomonadota > Alphaproteobacteria > Rhodospirillales > Magnetovibrionaceae > CBFCYL01. Next base: position 4,786 of record CBFCYL010000037.1, on the reverse strand, counting down.
ATGGACTGGTCCTTGAAAGCGTCATCTGCGGTATTGAAAATTTCCTCGGCCCGCTTGTTGGCAAAAACCAGGTGCCATTCCCGGTCGACCGTCATGAAAATATCGCTGATGGAATTGAGGATGTTGCTAACGCGGCGCTCGTTTTCAATCAGGGTGGCTTCGCGCTCCAGGTGCGCGCTTTCCACTTCATGGCGCTGGCGGGTAACGGTCCGCTCGACCCGCCCAAGAAGATGCCAGAAAACGGCAACCAAAATAACACTGAGAGTCATAATGGCGCCCCCCAGCCAACCGTAGGTCTGTAATTGTTGACGGCGAGCATGAGAGAAATCGTCAAACACAACCATCTCCCCGATAACTTCACCGGAAATGTTGTTCAGGGGGACGGCGCTGAATTGCACATACTTATCACCAATCGCCACCTCGGTACGCTGGCGCTGGCTATTCTCATGGCCGTGCGTTTGCAACATGGCGTGCAGTTCGGGTGAATCCAGAACCCGGGGGTTGGTCAGGGAATCACGATCGGTAATGCCGAGCATGATTCCAAGCTCGTTCCATTTATCATCGGCGTTTTCCGCCAGCACCCCTTCGGAAAACAACGTGCGGTCAAGGTCTTCCTTGTGAACAAAGACGGCAAGGTCATAGGGAAGGGTTCTGGTGAGTTGCGTGACAATGGCATTGATGTCGCGTCCCAATTCAACAAAACCGACCAGGCGTTCTTTTTGGTAAACGGGCATCACAACCCTGAACGTCAGCGAACCGCGCGAACCCAGCTCAAAGCCGGCAAACATGCGCTTTCTTTCGGCGGCCCTGATCAGGGTTTCGCGTTTAACGGAATCGCCAGATTTTTTAATATCATGCACGCGCAGCAGGTTGATAAGGTCTGGCGTGTGAAAATACAAATGTGAAACGCCGTATCCCCACTTCATGGATTGGAAGAAGGGAAATGCCAATTGATACAGCGCCGCCTTGTCGCCATCGGCCAGCGCTTGTTTCATGCTCGCGTCATTGATGATTCGTTCGCCGAGCAACGTCATCAGGTTTTCATCGGCGGTAATCTGGCTGCTCAGCATTTCCTGGACGGTTTTCAGCCCGCGGGCCATTTCCCGGTCGTGCTTGCTGGTTTCCAGATAGTTCATGACCGCAAAAAAGGCGATGACCATGAATAAAATGGCACCGACGACAGGAAGCAGGATTTGCCGTCTAATGGAGTATGTAGGGTTCATGAGTTGCCGTGGCCCGTAAGGTTGGTTCCAAGATATGGTAATCGCGCCCGAAAACTACCCTGATAATACTTAAAAATTGAATGTTTGGGCTCAAAAAAACTGTTATCGTTCCATTTATGCTGATAAGAGAGGGCCACAAACCCATAATTTTCATGTCCAATGCCTCCCCCAACATAGCGGGTCACCCTTCATGAGCAACGGCCACCACCCCGAGCACGAAACCGAGACTTTATGTGTTCTGCTGGTTGAAGACAGCTCAACATCGGCATTGCTGGCCCAGACGGTGCTCAGCGAAACGCTGGCGGGTGCGGCCCACAGCTACCACTTGATTCACGTCGAAACGCTGGCCGCTGCCCTGGAGGCGCTGAACAACAACACCTTTGACGTTATCTTGCTGGACCTCAACCTGCCCGATTCATCGGGCTCCGCGACCCTGAGCAAGGTTCTGGCGGAATCTCCCACGGCGGCGGTGGTGGTGCTGACCGCAACCGACGATGAAGCGCTGGGCCTCAATGCGCTGAAGGCCGGCGCTCAGGATTACCTGATCAAGGATGAAACCTATCCCAAGCTGCTTAAGCGGGCCATCAGCTACGCCCATGAGCGCTCACTCGTCGAACAGGCGATGCGCCGGGCGCGCAACAAGGCGGAACAGGCCAACCGGGCAAAATCTGAATTCCTGTCTTCCATGTCCCACGAGTTCCGCACCCCCATGAACGCCATTCTCGGCTTTGGCCAGATGATGAAGTTCGACACCGCCAGCCCGCTGGCCGAAAAACACAGTGAATATGTCGACATTATCCTGCGTTCGGGCGACCACCTGCTGGACCTGATCAACGATACGCTGGACCTTGCGCGAATTGAATCCGGCACCGCCGAAATCTCGCTGGAGCCCCTTTCCTTTCCTTCTGAAGCGTTGTCGTGTGTCGACCTGATTTCACCGTTGGCGGAAAAACGCGGCATTAAAATATACAACAACGTTCCCGATAAAGGCTTGCCGGCCATTCTTGCCGATAGCACGCGCATCAAGCAGGTGTTGATCAATCTGCTTTCCAACGGCGTGAAGTATAACAGCGAAGGCGGCGACCTTACCCTTGACACAAAGCCACTTGGCGAAGACTGGGTGCGCATTGAGGTTACTGATACCGGCGCCGGCATAGCGGAAGAAGACCGCGAGCGCATATTTGTCGCTTTCGCCAGGCTTGAGGATGAAGGTTCGGAAATTGAAGGCACCGGTGTCGGCCTTGCCGTTACCAAGGAGCTGGTTGAGCGCATGGGCGGGCGCATTGGTGTGGACAGCACCATGGGCAAGGGTTCGACCTTCTGGGTAGAAATGCCGGCCGACCCCGATCACGCCGGCGCAATTCATAAAGAAACAAACGCCGACCACCTGAGCTATGAGGAAAAGGGCTACAAGCTGCTTTACGTCGAAGATAACCCGGCCAATAAAATGTTGATCGAAAAGGTTGTGGGCCGGGTCAAGGGCGCCGAGTTCTTGTGGGCGGAAAATGCCGAAGACGGCATCAAGATGGCCCGCGATAAGCAGCCCGACGTGATTGTCATGGATATCAACCTGCCCGGTATGAACGGTATCGAAGCCCTGCAGGTGCTTCAGGGTATTGCTGAAACGCGCGATATTCCCATCATCGCGCTGTCGGCCAACGCCATGCCACAGGATATCGAACGCGGCATGAAGGCTGGTTTCCTGCGCTATCTGACCAAGCCCATCGATATCAACCTGTTCCTCAAGGCCGTCGATGGTGCCTTGAAAACAGGCGACTGGGCGAACCCGGATTAACGCCAAGGCGCCACGACCCCGCAAAACAGAGCCTGTTTCCCACACCTGCCCACTCCTGTTAAGATGACTCCGGCCAAATGGGGCCTATCTGTTTGCGAACCAAGGCTTTTGATGACCCAAACCCTGTACCAGGATTACTTCGGCATTCGGGAAAGCCCGTTTTCCATCGTTCCCGACCCGCACTACCTGTACATGAGCGTGCGCCACCAGGATGCGCTGGCGCACCTGTTGTACGGGGTTGGGGATTCCGGCGGTTTCGTCCTGCTGACCGGCGAGGTCGGCACCGGCAAGACCACGGTTTGCCGCGCCCTCATCGAACAACTTCCCGAGCACGTTGATCTGGCGATGATCCTGAACCCGAAGTTGGGTGATCTCGAACTGATGGCGTCCATTTGCGATGAAATGCGCATCCCCTACCCGCCGGGCACGACCAGCCTGAAAACCTTTTTCGACATCCTTAACCGCTACCTGCTCGATGCCCACGCCCGGGGCCGTAACCCGGTGCTGATGATTGACGAGGCACAGGCCTTGCCGGAATCATCGTTGGAGCTGGTTCGCCTGCTGACCAACCTGGAAACGGTTGATCGCAAGTTGTTGCAAATTATCCTGGTCGGACAACCGGAACTGAACACAATTTTAGCGCAGCAGCACCTGCGCCAGACCGCACAGCGCATTACGGCGCGTTACCACCTTGATCGCCTTGGCATTGGTGAATGTCGCGCCTATATCCGCCATCGCTTGATAACGGCTGGCTTGAGCGCCAACACTTTCGACAACCAGGCTGTAAAGGTCATTCACAAACAATCAGGCGGCATCCCGCGCCTGATCAACAGCATTTGCGACCGCGCCATGTTGGCGGCCTATACGAAAAATACCAAAACCGTTACCGCCAAGATGGCCATGCAGGCAGCAGCCGAAGTTATGGGTCGCGGCGCAGCACCCGGCGGCAAGACGTTCTGGTTGATGGGTGGGGCGGTGATGGGCATTGCCGCATTTTTGGTGTTTGCCGTTATTGACCCGTTTGAGCAGGAACTGAACGAAGAGGTGCGTGAGTTTATCAGCGAAACCTTCCCTGCCCTGAACGAAGGTTTCAAGATTATCGCCAGCAAGGCCCATTCAACGAAGGTGAATGAACCAGACAACGGCGATGATGACGGGGAAGATCACCACGAAACCGAAGACAGCAGCGATGATGACGAGGAAGAAAAACGCGAAACCGAAGATAACGCTGATACCGAAGCCGATGTTGAGGTGATGCCAGAACCGGAACCGATGCCAGAACCGGAACCAATGCCGGAACCGGAACCAATGCCGGAACCGGAACCAATGCCGGAACCTGAGCCGATGCCGGAAGCGATGCCGGAGCCGGAGCCGATGCCGGAAGCGATGCCGGAACCTGAGCCGATGCCGGAACCGGAACCGATGCCGGAAGCGGAACCAATGCCGGAACCTGCGCCGATGCCGGAGCCAGAGCCCGTTGCCGCCAGCCCCGCCATTGCGGTTCCTGCGCCCGTGGATGCCGATGTGTCCATCGTGGCGACAACGCCACAAAGCAATGGCGACACGCCCGACGAGGCCTATCAACGCCTGTTTTCCCTGTGGGGTCTCGATTACATTGCCGCGCCCGGCCTGACGCCTTGTGCAAAGGCGCAATCGGTTGGGCTGGTGTGCGTTCAGGGCCGGACCGATTTACAGGGACTTCGGGTTATGAACCGCCCGGCCGTCATCCTGCTGGCGGCGCACCCGGATTCAGCGCTCGGCACTTCCG
>CBFCYL010000036.1:0-23007 GCA_965602455.1 uncultured Thalassospiraceae bacterium | reverse complement strand
GGCGTGCGAATTCGCCGGGCTCGACCACCGTTTGCGCCTTGTGGTGGCCGGTCCTGACGAGAAAGGCTTCCAGCGTTTCAGGGGGCAGCGTATCGCCCGGACGAATGGCCAGTCGCGAGCTTTCAAGGGCGGCGCGCGGCACCACGCGTTGCAACAGGGCGGCCACCGTGGTGAGCACGATGCGGCCCCCCTTTTGCGGCGGTGACAGCAGACCCGCCAGTGTGGCGATGCGCTCAGCGGCAATGGCGCCAGCCGGTGAAACCCGGTCATAGGGCAGGCAATCCCATGCCGGAAAGGCGAGTACCGCGACATCGGGCGCGAAAAAGCCCAGACCCTGTTTGGCCGTCGCCAGCCCGAGGTCGTCGCGGGCCACAAACAGCACATCGCGACCCGTGGCCGCAACCGCGGCCATGGCCATCAGGTCAACGCCGCCGGGGGCCCCACGGGCCTCGGTCATGCCGGGTTTTTCAGCTATTTTAATGATGTTATTCAATTGGTTATTAGCCTTTTTTAACCCCGTCATTGAAGGCCCGAATGCGCGTTATAAGGGCCGTATCATGGGGCGGCTGGGGTTCGCTTTTGCCTAAAATCCAGTTCAGCAGGTCACCATCGGGCACGTCCATAAGGGCCTCGAACTGGTCGAGCTCTTCTGTATTAAGGTCCTTTATGCAGGCTTCGGCAAAGCCGCCCACCATCAGGTCGGTTTCCTTCATGCCGCGGTGCTGGCTTTGGTAGAGCAGGCGTTTGAGGCGTTTTTCCATCATAAATTCCTAATGCCAGCAGTATTCCCTCAGGGGGGTGTGGAAGCTAGGGTATAAATCCAAAGCATCCTGCTGTCAGCCTTCCATCCGTCCAAAAAAGCGATTTTGCCCGTATGCGCCCGGAAATCCTCTATCCCTTATTTACCGCCATCACCACCCTCAAAGGGGTTGGCCCGCGCACGGCCCCGGCCATAGCCAAGGCTATTGGCAAAAGCGGCGACAAGGGTGGCGACGATGAAACGGCCAACATCGCCATCGCTCATGCCACCGACCTGCTATGGCACCTGCCCTCGGGTGTGGTTGACCGGCGCTATAACCCGACCATCGCCAGCGCCGAGGCCGGGCGCGTGGCGACGCTAACCGTCACCGTCAACCAGCACAACGCACCACACAACAAGCGCCAGCCTTACCGGGTCATGGTCAGCGACGAGACGGGCGAGATGGAGTTGGTGTTCTTTCACGCCCGCAGCGACTATTTGACCAAGACCCTGCCCGAAGGCGAGGTGCGGGTGATTAGCGGCACGGTCGAGCATTACAACGACCGCATTCAGATGGCCCACCCCGACCACATGGTAAAGCTTGATGACATGGAAAGTATCCTCACCGTCGAGCCGCAATACGGCCTTTCTGCCGGGGTTTCGCAAAAGGTTATGGCCAAGGCCATCTCAGGCGCGCTGGCGCTGGCGCCAGACTTAAGTGAATGGCTGGATGAAACCCTGAAGGCAAAGCACGGCTGGCCCGCCTGGCGCGAGGCCGCAATGACGGCGCACCATCCAGATGGCCTGGGCGACATCGAGCCAACGACAGCGGCGCGCACCCGTCTGGCCTATGACGAACTGCTGGCCAACCAGCTGGCGCTGGCGTTGGTGCGCAAGGGCATGCGCCGGGCCAAGGGGCGCGCCCTTTCCCCCACCGGCAAGCTGCGCCAAAAGGTTTTCGCCGCCCTGCCCTTTGAATTGACCGCATCGCAGCAAACTTCATTACAGGAAATTGACGCCGATCTGAAAAGTGACGTGCGCATGTTGCGCTTGTTGCAGGGTGATGTCGGCTCCGGCAAAACGGTGGTGGCGCTAATGGCCATGCTGTCGGCCGTGGAAACCGGGGCGCAGGCGGTATTAATGGCGCCGACCGATGTACTGGCGCGCCAGCATTTAAAAACCATCGAACCACTGGCCGAGGCCGCCGAAATCAACGTGGCGTTATTAACCGGCCGCGAAAAAGGAAAAACGCGCGAAGCAATTCTGGCGGGACTGGCATCGGGTGAAACCCACATGGCGCTGGGCACCCATGCGCTGTTCCAGGATGATGTGGCTTTTCATGATTTGCGCTTGTGCGTGATTGACGAACAGCACCGCTTTGGTGTTCACCAGCGCCTTGAGCTGGCGGCCAAGGGCGAAAGCGTCGATGTGCTGGTGATGACGGCGACGCCCATTCCGCGCACGTTAATGTTGACGGCCTATGGCGACATGGACGTTTCGCGCCTGCTGGAAAAACCCGCCGGGCGCCAGCCGGTGGTGACCAGCGTCATGCCGACCTCGAAGCTGGGCGAGGTCACGGCTGCATTAAAACGAAAGCTTGATGACGGCTCAAAGGTGTTCTGGGTGTGCCCGCTGGTGGAGGAGTCTGAAAAAATTGATCTCGCTGCCGCCGAGGACCGCTTTCGCGACCTGCAACAACAGTTCGGCCCGCGCGTCGGGTTGGTGCACGGGCGCATGAAGGGCAAGGAAAAAGACGCTGCCATGCAGGCGTTCATCAACGGCCCGGTGGATATTCTGGTTGCCACAACGGTTATCGAGGTGGGCGTGGATGTACCCGCCGCCACGGTCATGGTAATTGAACACGCCGAACGTTTCGGACTGGCGCAGCTGCACCAGATGCGCGGGCGCATTGGCCGCGGGCGTGAACAGTCCGCCTGTTTGTTGCTCTATCAGCCACCACTGGGCGCCACCGCCAAGGCACGCCTTGAGGTTTTACGTCAGACGGAAGACGGTTTTGTGATTGCCGAAAAAGACCTTGAGTTACGCGGCGCCGGCGAGTTAATGGGCACCCGCCAAAGCGGGCTGCCCGCTTTTCGGGTTGCCGATGTCGCCCACCAAAGCGAATGGATTGCCGTTGCCGACGACGACGCCAAGTTGATTTTGCAAAACGACCCCGACCTGAAGTCAGACCGCGGCAAGGCGCTTCGCCAGTTGCTTTACCTGTTCGAGCGCGACGCGGCGGTGAAATATCTTCGTTCGGGTTAGCTCAAACAAAGCATTTCAGTGAGATGTTACGGCAAAAAAATTGAAGTAACTGGTCGTTTTTGCCATAATTATATAGTGTCATAGCGGGTAAAATGGCTGGCGCGTTTTTTGTTTCCTGTACCCACGCCTGTGGCGTCGTGCAAAGCTGGTGAATGACCAATGACATTTGATATTTCCGGACTCGCTGATTTTGGCTGGAATGCCTTCTTCACCTCTCAGCTTGAACCCGATGATTTCACCCTTATGATCCCCGCTAGGGTTATGGCCGTCCATCGTGGCGCCATACAGGTCGCTGGCCCCAACATCGACACATCTATCCCTGCATACATTGCCAACGATGAGGATGAAGAATCCATCGCCACTGTAGGAGATTGGCTCTTGCTTGAGCGTGATACGTTTCGACCTCAGCGTCTTTTAAGACGCAAGTGCCTGTTCAAGCGCAGGGCCGCAGGAACAGGACGAAAATTGCAACTCATCGCTGCAAACATCGATACTCTATTTATCGTCACGTCTTGCAATCAAGACTTCAACATCGCAAGGCTTGAACGCTACCTGGCATTGTCGCAAGAGGCTTGCGTCACACCCGTGATCATTCTCACCAAGTCTGATTTGGCAGTTAAAACAGATGAATACATCAAAGCAGCCGCAAAACTCCTTCCAAACTTGATGGTTGAAGCACTAGATGCACGCAGTGCAAACGGTGCCGCGCATCTCGCACCATGGTGCACAAGCGGACAAACCGTTGCGCTTGTTGGTTCCTCAGGGGTTGGAAAATCAACGTTGATCAACACGTTAATCGGCATTAGCCACATCGCTACTCAAGACATACGCGAAGATGATGCCAAGGGACGGCACACGACCACCGGTCGCGCACTTCATCGCCTGCCCGCTGGAGGCTGGCTTTTGGACACCCCCGGCATGCGTGAATTGCAACTGACCGATGTGCGTTCTGGCCTTGATGAAGTGTTTGCCGACATTGCTACCCTGGCAGATTCTTGCCGCTTCAACAGCTGTCAGCACGAAACAGAGCCTGACTGCGCCGTTCAAGAGGCTATTTCGTCGGGGAGCCTTGACGCAAGCCGTTTGAAACGATGGCGTAAGCTCATCGCAGAAGAAACTTACAATACCGAAAGTCTCGCAGAGCGCAGGTCACGAGATAAGGCTTTTGGAAAAATGATCAAGCGCGTCATGAAAGACAAAAAACAATAGCAGGAATACTGATAATGCGGTTTTGTCAGAAATCTTTTCCTGGGTTATAGGCCCGTAAAGTTTCTCAGCACCACCACACACACCACACCGGCGGCCATGGCGGCCAGCGTCGGCAAACGCCATGCCACCAGCACCGTGACGATGGCGGCAACCGTTTCGGGCAAGCCGGTAAGCAGCACCGTCGGCGCAACAATGGACGTCAGTACCGAAGCCGGAACGGCGGCGAGAACCGACTTCGCACGCGGGCTTAAGGCGCGCGAACCCAGCAGCCAAAACCCGGAAAACCGGGTCAGTGCCGTGACCGCAGCCATTAACGCAATGACCATCCATGGCTGGGGATCAGCCAGAAAAGCGGACAGGTTCATTACTGATCCCCCCGCTTAAACGTGAAAAACGCAACCGCCACCCCGGCCATGGAGCCGATGAAGATGTACCATGTGCCGGGCAGGGCTTCGTGCGCCAACAGGGCGACGGCGGCGCTGGCAAGGATGGGGGCTAATCGGCGATCGTGTTTCCAGAAGCCGAATATGAGGGTCAGAAACACGGCGGTAAAAACAAAGTCGAAGCCCCACGCCGCCGGGTTATCGATAAAACTGCCAAGCCGCGCGCCGGTGTAACTCCAGATTTGCCAGTTGGCGTAAAATGGCACCGCCAGCCCCATCAGGTAGGCAGCGGACACGTGACCATCGCTGCTGGCGCGGCGCAACGACACAGCCCATGTTTCATCGGCCATGGTGTAGAGATACGGCCACCGGGCCCAACGCGGAACGCCTTTGATGTGGGGTGCAGCCGCCGCCCCCATCAGGATGTGACGCGAGTTTACCAATAGCGTGGTGCTGATGATGGCCAGCGCCGGAAGCGGCTGGGCCCACATTTCAAGGGCGATAAACTGTGAAGCGCCGGCAAACACGGCAGCGCTCATAAACATCAGTTCCCATGTTTCAAGCCCGGCTTGCGTGCCCATGGCGCCAACAATCAGGCCAAACGGCATGGCGGCAATGGTCATTGGCAACATATTCATGAAACCGGCGAAAAAACCCGCCCGCACCACATTCAGGTTTTGCGAAGACAAACCGTTTCCTCCCCGGTGTTTACGCGTGCTTGCCCGCTTCGCTGGATATCGCCTTGTGGCTGGTGGTGCCGTCGCGCGCATCTGGCGGCGTGACGATGCCGCCGGAAATAACCATCTTCAGGGCTTCTTCGACGCTCATGGCCAGTGGCACGGTTTCGTTCTTGGGGGCAAAAATAAGGAAACCTGATGTCGGATTTGGCGTTGTCGGCACAAACAGGTTGATAACATCATCTTCGGTCAGGGCCTGGACCTCGCCTTCGGTTTCGCCGGTGATAAAGGCAATTACCCACATTCCGCGACGCGGGTATTCCACCAAAACGGCCTCGCGAAAGGCGTTGGATTGTTGCGCCAAGACGGTTTCAAGAATTTGCCGCGTTGCCTTGTAAACACCGCGCAAAACCGGCACCCGGCTCATCAACCGTTCGATTATCCGGTTATAAAGACGGCCCACAAAACCAGCGGTAAGCGCACCGATTAATATCAACGCCACGACCAGCACCACCAGCCCGATGCCGGGCACAGCGAACGGCAAATAACTTTCCGGGCTATACGCCTTGGGAATTAACGGCGTGACCTTGCTGTCGACATAGGTAATGAACAGCCAGCCAAGATAAATGGTGATGGAAATGGGAGCGGTAACCAAAATGCCAGCCATAAAATAGGCGCGCAAGCGCACAGCAATACCCCGCCTGGGTTTAAGCTTTGCGTTACCCGGATTAGTGTTGTTGGTGTTCATTGTTGGGGTTTACAACTTTTCATTCTGGCGACGGATGGTCGCGGAAAGAATATTAAGCAGGCCGCGCACAAAAGGGTCTGTCTTGCGCAATTTTTCCTCAAGCATCATTTGCGTCACGACAATTAATGTAACCGGCTCCAGTGCCCGCGCCATGGCCATGCGCGGGCTTTGGTCAATCAATGCCATTTCGCCGAAGATCCCACCCTTTGGGATGGTGGCGATTTGGGTTTCCTTTTCATTTTCATCCACCTTGACGATCTCAACCTCGCCCTTCTGGATAATATAGGCGCAACGGCCTTCGTCATTTTGCTTGAAAATGACGCCGCCTTCGGGAAACACCTTGCGTTCGATGATGCTGTCGGAAGTCATGGCCTGCTACCCTGCTACACCGTTAATCAGGCTATATTCTAATGGCTTGGGCCATAATTTGCCACCCATGAACCACCATCCCTGCTGACGGTGTCATCATTGCGGCAGGCGGCGGTGCCAGTCGCTGATAATGGCGGGAACCTGCTTAGCCGCCTCGGTGCGCGAAAGCCCGGCCTTGAGCCTGGGGTCGTATAGCGTGCGCAGCAGAATCTCATCATGGCGCGAAAGCTGGAGCAAGCGATCCGAATCACTAAATATTGATGGCCGGTAGTTATTGCTGTCATTGGGCAGACCCAACGACTGGGTCAGTTCTTCCAGCAGGCAACTGGTCAGGGCATCGGCGGTGCGTTCCACGTTGACCACAATAATTGCCTTGATGATTTTTTCCGGCGGTTTGTGAAAGGCGATGAAGTAGCACCCGCCGGAGCTTGCCAGTTTCTCCACCAGCGCGGACGGTATGCCCGGCCCTTTGATAATGTTCATTTCGGCCCGCTTGACAAACACCAGTGAAATGCCCGGCGCCGGGTCATCTCTTTTAACCTGGCGAAACTTCAGCCCGGTTAGTTTTGCCAAGTGGTTAAGGTGCGTGCTGGCGGTTTTAACCAACTCCTTTGTTGCACGGCCCTGAAGCGATATGGCAACCGTTCCTGACCACCTTGAAATTACGCCCGGCGGGCTGGCATCGCCCTTGAATTCAGAGCCGAAAACAATGTCATCGAAATAATCGCTCATCATGGAAACAGCGGCGGCGTCTGCCGACGCGTTAATGGCACCATTGTTTGCTTTCGATTGCGCCACGCCGGCCACCGGCAAAAATAAAGGCGCAAGCATCACCACCACGGCGGTGATTCGCAAGGCGGCTTTATTGAGCATTCTTGACCCTTTGTCGCACGATCCATTTTTTGTAAAACTCGACCAGCTCTTCGCTGACCATTGCCGGGCTTATCAGGTAACCTTGGATTTCATCGCAACCATATTCCCTGAGGATGGATAATTGCTCCTCTTCCTCAACGCCTTCGGCAATAACCTTGCGGTTGAGTGTCTTGCCCATGTTGATAATGGTGCGGATAATCTCGGCATCGTCCTTGCTGGTGACGATATCGGCTACGAACGAACGGTCAATCTTGATGGTATCAATGGGGAAACGCCTCAGATAACTCAGCGAAGAATAACCGGTGCCGAAATCATCCATGGCAATATTAACACCAAAATCATGCAGTGCCTCCAGCGCGGCCACCACGTTCGGAGCGTCTGACATCAACATGCTTTCCGTGATCTCAATTTCCAATATTTCTGGCGCCAGGGACTTGGCCGAAAGTATTTCCTTCACCGTATCGACGAACTTCGGGTCGCGAAGCTGGCGCGCCGAAAGGTTAACCGCGACGCGAAGCGGCGGCAGCCCGGCAGCGACCCATTCCATGTGTTGCAGGCACGCCTTGCGTATGGCCCACTCGCCCACTTCCATTACCATCCCGCTTTCTTCCAGAACCGGTATGAACACCACCGGCGATACACTGCCCAGCGTCGGGCTGTTCCAGCGCATCAACGCTTCAACGGAGCTGATGGTGTTGGTGGCAATATCGAGCTTGGGTTGATAGGAAAGTGACAATTCGTCGTTTTCAAGGGCGCGGATCAGGCCGTTCTTGATGACCATGCGCTCTTTAACTTCTTCGTTCATATCGGAGGTAAAGAACTGGTAGTTAGCCTTTCCCTGCTCCTTCGCCCGATACATCGCCGAGTCCGCGTTCTTCAACAGGTTCTGGGCGGTGGTCGCATCATCGGGAAAAGTGGTGATGCCGATGGATGCCGAAACAAAGGCCTCGTGCCCGGAAAGGTAAAACGGCGCGGCCAAGGCATCGAGGCTGCGCTGGGCAACAAGGGGGGCGTTTTTGGGCTGGTCCAGGTTGGGCATCAGGATGGTAAACTCATCACCGCCAAGGCGCGCCACCGTATCACCGGTACGCACGCACTTGCCCAGACGCTCAGATGTTTCCTTAAGCAACATATCGCCGATGTCATGACCCAGCGTATCGTTGACCATCTTGAAGCCGTCGAGGTCAATAAACAGCAAGGCCAGGCTTTTTCCGACGCGGTTCATGTTGGCGATGGATTGTTCCAGCCGGTCCAGGAACAAGGATCGGTTTGGCAGACCGGTCAGTGAGTCATAATTCGCCTGATGGAGGATTTTTTCCTCATCTTGCTTGCGCTTGGTGATGTCTGCAATCACGGCGGCAAATTGCTGGACTTCCCCCAACGGGTTTATGATGGCATTGACCGAAAGGCGTTCGGCGTATTCCTCGCCATTGCGGCGGATGTTCCAGAACTCGCCATCCCACTGGCCAGTGCGTTCCAGACTGGACCACATTTCGTCAAACATCGAGCCGTCGCGACTTAGCGCCGTGTGGTTCGTGGGTGTTTTACCAACCACTTCCTCGGGTCGGTATCCGGTAATGGCCGTGTAGGCCGGGTTGACCGAAACAATCTTGAATTCCGGATCAATAATAACCACACCTTCGGAAAGGTTCTCAATTACCTGCGCGGCAAGGCGAAGGCGGCCTTCTGCGCGCTGGCGAACCATAATTTCCTGTGTTAGCTCATGGGTGCGTTCCTCAACACGAATTTCAAGCTCATCGTGTGCACGCTTGATTTGCTGTTCGGCTTCCTGACGTTCTGTAATGTCACGAATGACGCCGGTAAAGAAACGGTGATTACCGTGCTGCAATTCGGTAACCGCAATTTCCAGCGGGAACTCACTTCCATCTTTACGACGGCCACGTTCCTCGCGACCAATAACGCCGATTATATTTTTTTTGCCGGTCTCTTTGTAGTTATCCAGATATTTATCATGAAACGACGCATGCGCGGAGCCAACCAGCATGGAAATGTTCTGGCCTATGATTTCATTTTCGCTATAACCAAAAATATTCACCGCCGCTTTATTGAAGGCAATAATATTGCCGCGATCGTTGGTAGAGATGATGGCATCGGCAACCGCATTGACAATGCCGTGCAGGCGTTCTTCACGTTCGCGCAAAGCTTTCGCGGCATGAACGCGGTCGGTCACATCGCGCACCTCGACCATGGTCTGGCCATCGGCAACTTCAACGGCGGTCATTTCAACTTCAAGAACCTCTGCATCGGCACGAAGCATCTGCATTGGAATGGCTTTTTTCTGTTTTAGAAAATTAGCCATTTTGTTTTTAAGATGCGATTGGTAATCGGGGTGCACGATGTCGGAAAAGCGTCGTCCGGCAAGAGCGGCCGTGTTTTCAAGGCCCAGCATTCGCCAGCCGCCCTCATTAACCAGCAGGATGTAACCCTCTCCGTCGACGATACAGACCATGGATTTGGAAATATCGAACAGGTGACGGTAAAAATCGCTGGTGCTTTGAACGTCACGCCGCCACGAAAGCTCACGCGATGCATCGCGCATGCGCACAACCTGCCTTACTTCACCGGTAGGCCCGGTGCAAGGAATTGAGCAAATGGAAACCTCGGTGGGGGGGCCTTTTTTTGGCAGCAGGGTGATCATGATTTCATCACCCGGTGTGGCTGTGCCGGTCATGACGTTGATGGCAAAGGGCAACTGCTCGGGATTAATAAATTTCCCGAAGTCGCGTCCGATTATGGATTTACTGGAAGTTACACCAAGCATGGCCAGGCCGCCGTCGCTGATGGCATCTATTGTGGTGCCGTTGAGCAGGCAGGTGGCTTCGTGTGCAAAGCCATTGATGTATTCGTTGGCCCAATCCGCCCACGTGAATTGTGGTGCTTTAGACGCGCCGGCACCGACCTTTTTAACAGCGGTCTTTTTAACGCCAACCTTCTTGGCGCGTGCTTTCGCTTTCGCCTTCGCCTTGCTGCCGGCGGGCACTTTTTTGTTTGATGACTTGGCCAAAATGGTTATCGCTCACCCACAGAAACACGCCCCATTTACAAAGATATGCAAAAAAGGCAACCAACTCAATGATTTGAAACCATAATCCCTAATAATTCGTCTCTTTTGAGAAATCTACCCTCACCCACCGCCGGTTGTGGCGGCAATAGGGAAGTTATCGGGATGCTAAATATCTGGTATTCACTCACCGGGGGCATGGTGAGTAGCCCTAGCAAGCACCGGCGCCGGAACCCCCGGCTCTGGCCTCGAGGCGCGGCCTCGCGTCACCATCCGGGCAACCGCTCGCAGTGGCGCGCACGTTTTTAAGGGTGTCCATCAACATCGACATTTGCTGCCAGAAAAAATCATCCCCGCCATAACCGACAATGCGTCCAATCTCGCGACCGTTTTCAACAGCCACGAACGTCGGTGTATACACAACACCCTTCACAAAGCTGACGTCATCGGGGACGGTGTCTTCAATATCGATTGACCTGAGCGCCATTTCCCCCGCCTCTTCGGTCAGTGGATAGACGCCGCCCACTTCATCTTCCCACTGCTCGCAATACGAACATGCGTCGGAGCGGAAATACAATAATTCAGCGGCGATTGCCGGGCGCGGTGCAAGGGGCGTCAATAACGCCGTTACCAGGGCCACTATTAAAAAATTACGAATCATAATTAGCAATTAATAAGTTAAATGGGGTCATTTCTCAAGAAAAAGCCCGGCCACCCACAAGGGGACGACCGGGCCATTGTCCTGTGCTTTAGCGTGGTTCAGGCGACTTCAATGATGTAGCTGAAAACGCCGTCATTTTCGTTGCTTTCCATCAGCTTGTTGCCGGTGGACTTGCAAAACGCTTCAAAGTCCTTGACCGAACCCGGGTCCGTGGAAATGACCTCAAGGGTTTCACCGTCGTTCATGCCCTTAAGCGCCTTTTTGGTTTTAAGGATGGGAAGCGGGCAGTTCATGCCCTTGGTGTCCAGTGTTTGCGTAGCCATGATTACTCTCTTTTTTCTGTTTTGTCAGTTTGGGGTAGGCGTTTGATTACAAGTTTAGTTACAAATGTTGATGAACTTCAAGCACACAACCCTGAGGCACGAAGCCATGTTTTTCTGGTTGGCGAACTGGCAGTGATCCGTAATCCGGGTCACGATATTGGCAACGGTTGTTTCTTCCTGCCGGGCCAGTTCTTCCAATACATTCCAGAACGCGCTTTCAAGGCGAATGGTCGTGGAGTGGCCATGAATACGAAGCGAGCGCCGCTCGGGCACGAACTCACTGTCTTCCTGGCCATCGCAAAGCCCGAACAGTTGGCTCAACGGCGTATCCTGCCACATCTCAGCCTTGGGAACGGGGTTGTTCAATTTATAAACTCCACTGGTAGCTTGTTAAGTTTATTGCGCGTTCAAATGTACAGGTTGATGTCTGATTCCAGCGCGCCGGCCATGTAGGTGGCAGCGCCGCCCAGTTCCATTTCCGGAATCATGCCATCAGCGCCCCACTCAAAAAGATCGAGTGTCATCTGGCAGCCAATCATCTTGATGTCGCTTTCGACGGCCATTTCACGAAGCTCGGGAACGGAAGCCACGCCCTTTTTCTTGATCAGGCTTCTCATCATGGATGATGCCATGGCATCAACACCGGGAATGGCGGAAACGATGTTCGGCATGGTCATGTGCATGCCCATCATCGGCATTTCCATGCCCGGGTTACCCAGAGTGGAAATCTGCAAATGGCTAAGGTCTTTCTTCAGCAACTGCAGGCCGTAAAAAGTGAAAAACATGGTCACGTCCACATCCATCGAGGCCGCCGTGGTGGCAAGGATAAAGGGCGGATAGGCCCAGTCCAAGGTGCCCTTGGTCACGATGATGGACATTTTCTTATTGTTGTCGCTAGACATATTTATAATCTCCCAAAAGTAGCTTTTGCCGATGTGGCCGTCCCGGTTTTCCGCCACCTTTCGGACAGCGAATTGATTTTAGCTTTTTCTTATATACGCACAAGCTAAGCTTCACGTTAAGGGTGCAGGTAGTACTTATTGCCTACTGGAAGCGCCCGAAGCCAGCCTGATTGCTATTTATTTGGGGGATACTCAGGGTTTCCCCGAATTGGCGATTAGAAAATACTAATATATTTTCCAGCTGAAAAAAAGGATATCAAGCACATTAAATCACGAAACCAACTGGAAAAGGCCCAATAAAGCCCGCCCCCCTGAAAAAAGTTCTACAAAACCCGTAATTACAGCCCCCATCATCAGGAGTTCTACCCATGGAAGAAATGTCGATCACCACCCTCGTCGCCAGCGCCGGCCTTTTCGCCGGCATTATCTTCGGCGCGACGGCCAATAAAACCAACTTCTGCACCATGGGTGCCGTGTCCGACATAATCTTCATGGGCGACGCTAACCGTTTCCGTGCCTGGATGATGGCCATTGCGGTGGCCATACTGGGATCCCAGAGCCTGCACATGGCGGGCATGGTGGATTTGGGCGAATCGATTTACCTGACCTCCAATTTTGGTTGGCTGGGTGCTATCCTCGGCGGCGTGTTGTTCGGCTACGGCATGACCATGGCCGGTGGCTGCGGCAACAAAACGCTGGTGCGCATCGGCGGCGGCAACCTGAAGTCCATCGTTGTCGCCATGGTCATGGGTATTTTCGCTTACATGACCTTACGTGGCCTGATCGGCCTGGCCCGCGTTGAGCTGGAAAAAACCAACGTTGATCTGGCCGAGACCTCAAAACTGGAAAGCCAGTCCATGGTCGAGATGGTGGCCCGCATCATGAACGCCGAAACCGAAAGCGTACGCCTTGCCGTGACCCTGGTGGTCGCCGGTGCGCTGCTGATTTACGTCTTTAAAAGCGCTGAATTCCGCACCTCATCGCGCGACATGGCGGCGGGCCTGATCATCGGCGCCATGATTCCCGCGGGCTGGTATATTACCGGCGTGATGGGCTTTGACGACTTCGAACCGACGGCGCTGTTTTCGTTCACCTTCGTTTCGCCAACTGCCGACAGCCTGCAATACTTAATGACCTTCACCGGCGCCACCATCAACTTTGGCATCGCCACGGTGGGTGGCGTTATTTTGGGCTCGTTCCTGGTGGCAAAGATGGACGGCAGCTTCCAAATCGAATCGTTCACCGATAAAAGCGACATGATCCGCCACCTCATCGGCGCCGCCATGATGGGCATCGGCGGTATTCTGGCGCTGGGTTGCACCATCGGCCAGGGCCTGACCGGCATGTCCACCCTGGCGCTGGGCTCGGTGGTGGCGTTATTATCCATCCTGTTTGGCGCGGTCTGGGGCCTGAGGGCGCTGGAAGCGGATTCCGTGTTCGGTGGCCTGAAGGCGGTCTGTTCGCGTGAGGATTAAGGCAAACCATCAAGTAACTTACATAACTAGCTGTTATTAAAGAGAGATGGGCACCCTGCCCGTCTTTTTTTATCCACACACGCCTTGATTGCTCGGGGTTATCCCTAACACCGGATAGGGCGAGACCCAATACAAACGGATTAGAATTTGTTGTCTAAAGGGGCATAAGAGCCATCCGGTCGATTCTGGAACGCCCCTTGCCGGGGTCGCCCATAAATGAAGGCAGGGTGGCTTGATGGGCACCCCAAACGCCTCTAGTGTTAGGCGGTGCTAATCTAAAAGCACTACGCAGTTACCGTATAGGCGGCGGAAAAATAAAATAATTTCCCGCATCAAGCGTGAATACCGCACCTTTCGGAACCATTCGTCGCAGGCTCACAATCCGTGGGTTTGTTAATTTTCCGGAGCTTTACCGGCATTAAAATGCTGGAACGGCTTATGGGAGGGATAATGAAACAGTCTAAACTTCTGGCAACCGCCATGGGTCTCGCCTTGGCCGCTTCGATCGGCTTCTCGGCGCAGGCCGAACTGGTCAAGTTCGACATTGTCGACGGTACCATTCCACAATCGCTTACGGGCAAAGCAGGTGACGCAGCCAACGGCCGCAAACTTGCCTACGACCGCAAAAAGGGCAACTGCCTGGCTTGTCATGTCATGCCCATCCCCGAACAACAGTTCCACGGCACCATTGGCCCGGCACTGGACGGCGTTGGCTCAAACCTGAGTTCAGCTGAATTGCGCATGCGCATGGTTGACGCCCAGGCCATCAACCCCGATTCGGCCATGCCCGCCTTCTACAAAACCGGTCAGCACCGCGTTATGAAGAAGTTCGTCGGCAAGACCATCCTGCAACCGCAGGAAATCGAGGACATCATCGCCTACCTGACGACCCTTAAATAAGTCGTCATTCATTTCCGTGAACCAACGTTCATTTTTTTTACAGAGGTTAACATGAACAAAAACATTGAAAACATGCCCGAGATGAGCCGTCGCGCCCTTCTCAAGGCAGCCGGCATGGGCTCGATCGCCATGGTCGGTATGGGGCTTGCTTCGCAGGCTCACGCTACTCCGGATACAGCGGCCGCCTATCTCACCAAGATGACCGGTGGCGCCAAGGGTATGGCTAACTCCGGTGCAATTTCCATCGCGCTTCCGGAAATTGCCGAGAACGGCGCAACCGTTCCCATCACCGTTAGTGTTGACAGCCCGCAGTCGAGCAGCAACCACGTCAAGCACATCCACGTTGTGGCCGAGGGAAATCCAAACCCTGAAGTCATTTCCTTCAACCTCACGCCTTCCAATGGTAAGGCCGAAGCATCAACCCGCATGCGTCTGGGCAAAACCCAGAACATCGTTGTTGCCGCCGTCATGAGTGACGGCTCGGTACACACCAACCTGAAGAACGTGAAAGTCACCATCGGCGGCTGTGGCGGTTAACGCCCTACCCCTGAAAAGCAAATAGGAGTGCTTGAACAATGGCAAAAAAGAAACCTCGCGTGAAAGTGCCGAAGAAGGCCAGCAAGGGTGAACTGATTAACATCAAAACCCTGATTACGCACAAGATGGAAACCGGCAACGCCAAGGACAAGAAGGGCAACAAAATCCCCCGCCTTATCCTCAACAACTTCAAGGCCACGTTTAATGGCGCCGAAGTGTTTAGTGCCGATATGCATCTCGCCGTGTCCGCAAACCCTTACATCGCCTTCTATCACAAGGCTGACGCAAGCGGCACTTTTGAATTCACCTGGACTGACGACAAAGGCAAAGCTGTGACGGCATCCGCCGACATGGCCGTGTCCTAAGCAACGGTTCAAGGGAGGGATTAAGATGAAAAATATTACTTCAGTTATCGCCATTGCGGGCCTCGGGCTTTTGCTCGCTGCCTGCTCTGACGATTCCGGGGCCAGCAAGCTGGATAATCCGAACGCCAAGTCCGGTTACTACTATGCCGACCCCACCACACGTGCCATGCAGGATGATGATTTTGAAAACCCTGGTTTCCCCGTTGTTGATTATGCGATGGGCCTTTGGGATGAGCCCGCTGGTGATTCGAAAAAGTCGTGCGCCGATTGTCATGGCGCACCGGATGATGCTTCCGGCGGCCCCATGGGTATCCCCATGGCTGGCGTTGGCTCAACCTATCCGCGGTTTGACTCCGAAACGGGCAAGCCCATTAACGTTGAGCTTCGCATCAACAAGTGCCGCACCGAGCAGCAGAAAGCCAAGGCCATCAAATATGAGTCGGATGACATGCAGGGGCTGACTTCCGTGGTCAAGATGCAGGATCGTGGCAAGCCGGTCATTTCAACGGCTGGTAACGAAGATGATGCATTGCACGCGGCATGGAAAGCTGGTGAAGCGTTCTACAACCAGCGTCGTGGCAAGCTGAACTTCTCTTGCGCCAACTGTCACGTTGACAACGAAGGCAACTTTGCCCGCGCTGATATCCTGTCGCAGGGTCAGGGCAACGGCTTCCCCACCTATCGCATCAAGTGGGGCAAAATGGGCTCGTTGCACCGCCGTTTCATCGGCTGCAACAAGAACGTTCGCGCAGAACCTTACGCTCGCGGTTCGGATGAATACCTGAACCTCGAAACCTACGTCACATGGCGTGGCCGCGGCCTTCCCGTGGAATCACCAGACGTGCGTAAGTAAGTCACAACACCACATGGGGGCGGCTCTCTTAACGGGATGCCGCCCCTTTTGTGACTTAATTTTAAGAGAGTATTTTATTTACACCCATTAATCTGATGTTCAACCACAACCGGAACCTTGTTGCCATGCTGACCCGTCGAGATTTTCTGCAAGTTACCGCCGCAACCGCCGCCC
Organism: uncultured Thalassospiraceae bacterium; assembly: GCA_965602455.1. Classification (GTDB taxonomy): domain Bacteria; phylum Pseudomonadota; class Alphaproteobacteria; order Rhodospirillales; family Magnetovibrionaceae; genus CBFCYL01. Next base: position 6,532 of record CBFCYL010000036.1, on the reverse strand, counting down.
TGCTTGGCCCCGGTGCCGGCATTGCCCGCGCTGCTAGCGCCCAGACCATTTCCCAAGACAAGCTGCTGGAGTTTGACGCCACCGGCCAGGTGACGCTTTTGAACTTCACCGATTGCCACGCCCAGTTGGTGCCGCTTTATTTCCGCGAGCCTTCGGTCAACCTCGGCGTTGGCGCCGCCCACGGCCTGCCACCACACCTGACGGGCGAGGCCTTCTTGAAACAATTTGGCCTTCGTGCCGGCACGCCCGAGGCTTACGCCTTTTCCAGCGTTGATTTCGCGGCCCTGGGCAGCCAGTACGGCCGTATCGGCGGCATGGCGCACATGGCGACGCTGATCAAGGCCATCCGTGCAGAGCGCCCCGCCAACACCTTGTTGGTCGATTGTGGTGACACATGGCAGGGTTCCTACACCTCGCTTCAAACCAAGGGCGAAGACATGGTCAAGGTGCAAAACGCCATGGGTGTGGATGTCATGGTGCCGCACTGGGAGTTCACCTACGGTGCCGAGCGCGTGCAGGAACTGATCGATATGTGCGACTTCCCGTTTTTGGCCGGTAACGTAAAAGATAATGAGTGGCAGGAACGGGTATTTGAATCCACTGCCTTCTTTGATCGCGCCGGGGTCAAGATTGCCGTTGTCGGACAGGCCTTCCCCTACACACCGGTCGCCAACCCGCGCTACCTGATTCCCGAATGGTCGTTTGGTGTAAACGAAGACATGGTGCGCGAAAACGTCGATGCTGCCCGCGCCAAGGGCGCCGACCTGGTCGTGTTTGCCAGCCACAACGGATTCGATGTAGACCGTAAGCTGGCTTCAAGGGTGGATGGCATTGATGTTATCCTCACCGGCCATACCCACGACGCCATTCCCGGCGTTGTCACGGTCAACAACACGTTACTGGTCGCCACCGGCTCGCACGGCAAGTTCCTCGGTCGGCTTGATCTTGATATCCAGAACAAGAAAATCAAGGATTACCGCTACAAGTTGATTCCGGTGTTTTCCGATGCCATTACACCAGACCCGGAAATCAAGGCCGTGATTGACGAAATTCGCAAGCCACACCAAAAAGTTATCAGCGAAGTGGTCGGCAAGACCGAAAGCTCGCTTTACCGGCGCGGTAATTTCAATGGCACCTTCGATGACCTGATTTGCGATGCCATTATGGAGCAGCGCGATGCGCAAATTGCGCTATCGCCCGGCTTTCGCTGGGGTGCATCGTTGTTGCCGGGCCAGGACATCGACATGGACACGGTCTACTCACAAACCGCCATTACCTACCCTAACTGTTATCGCAGTGAAATGACCGGCGAAACCCTGAAGCTTATTCTGGAAGACGTTGGTGATAACCTGTTCAACACCGACCCCTACTACCAACAGGGTGGTGACATGGTTCGTGTCGGCGGCATGGGCTATCGCATCGATATTCATGAAAAAATGGGTTCACGCATTTCTGACATGACCCTGCTTTCCAGTGGCGAAGCCATCGACCCGGCCAGGAAATATACCGTCGGCGGATGGGCATCGGTCAACGAAGGCACCGAAGGGCCACCGATTTACGATGTGGTTGCTGATTACATCCGCGACAAAAAAGTCGTTAACGTAAAGCCCCAGACTCACATAAAAGTTGTTGGCGCTTAATCACACGCTGCGGCAAAGGAGAAGGCTCAAGCCATGGACCCATTCAATATTTCCTATTTCGGGGCGCTGGCGGCGGGGTTATTGAGCTTTGCCTCACCTTGCGTGTTACCGTTAATTCCGGCCTATATCAGCTTTCTCGGCGGTGCCTCTCTGGAAGAATTGACCGCCGAAGGCGGTGTCGACAAGCACGTGCAACGCCAGGTGTTTATCTCGTCGTTTGTGTTCGTGCTGGGTTTTAGCACCGTGTTCATCGCGCTGGGCGCAACGGCGACAACCATCAGCAACGTGGTCGCCGAAAACATCGACATTCTGTCCAAGATCGCGGGCGTGGTGATCGTTATTTTCGGGCTGCATTTCGCCGGTTTATTCCGGGTCGGGTTCCTGAACTTTGAACAGCGCTTCCACATCGAGAAAAAGCCAACGGGGCCGGTCGGCAGCTACATCCTCGGTCTCGCTTTTGCCTTTGGCTGGACACCCTGCGTGGGGCCGATTTTGGCCACCATCCTGATGGTCGCGGCATCCAGCGATGATGTCAGCTACGGCGTATCGCTGCTGGCGGTTTATGCGGCCGGGCTGGGCATTCCGTTCATGATTGCGGCCTTTGCCGTCAAGCCGTTCATGGCGTTTCTGGCGCGTTTTCGCAAGCACATGCACAAGGTTGAAATTTCCATCGGCACATTGTTGGTGGTGACCGGCATCGCCATCTTCACCGGCGCACTGGCCGATGTGTCCAACTGGATGTTGAACACATTCCCCATCTTTACCAACTTCGGCTAAGCGCTAGTACGTTGCAGGCAGCTGCTTAATGTTTGACAGCCTTGCCCTCAATATTTTTCGGGCAGGCCCGGGGGCAGCTCATCGGCGTACAGGTCATATTTAATACCCGCCTCATCCAGTTCCTCGCCAAACGCGCCCAGCCAGCGCTGGAAGTTTGGTTGTTCCTTGTAGCCGTTGGTACGCACATAGCGATACAGGAAATAAAAGTGGAACGGCTTGAAGTAACCGGGAATGCGCAACACTTCGGCTTCCTTGCCGTTGCGCCCGGCAACCTCGGCAACGCTTTCTGGAAAGAAAATCGTCGTCGGCGTATATAAAATGCCCCATTTGTTGACCAGGTCTTTTTCCTTCAATACCTCGCCGTCGAAATCCGTTACCTCGCGGTCGCCCCACATGTTCATCTGGATAACGACGAAGTTATCCTTGATGGAATCCACAATGCGCGGGATGCGCAGATTCACCTCGTGCATACGCTTGCAATAGGGGCAGCCTTTTTGTTCCCATATAATAACCAGGCGTTTGCCCTGGCTGCGCGCTTCTTCCAGGTCTTCGCTCAGGTCAAGGAAGCCGTTATGAAACCATTCCTGAACGTGCATCCCGTCTTCGCCGGTGGGCGGCACGGGCAACAGATGGTTATCTGCCCGCGCGCCGGCATTGGGCAGCAACACGGCAGATGCCAATAACAGCAGCCCAGCGACGATGTGTTTTGAAATCGTTTTCATGGTTTTCTCCCATTAGGTGTCCATAGCATCAAGGCCAGATAACCGACCAGCCCGAGCGTTCGCGTTCGACAATTTCCGGCAAGCCCGCTTTGACCATATCCACTTTGTCGATCAGGTTTTCAGGGTCGATGCCGATGGCTTGTAGCGTGTTGCCGCAGGCAATAAACCCGATTTCATATTGCATCAGGCTTTCAATGCGCGCCCGCACGGGTGAATCCTGCAACAGCATACGAACCCCCGGCCCCCAACCGACGACAACAATTTCCACGTTATCCTGGCCGTAGGCCTTCTGGATGTTAATGACGTTATAAAGCATCGAATTCACCCGCGCTTCGTCCTTGAAATTCATGGACATCACAATCTGTCTTGGGTTGTCCATGGAAGGTTCGGGCTCGCTCATGGTCTGGGCACCGGCGGGCGCTGCCGCCATCACACCGACAACCATAAAAGCAGCCGCAAGGGTCATCCTGAGGGACTGAAAAGTAGTATTCACCGTTGCCGTCATGGCCTGCCTTTCTTCGTGTTGTGGCGTCGCGTTCGGGGCGCGCTCAGGTTTCATCATAGGTCAATATAAAGGGGAAATTGGGGCGCTTACAGGCGGGAAAACCCGCATAAAACACTCTATTTCACGTATTTTATCGGGTTGTAGCTTGACCGCGATCACAATATTAGGTAATACTAATACTCACGTTACCACCATTCCAACCAAGGCCTAATATCCAATGGATATCAAGGAGCTAGAGACCAGTGCCGACGATGCGTCCGAGTTGCTCAAAGCCATGAGCAACCAGACCCGTCTGTTGATCTTGTGCCAGCTGCTTGATGGCGAAAAAACCGCCGGCCAACTCGACAACGATACCAATCTCAGTCAATCTGCCCTTTCCCAGCATCTGGCGGTTCTGCGTACGCACGGCCTGGTCACGACACGCCGCGAGTCCCAACATATTTTCTATCAACTGTCGGGCGATCGGCCGAAAGCAATTATCGAAGTTTTACACCGCCTTTTTAATTCCGAAACGGTGAAGTGCGCCTGAATATTTTTTATCTCCTTTTGCTGTAAAGTTTCTCCACAGAATGCAAATCTATCTTCCTATCGCCGAGGTTTCGGTCAACATTTTCCTGATCCTTGGCATGGGCGGCGGTGTCGGCTTCCTGTCCGGCCTGTTCGGCGTTGGCGGCGGTTTCCTGATGACGCCACTATTGATTTTCATCGGCATCCCCCCGGCTGTTGCCGTTGCCACCGAAGCCAACCAGATTGTCGCTTCATCGGTTTCCGGCGTGCTGGCGCACTGGAAACGCGGCAACGTTGACTTCAAAATGGGCGGTGCCCTGCTGGTCGGTGGTGTTATCGGTTCCACCTTTGGTGTGTGGCTGTTCACCTTCCTGCGTGAACTGGGCCAGATCGACCTGGTGATCAAGCTTTCCTATGTGGTGTTCCTGGGCGTCATCGGCTCGCTGATGTTTATTGAAGGCGTCAACGCCCTGTTGCGTTCCAAGCGCAAGGCGCCACCGAAACGGCGTCAGCATTACTGGATACACAACCTGCCGTTTAAGATGCGCTTTCGTCATTCAAAGGTTTACCTCTCCGTCCTGTTGCCGCTGGCCGTGGGCGTCATCGTCGGTATCCTCTCGGCTATTATGGGTGTCGGCGGCGGGTTTATCATGGTTCCGGCAATGATTTACCTGTTGGGCATGCCGACATCGGTGGTGGTGGGCACATCTCTGTTCCAGATTATTTTCGTCACCGCCAACGTTACGGTGCTGCAAGCGGTCAACAACTTTGCCGTCGATGTGGTGCTGGCCATTTTGCTGCTGATTGGTGCGGTTATCGGCGCCCAGTTCGGGGCGCGCGCCGGGGCCAAACTGAACGGCGAGCAAATGCGCATTCTGTTGGCCCTGATGGTTCTCGGCGTTTGCGTCAAGATCGGCCTTGACCTGACCCTGACCCCCGATGACCTGTATTCCATTGCACAGGGCGGGGGGCATTGATAATGACAAGAAGCCTGCGCCACCGCTTCGTCCTGCCCGCTTTTTTGGCCGCCGCTGCCCTGTTGGGCCTGAGCACCACGCCAGTTGCCGCCAGCGTGCTGGAGATTGATCTTTCAAAACCGGCCGTTGAGCTGACAGCATCGTTTGACGGCGCCGACCTGTTGTTGTTTGGCATTCACAAACCCGACACCGAAGTCATTATTGTGGTCCGCGGCCCGGAAATTAATACATCCGTTCGTCTCAAGGAACGTGTAGCCGGTGTTTGGGTTAACGGTGATGAGGTTATGTTTGAAAATGCGCCCTCCTACTACACCGTGGCCGCGACCCGCAATCCGACAGAGATTCTTCCCCGTGCCACCCTGAAGGAAAATCGCATTGGCGTGGATAACCTGATGCTTGAGACATCGGGTAAAAACGTGGAACGCGACCGCAAAAATTTTACCGCCGGCCTGATCCGCAACATGCAGGCAAGTGACCTTTACGGCGATGGCTTCAACAAGATTGAAAAACGCGGCGAACAACTGTTTCGCACCCACCTGTGGTTCCCGTCCAACGTTCATGTGGGCCAGTATATTGTAGATACATACCTCGTGCAGGGCCGGTACATTTCCGCACAGTCAAGCACAACCATTACCGTTCACAAGGTTGGGATTGAGGCGGATATATACAACTTCGCCCACGATTACGCCTTGCTTTACGGCCTGCTTGCCGTGGTGATTGCATTAGTGGCAGGATGGGCCGCTAACGCAGCATTCCGCAGGGGCTAGGCGCAAAGGACAACCGCTATGACCGATAATAATAATAACAGCGACAAAGTCACTGAAGCACCCGGCAAAAAAGAGTTTACGTTCCTTTGTGTCGTGGATGATAGCCAGGAACTTAGCCGCGCCGTTCGCTTTTCCTGTCGCCGTGCGCAGCGTGTGGGCGGACATGTGGCGCTGGTTTATGTTATCCAGCCTGCCGAGTTCCAGCATTGGGCTTCGGTTGGAGACCTGATGCGTGAGGAAGCCCGCGAAGAAGCCGAGGCTTTGATGAAAGTTGTTTCCGAAAGCGTTTTACGCTGCTCGGGCATGACGCCGGCTGTTTACATTCGTGAAGGCAATACCGCCGAAGAATTGATTCAGTTGATTGAAGAAGAGAATTCAATTTCCCTTCTGGTGTTGGGTGCCGCTGCCGGAGACGATGGCCCCGGCCCGTTGGTCAGTTATTTCATGGAAAAAGCAGCCGGAAAATTGCGGGTCCCCATCACCGTGGTGCCGGGCTCGCTTTCCAACGAAGACATCGACGCCATTACTTAATGTGCTCAAGTACGCGCCATTCGGCGCGGGCGCTCAATGCGCCAGTTGTCGTGTGCTCAAGTACGCGCCATTCGGCGCGGGCGCTCAATGCGCCAGTTGTCGTGTG
>CBFCYL010000035.1:0-24206 GCA_965602455.1 uncultured Thalassospiraceae bacterium | reverse complement strand
TTCAACATTCAAATCGAGGGCCACACCGACGACAAACCCACGCTGAACAAGGCCTACCCATCAAACTGGGAGCTGTCATCGGCCATGGCGGCACGAATAGCGCGTTTTTTCATGGACCTGGGCGTGCACCCTTACCGCCAGCGCGTGGTCGGTCTTGCCGACACCCGGCCCAAGTTTCCCAACCGCGATAGCCTGGGTGAGCCCATTACCGAAAACCAGGCGCGCAACCGGCGCATTTTCCTCAAGCTCAGTTCCATGAAGGCGGATGAAAGAGCGACCTATCAGGATTTAATGCTTGAGGCACGCCTCAGGGAAGAAGAGCGCAAACGCCTGGAAGCTGAAGCCGCGCGCCTTGAGGCAGAAAGGGAACGCCTGCAACCTGTAGCCCCGGATGCAGAACCGGCGCCAGCAACGCAAACACGGCCCGCCAATTAAGCGCCCGTGCAAAGTCTTGCTGCCGTAATCATGAAGGGTTGGTGGCCATGCCCGAAGCCAGCCGATTAACCGAAAGAAACTTCCATGCTTTCGCGGGCGACAAAGGTGCCGTCCCATTCCGCCTTGGCGATTTTGCCTATGTTATCCATAAACGGATCATCATGGTCGGGATCGTGGTGGAAGATGGCCATTTGCTTGACCCCTGCTTCGCGACACAGGCGCACACCTTCGTTCCAGGTGGAATGCCCCCAGCCAACCTTGGCGGGGAACTCGTCTTCGGTGTAGGTGCAGTCATAAATCACCAGGTCGGCGCCGGCAATCAAACCAAGGATGTTCTGGTCGGTCTCGCCGGGAACGTGCTCGGTGTCGGTCACGTAACAAACACTGTTGCCGCCATGTTCAATGCGGTAGGCGGTTGAACCGTTGGGGTGGTTTAGCGGTGCCGTTTTGATGGACACATCGTCGTAAAGCTCGAACGTTTTACCGGCCTCAAAATCCTCGAACTGCATGTTCGCCTGCATGGCTTCCAGTGGAACCGGAAACATGGGGTTGTCCATCTGTGCGGCCAGCACGTTCTGGATTCCGCCTTTGGAGTGCAGGTGCCCGGCCATAATGTGTACCGAAGAATTGGGATCGTATGCGGGTTCGAAAAATGGAAAACCGTTAATGTGGTCCCAGTGGGTGTGGGTCAACAGGATATGCACATCACTAATACCGGCATTACGGAACTCGCGCCCCAGCCCGCGAATGCCGGTTCCGGCATCCAGCACAAAGCGGTGACCGTTTGCGTTGACCTCAACGCAACTGGTGTTACCGCCGTACTTAATGTGTGTTGCGGTCGGGCACGCAATACTGCCGCGCACCCCCCAAAACTTTACACTGAGACTCATTACTTCCCTATCCCCTCTCCGGCACGCCCAACCTTAATATATTGGTTATGCAAGAAAATGCATCCATCCTTTTATATCGCACATATTGCACCTTATGGCACACGGCGCGCTCAGGTGGTGACTACCCCCCGCGTTCCCACGCCAAAGGCATTAACACCTTATTCAAAATAGCTTTTTTTAGGTGTGATGGCCATCACACCCGGGCAAGTACTCGATAATAGCTGCCAAATTAGCAGCTACTTCCTTGAAAACAAGGTAATTTTCATGAAAACCGGTCGCCGCGGGTGGCGTCAGGATGCCTCCGCCGTGAGCAGTCCGGCCACACTTTCCGCGGCTTGCGCGTTCATGGTGGCCATGGCGCCCAGCATCGCCTTTTGCACCTTTTCAAAGGCTCTCGCCTCAAGCTGGCGGACGCGTTCACGCGAAATACCGTATTCGCCCCCTAAGTCTTCCAGGGTCGGCGGGTCTTCGCTAAGGCGGCGCTGGGTGAAAATATCCAACTCGCGCTCATCGAGAACTTTTAAGGCTTCGCCTAAGTGTTCGCGGTGCAGCGTGCGTTCCTGAACCTCGGCGGTGGCGGCTTCCGGTGATGCGCCAACCGCAACCAGGGTGTCCTGGAACTCTGCGCCCTCGTCATCCTGGGAAAGCGGTGCGTTGAGGCTCAGATCACGCGAAGCCATGCGGCGGTTCATGTTGATAATGTCGGCCTCGCCAACCTTGAGATCGCGGGCCAGCGTGGCGGTGTGCTCAGGCAGCAACTCGCCGTTGTCATCAATACCAAGGCGGGCCTTGTGTTTTCTCAGGCTGAAAAACAGTTTCTTCTGCGCCGCCACGGTGCCCATCTTGACCAGCGACCATGACTTCAGGACGTATTCAGTAATCGCCGCCTTGATCCACCACATGGCATAGGTGGAAAGACGAAAGCCTCGATAAGGGTCAAACTTCTTGACCGCCTTCATCAGGCCGATGTTGCCTTCGCTCACCAGGTCGGCAACCGGTAGGCCATAGCCCCGGTAGCCCATGGCGATCTTGGCGACCAGGCGCAGGTGACTGGTCACCAGCGAATGGGCGGCATCAACGTCGCCATCTTCGTGATAGCGCACGGCAAGCGCGTGTTCTTCTTCGGGTTTCAAAATGGGGTAAGACCACGCCTCGCGGAAAAACAAGGTCAGGCTGTCTTCGTGTTGGGTGGCGGGCAAAGTTATTGCGGCCATGCGGCTATCCTCCTGTTGAAGCAATAGGCATTCAAAACTGTCAAACCCGCCAAACGGCCGGGCCGACACCGGCCCCATATGGGCACCGGATTGGAGGGTAATTAACCATAAATACCCAACCCATGTCAAGGGTTTCTGCAGCCGGATGGTGAAAATACCCTTGATAACCATAGGGTTATAGCAAATATCCCGCCCCGAAAACACCTCATGGCGAGAGCTTAGGGGCCTGAAAAACAAGGCCAAATAACGCCACTTCAAGCCTTGCCCCGGTGCACCCAACCGGTGGTAAAATCGCCCCCATGAACCGCATGAACCACATTTCCGCCCCCCTGCTGGCCGTGGCGCTGGCCCTGAGCGCTGCGTTTGGCATACCACCATCCCCGGCACGGGCCGAAGGCGGGTTGATCAACATTGGCGTGCTGGCCTTTCGCGGCGACGAGCGCACGGTTGCGCGCTGGCAGCCAACGGCAGAATACCTGTCGCGGTGGATTTCCGATCGCACCGTCACCATTGTGCCGTTGTCACTTAACGAAATGACCGATGCCGTCAGCGCGGGTACGATTGATTTTATCCTCACCAATCCCGGCAACTACGTAGACATGGAGGCGCGCTTCGGGGCCACGCGTATCGCCACGCTGCAACCGAGCACCATTGTGCCGGCGGAAAATGTCTTTGGCGCCGTCATCGTGGTGCGCGCCGACAACGACAACATCAAAAACCTTTCCGACCTGAAGGGTGCCAGCTTCATGGCGGTCGGCAAGCAGGCCTTCGGTGGGTTCCAGATGGCGTGGCGGGAAATGGAAGCAGCCGGGGTGGACCCGTTTGATGACCTTGCCGCCATCACCTATTCCGGCTTTCCCCAGGACCAGATCATCCAGGCCATCATCGACGGCAAGGTTGATGCCGGCACGGTGCGCACCGGGGTTATCGAAAGCATGGCGCGCGAGGCCCGGGTTGACCCGGCAGCCTTGCGCGTTCTGGGCCAAAGGCGCGAAACCGGTTTTCCCTATCGGCTGAGCACGCAGCTTTATCCGGAATGGCCGTTTGCCAAACTCAGGCACGCCTCGCCGGAACTGGCGCAACGGGTCGTTATCGCTCTGTTGGCCATGACGGCGGAAGACCCCGCGGCCCGTGCCGGCGGCTATGCCGGGTGGACCGTGCCGCTGGACTACCAGCCGGTTCATGAATTATTTCGTGAGCTGCGCATCGGCCCTTACGGTGGGCCGGTGGTGATTACGTTTGATGATCTGGTCGGCCAGTATTGGCACTGGGGCTTGTTCGCCTCCATCTTGTTGCTGATAGCCGTCTTGTGGGTGGTGCGTGTTGAACATCTGGTTTCCCGGCGCACGGCAGAGCTTTCCAGCTCCAACCGGGAACTTGAACGCCAGATCCTTGAGCGCAAGCGGGCCGAAGAAACAGCCCAGCGCCGCCAGAACGAACTGACCCACATATCGCGGGTCAACACCATGGGTGAGCTGACGGCCAGCCTGGCGCACGAAATAAACCAGCCCCTTTCCGCCATTGCCAACTTCGCCCAAGGGTGCGTACGGCGCCTTCAGCGCGGTGATGATGATTCCGATGCCCTTATGGGCGCCATGCGCCGGGTCACCCAGGAAGCCGATCGCGCCAGCGAGGTCATCCGTCGCATTCGCTCGCTGGTTCGTAAAAGCGAGCCGGAGCTTACGGCCATCCACATGAACGACATCATTGCCGAGGTTCTGGATATTACCGCCGCCGAACGGATGCGCCACAACATTGAAACGGCGCTGAGCACAGCGCCGGTGGTGCCGGTTGTCATGGCTGACCGCATCCAGATTGAACAGGTCTTGCTCAACCTTATTGGCAACGCCATTGATGCCGTCAAAACCCACGAGGGCCCACGACAGTTGGTTATTTCCACCGCGGTAATTAACGACAGTGATCTTTGCATCAGCGTCACCGACAATGGCCCCGGCCTTCCCGCCAAGGACGTGGACAAGCTGTTCAACCTGTTCTACACAACCAAGCCGGATGGTATGGGTATGGGCCTTGCCATCAGTCACACCATCATCGAGGCATCCGGCGGCAGGCTTTGGGCCGAGCACGGGCCGGGCGGCGGGGCGGTGTTCTCGTTCACATTGCCATCAGCTAACGTCGACCAGGGGTCGCAAGAGGAAAACGCAGACAATGCCGCATAGCGCGTATCCCGTTAAAGAACTTACTGACGCCACGGTCTTTGTTGTCGATGACGACGAGGCGGCGCGCGAATCCCTAAGCTGGCTAATCGCTTCCGTTGGCATCAAGGTTGAAACCTTCTCATCGGCGCAGGATTTCCTCGATGTATTCACGCCTGGGCGGCCCGGTTGCCTGCTGGTGGACGTGCGCATGCCCGGCATGAACGGTCTTGAATTGCAGCGCAAGATCGCCGAACAGCCGAACTGCCTGCCGGTCATCATCATCACCGGGCATGGCGACGTGCAAATGGCGGTTCGCGCCATGAAAGACGGCGCCTATGACTTCATTGAAAAGCCTTTCAACGACCAGGTTATTCTGGACCAGGTGCAGCGCGCGGTTGCGGAATGCCAAAACCGCCAGGATGCACAAGTGTCCTACAACAGGATAGAACAGCTCATCGCCACGCTGACGCCACGCGAACGCGAAGTAATGGACATGGTCATCGAAGGTGAGACCAATAAATCCATCGCCCGCAAACTGGACATCAGCGACAAGACCGTTGAGGCCCACCGCGCCAAGGTCATGGACAAGCTGGAAGCCACCTCGCTGGCCGACTTGATTCGCAAGGCGCTGGGATCCCCTTTAGCCGATAAAGCAGGCGAGTAAGGCCTGCAAACAAGGTCGGCCCGCCCGGCGCATAGGGAACTCCCTAACCCTATCATTAGAATCCCCAATTTTTCCTGCTCTCGCTATGGCTTACAAGTTGGGTAAGCGGATAACCGCTGCCCCGCCGACGGGGCACTCGCCGAAAAACTGGCGAATTGGGAGTTCACATTCAAATTGGGAGATTACGATGCGTTTTATGGGAACAGTATTTGCGATTTTGGCCACCTTGGCTCTTATTTCCACCAGCCCCGCCGAAGCCAGCGATGGCAAAAAATATTCAAAGCAAAAAGTCGTCTATCACATCAACTACAATGACAGTGCAGACGGCAAGGCCTACAAGGGTGCCTTGAAAAACATCCAAAACCACATCAACGCCGTTGGCGCCAAGAACATGGACATCAAGGTCGTGTTGCACGGCAACGGCGTCGGTGTTCTGAAATCCGCCAAGAGCGCCGGCGCTGTCCAAACGGCGGTTGCCAACCTGAAATCGCAGAGCGTTAACTTCAACGTCTGCGCCAACACGCTTAAGGGCCGTAAAATCCCGGTGGATTCCCTTTACGAAGTCTTTGAAGAAGACATCGTGCCTTCCGGTGTGGCCGAACTGACCCATCTGCAACAGTTGGGTTACACCTACATCAAGCCGTAAGCTGCTATCACGGGTCGGCCCCGGTTTTCGGGGTCGGCCCATGTGGCCGCAACAACCTTTAGGAGCCTAGAGGCATTGATGAATAACAACACGACGAATCCACAAAACACCGAACGACGGGACTTCCTTAAAGTTGCCGGCGCCAGCGCGGTTGCGACCGCCGTGTTGCCGATGGCGGCAAACGCGACGCCACAGGCGGCCAGCGATGCCATCGCCAAGGCTTTTCCTGGTAAAACCCTGATGGAGGGCCGTATTGAGATGGTGCTGCCCGAGATTGCCGAAAACGGCGGCACGGTGCCCGTATCGGTTAGCGTCGAAAGCCCCATGCAGCCCGATGACTACGTTAAATCGGTGCATATTTTTTCCGAAGGCAACCCCATGGCCGATGTCGCGGCTTATTACTTTAGCCCGAACAACGGCAAGGCCGACATGTCCTTGCGCATTCGCATGCTGCAATCCCAAACCGTGATCGCGGTGGCTGAAATGAGCAACGGCGACGTTTACAAACAAAGCAAGCAGATCAAGGTCACCCTTGGCGGCTGCGGCGGATAAGGTCGAACATCATGGCAAAAGACATCAAACCGCGCGTTCGTGTTCCCAAGAAACTTAAAAAAGGTGACGTGTTCGAGGTAAAAACCCTGGTAACCCACGATATGGAAACCGGCCTCAGGCCCGACAAGGCAACCGGCAACAAAATCCCGCGCGATATCATTAACCGCCTTAGCGTCACCTATAATGATAAAGAGGTGCTAAGGGCCGTTTGGTACCCCGCTGTTTCGGCCAACCCTTACACCTCGTTTTTTGTAACCGCCGAAGAAAGCGGCCCCATGGCATTCACGTGGACCGACGACGCTGGTGAGGCTTACACCAAAACGGTTGAAATCAACGTTGTCGGCTAGGTTTCCGGCTTCGTCTATGTAGCATTCCCCTTCTCTGTCCTTGCCCGCACCATGATTTTATTTCGTGGCGCGGGCTTTTCTTTGCCCCCTTCCCGAAGGCAGGGAAAGACCCTATGTTTGAGCCATGAACCTAACCAAACAACCCGGCTTTCCATGACCCCTGCCAAACCACCGCTGCCGCCCCTTAAGGTATTGCTCGCCAGCCCGCGTGGTTTTTGCGCCGGGGTTGAACGGGCCATCGAAATCGTCAAGCGCAGCATTGAAAAGCACGGCGCACCCGTTTATGTGCGCCACCAAATCGTCCACAACCGCCATGTTGTTGAAGAGCTTGAAGCCATCGGTGCGGTTTTTGTTAAAAGCCTGGATACGGTGCCGGACGGCAAGGTCGTTATTTTCAGCGCCCACGGCGTCGGTGCCGACGTTGAAGAAAAGGCACAAGCGCGAAACCTGCCCTACATCGACGCTGCTTGTCCGTTAGTGGTCAAGGTCCATCGCCAGGGCCAGCGGGCCACCGATGCCGGGCGCGAGGTTATTCTCATCGGTCACAAGGGCCACCCGGAAGTCAGCGGTACGTTGGGGCGCATTCCCGGTAAAACACACCTGGTGGCCACCGTTGAAGATGTAGAGGCCCTTGCGGTCTCGGATCCCGAAAAGTTGACCTACCTGACCCAGACAACGCTCAGTGTAGATGACACACGCGACATCATCGCCGCGTTACAGGCGCGTTACCCGGCCATTGAAGGGCCGGACCTCAATGATATCTGTTACGCCACGCAAAACCGCCAACAGGCCGTTCACACCCTTGTCGAACGGGCTGATTTATTGCTGGTGGTCGGGGCAAAAAACAGTTCGAATTCAAACCGGCTTTGTGAAATCGGAACGACCGCCGGTGTGCCCAGTTATCTTATTGATGATCGAACGGCACTGGACGGGGCATGGTTCGAAGGCGTCACCACAGTGGGTCTGACCGCCGGCGCTTCAGCGCCGGAAGCACTGGTCGAAGGTGTGATTGAACACCTCAGCCAGTGGGGGAACGTCACCACGGAAACCATAGATGGCGTTAAAGAGGATATGCACTTTAACCTGCCCAAAGCCTTGCGTGATTAACCCAGCTCGCTAGCGCGCCAACACCGCTTCGGCTGCCATCTTTCCGGCCCGCGCCGCCCCTTCGAGGGTGGCGGGGAAACCGGTTTGCACCCAGTCCCCGGCCAGCACCATGTTTTGCAATGCGGTGTGAACGGCCGGACGTGCCCGGTCTGCATCCGGCGTGGCGGCAAAGGTGGCGCGCTTTTCCTTGATCACCCGATGCGCTGGTGGCGCGTTACCCTTCAGCGTGGGGTCAATTCTGGTCGCCACCTCGGCCCAGATTTCGCGGCCAATGCTTTCATTGTCCATTGCCACCAGGTCGTGAGCCGCGCTGATGGTCACCGACGCCACCGCCCCGCGCAACGACAGCCAGTGTGAGCGGGCGTTGACCAACCCCAGGATGGCCGGTTCAAACTGCGCGTCCACCACATGGTAATGCACGTTGACGATGGGGTTGAACGGTGGTGCGGGTGGTGTTTCGCCCACCACCAAGGCGTGGGCATCGGCCCACGAAGTCGCCACCACAACATGGTCATCCGTTTCCAGCGCAATGGTCTCGCCCGTGCGCAATACGATAGCGCTAACCTGGCCATCGGTAACCTCAAGGTGATCGACGCGCGCGCCATAGCGAATATCCAGCTGGGCGGCCCACGGTTCAACGAACGCCGCGCCCAGGCCGCGGCGCGTCAGCACCGGGCGCGAGGCATGGCCTCCCTTGAGCAGGGTTTCCGCCAACACCGCATGCAACAGGCGCGCCGAGGCGGCATCGGGGCGGGTGTTCATAACCGCAAGCGTAATCGGCACCCACAAGGTGCGCCAGCGTTCCGCCGTAATATCCAGAACGTCGGCCACCGGGCGGTCGCACTTCAGTTTCCTGAGGTCATGCAACAGCGTCCACAGGTCTGCTCCCGGTGGTCCTTCGTGCATCCACGGTATTCGTTTGGCGCCCAGGTCAATGGTCCACGCATGACCATCCTTAAGGTCGTAAAAGGGGAAACGGGCGCGCTCGCTGATGATGAGTTCGTCCGGGTCGGCCATTTCAAGGATATTTGCATTGCCCGACAACACCAGATGTGTGCCGTTGTCGATATCGCAGCCCAGTGTGTCATCATGAAAGGTGCGGCAGCGTCCGCCGGGGTGGTTGGCCGCTTCCACAACATGGACATCAAGCCCGGCACGTTGCAACCGGTAAGCAGCACTGATACCAGCAATACCGGCGCCAATAACCACCGCGCGGCTCACGGCACCTAGCCCGTCCCGAAGGTAACGAAAAGCACGATAAGCAGTTTTTCCATAACCGAAACCCGGGGTCGTTTTTCAAGTTGTGTCCAGCCGCGCTTGAGTATTTTGGCCAACAGGCGTTTGTAGGTTTCCTTGATGATACGCGCCGGACGAACGCAGGCCGGATCAAGCGTTGCCATGGCTTGCTCGGCTGCAGAATAATGATCGCGCGCCTCACCCGCCAGACGATCAAGCACAATTTTCGTATTCGGGTCGTGAATAACCGTCATGGGGTCGTTGCTGGTGACACCACATTCGGTCAACAAGGAAAGTGGCAGGTAAAGCCGGTCGCGCAGGGCATCTTCATGCAGGTCGCGCAAAATGTTGGTTAACTGCAAGGCACGGCCAAGATGGTGGGCCAGGCGGTCGGCTTCGTCACCCTTGATGCCGAATATGGGGTTGGAAAGCCTGCCAACAGCGGAAGCCACCTTATCCATGTACCCATCCAGCGCTGCGCTGTCGTTCAGGCGAACGGGTGCGGCCGCATCAATGGCCATGCCGTCCATGACCGCCATCAGGTCAGCGCGTGACAAGCCAAAAGCCTGAACGGTGCGTGAAAAAAGGTCGCCCTGCCCGGCGGCTTCGGTGCCATCGAGGATGTCATCAATGCGAAAACGCCAGGCCACCAGCCGGTTGTGGATTTCACGTTCATCAAGGTTGCTGTCGACGATATCGTCCACATCGCGACAAAAGGCATACAGCGCAAACATGGCTTCGCGCCGGTCTTTGGGCAACGAACGCAACGCCCAGTAAAAGGAGCTGGGTGTAACTTTTTGTTGGTTTGCGTTTAAATTGTTCATGTAGATTCTTACCTTAACCGCGCACCCAACCCAACAAAAACCAAAATGCCGACTCCGCTCTCGTCAGCTTAACCCGCCGGGCAAGGGGGTCGTTATGCTTTAACCTTTCACAAAGGCGTGAGGCCAACATGTGAATACCCCCCGCCTCACGTGCCAGGGCGCGCGAGCGTATGGCACCGGCACCGCTGGCCAGCGGTCTGGCCTCGACCAATAAGCGGTCCACCCGCTCCAACGCCCGGCCAACAACCCGGCTGAGGCCCGGTGTGCAATGGTTGAGGGCAAGGTCTTCATCTTTCACGCCCTCAGCCTGAAGCCAGTCCCGGGGCAGATAGATACGCCCCAGATTCTGGTAATCATCCTTTATATCCTGCAAATGGTTTAGCACCTGTAACGCCGCGCACAGGGCGTCCGATGCCACCATGGTAGCCGTTTGCGCCCGCTCATCTCCGTCAACGCCGCCTGAAAGCGCAATCAGGTAACGCCCCACGGGGGCTGCCGAAAGGCGGCAATAGCTCATCAGGTCCTGCCAGTTTTCAGTTCGCGGCTTCAGCACATCGCGGCGGAAGGCTTCCAGCAGTTCGCGAGCGTGAACGATGTCGACGTTGGTTTTGCTTAAGCTTTCGCCGAGCAGGCTTGCGGCGGCAACATGTTCGCCCAGTGTTGATGCCGCCGCGATGGCGCTTAAATCGGCGCCACCTTGCAACGCGCGATCCATATCGGCGATCAGGGCCAGCTTTTCAACTTCTTCAAGGGCAGGATTATCGGCAATGTCATCGGCGGTGCGGGCAAATCTATAAAACCGGATAATGTGGCCACGCAGCCGCCCCGGCAACAGGATGGAAGCGACGGGGAAGTTTTCGTTTCCCCGATCTCTTAGCCGGTCTTTTTCCCGGTGATGGCTCAATGCAATACAGCCACCTTTTCGCGCAAGACCTGCAGCAGCCCTTCCATCTTCCCTCCGTTTTGTCGAATAACGGAAGCAAACTCGGAACGCTGGGTCTGGCCCATGCTCATGCCTTCAACATAAACATCGATTATGCGGTACTCATCGCCACGCTCGCGCACCCGCCAGTCAACACGGATCGGATCCCCGCCGCCGGTGGGACGGACGATTTCGGTAAACACCACGGTATCCTTGCCCGGCTCCATCACGGTGCGGGTAACGCTTAAGGCTTCACCCGAGTACTGATCAAAGCGATCAACATAGGTGGCGACGATCAGGTCTTCAAAGAGCGATTCATATTCCTTTTTCTCGGCTTCCGTGGCGCCGCGCCAATACCGGCCCAACACCCAGCGGCCAATCAGCGGAACGTCAAAATTATGGGCCAGAATATCGCGAAATTTTTGAATCCGCACCGGGCGCGGGGTCTCCTGGATGGTCAGTGCAATCACCGCATCGCGGGCCAGGCTTTCAATGAACGCACGCGGGCTCAGGCCCGGGTGATCGGCCCGCAGCGGCGTCGTCTGGAAAAGCACAACCATTGCCATAAAGCCGGCAATGAAGGTGGTTCCAGTTGAAGTCCATATTGCTCTTGTCGTCATCTTCCAACCCACAAAACGGTTCACAAACACTATCAGGGCGAAGCTTAAACCAGCGCCAAAACAGTAGGCAGGAAAACCGGCAAAATAATGGCCAGCCTCGCCTCATTTCAATCATTTTTTGGATGATAAGCGGTTGGCAGAGCCAAGGCAATTGGCACAAAAAGCTTACCCGTAATGCGGGGCCATCCTTCATTTCAGTCTATATCAAGATTATTTAGCCACCATTATACAAGAGCTTTGTTGGCGAATCATGTGCCGCGCGCCATACGTCTGGCACGCCTAAAACGTGCTGCCGATGACCGTTTTATTGATAACCTTATTGGTATCCTTGGCCGGCAATGTATTCGCGCATGGCGCCAGTATCGACCTGACATTCGCTTAAGGATTCCTTGATCAGGTCGCCGATGCTGAGCAGGCCGCAAATCGTTTCGCCGTCCTTGACCAGCACATGACGGGTTCGCTGCTCGGTCATGATTGTGCGCACCGTATCGAGCGTATCATCCGCCTGGCAGGTCACGATATTGATACTCATCAGGTCGCCCACCGCCTTGTCGGCGATGGCAGGGCCAAACATTGCCAGGCCGTGAATAATATCGCGTTCCGACACGGTACCGACAGGCTGGCCACGCTCCATAAGCAGGGCAAACCCGATGCGCCGCTTTTTGAACATGGCGGCGATTTCGGCAACGCCAGTTTCCGCGTCCGCGGTCACAACGTTGGCGCCGTTATTATTGGATTTGGTTTTGAGTAAGGATTTGACTAACATCGAATGTGGCCTCCGGTAAATACTTCACGAAAGCCCCCCACTAATGCACTCATGATAGCAATAAACGGCGTTTATATCCACCTTGCTGCGAACCTTTTGCATTACCAGTATAAATATTCAGGAAATTGAAGCGCTTGCATCAGAGGTGCTAGAATAGACCGTCACTTGAATGGGGCCGCTTCGGCCTGATTAACACCAACCCGCTTAACGCCAATCAAGGTTCAGATTATGGATTCCGCCAACGCCCCAAACCTCGACGCCCTGAAAAAGAAGCTTGAAGCCGAGCGCAAAGCGTTGCTGCACGATACCGAAGTCAGTGCCGGTGAGCGCGCAACTGTGAAACTGGACCAAACCACCGTCGGCAGGTTAAGCCGCATGGACGCGTTGCAAACCCAGGCCATGGCGCTCGAAACCGAACGCCGCCGCGAAGTGGAGCTAAACCGCATCGAAGCTGCGCTTGAACGCATGGCGACGGGCGAATACGGCGCGTGCCTGTCATGCGGCGAAACGATCCGGCCCAAGCGCCTGGAAATGGACCCGGCAACACCGGTTTGCATCGACTGCGCGCATAAGGCCGACCACAAATGAACCGGGCCGCGCGATAGCCGCGTCATGAACCTGTTGTGAGCCTTCCATGAACACCTGGCTTTTTATTGTCAACAATCGGCGCTTCCTTGCCTTCGGCCTGATGTGCACGCTGGGCGCCAATGTCGGGCAGACGTTTTTCATTGCCCTGTTCGGTGACGGTGTGCGCACTGCGTTCAACCTCAGCCACGGTGAATTCGGTGCGCTGTATGCCACCGCAACGCTGGCCAGTGCGGCGATTATCGTATGGGCGGGACGGCGCATTGATCATGTTGACCTGCGGCTCTATGCGGCCGTGGTCACCATCGGCCTTGCGCTGGCGGCCTTCGCATTTGGCCATGCCGAGACGCCGGCCATGCTGGCGGCTTCCCTTTTCGGGCTGCGCCTGTTCGGCCAGGGCCTGTTACGCCACACAGCGGTGGTTTCCATGGCGCGATATTTTTCTGCCACGCGCGGTCGCGCCATGAGCATTGTCGCCCTTGGTTACCCCATCGGCGAGGCCGTGCTGCCCACCATCGCCGTTGCCGCACTGCTGGCGGTTGGCTGGCGCGAAACGTGGATATGGATTGGCGTCGTGCTGGTGGTGGTTCACCTGCCGCTGGCCCAGTGGCTGTTGAAAGGCCATGGCGCGCGCCACCGCGAACACCTTGAAAGCACAAAAAATGACAAAGATGACCGCCCGGTCTCGACCCGCGATGTGCTGGCCAACCAGAAGTTTTTAATGATCATGCCCGCCGCCCTGATGGCGCCGTTTATCCTGACCGGCCTGTTTTTTCACCAGGTGGCGCTGGCCGAATCCAAGGGTTGGGACCTGGCCTGGCTGGCGGCCAGTTTTCCGGCTTACGCCGGGGCTACCGTGGTGGCGGGGCTGGCCTCGGGCTGGCTGATGGACCGTTTTGGCCCCGGGCGCCTGCTGATGGGCTTCCTGATCCCCTTAGGGTTGGCGCTGGTGGTCGTTGCCAGCGCCACCCACCCCATTGCCGTACCGGTGTATCTGGCGCTGGGCGGGCTCTCTACGGGCGCCAGCGGCATCTTGATTACCGGCATATGGGCCGAAGTCTTCGGCCCCGCCGCACTCGGCACCGTACGCGCCCTGGCATCCATGTTTACGGTCATCGCCACGGCTATTGCGCCGGCGGGCCTTGGGTGGCTGCTGGACGGGGACGTGGCCTTCGAGACCGTGGCATTGGGCGGGCTGGCCTTGGTCGGACTGGCCGCCGTGGTGGTCCAGATCCCGGCCCGCAGCCTGGTGCGCCGCGCCTGAGCGCGCCATGGCAATTTTGCAATATTTCGCCATCCGGCGCGCCTTGAAAACAACTTGTTAACCACTCGGCGGTTAGGCTTTAAGGGTAAGCTTTCGGGAGGGAAGTATGGGCCACCAAGACGGCCCGGGGAGAACCTGGGCACCACCTTTGCAGAGCGCGCCGGCGCCTGCGCCCGACTGCGGCCCTTACGCCGCCCCTTACGCCACCACCCTTTCAGGCAACCATCCTGAACAACGACCGAGCGAACGCCTCCCATTTTCATGCGGGGGCGTTTTGCATTTTGGGCCTTCGAGGGCCCCCAACCCACAGCAAGGGGAAAGCCACCATGGGTAAAAAATCCCGCCGCCAGCAAAATCCCGCCACCGTTCACGCCCTTTATCCCGAAGATGATAACTGGCACCCGTTAGGTAAAGCCGGCAAAGACGAGCAGCGCGACCAAAGCTACGTCAAGACCGTGCGGCCAAAAAGCCCCAACCAGGAGCACATGATGACGGCGATGGACGCCAACACCCTGGTTATGGCGCTGGGCCCGGCGGGCACCGGCAAAACCTATCTTGCCGTCGCCAAGGCGGTGGAGTGGCTGGAAAAAGGTCGCGTCGGGCGCATTGTGCTGACCCGCCCGGCGGTGGAAGCGGGTGAAAGCCTCGGCTACCTTCCCGGCGAAATGGAGGAAAAGCTGGCGCCATACCTGCGCCCCCTGTTCGACAGCCTTTCCGACCGCATGGGTGCACGATCCTTAAAAAATATGCTCAAAGACGGCACCATCGAGATCGCCCCCGTGGGCTTCATGCGCGGGCGCACCCTGAACAATGCCTTCGTGGTCATCGATGAGGCCCAGAACTGCACCTATGGGCAGATCAAGATGTTGCTGACCCGACTCGGCTGGCACTCAACCATGGTGGTCACCGGCGACCCCGACCAGACGGACCTGCTGCCCGGCATATCGGGGCTGGCCGACATCGCCGAACGGATTGGCGTGCTCGATGATGTCGAGGTCGTGCGCATGGGTGAGGCCGACGTGGTGCGCCACCCACTGGTGGCATCCATGCTGGGTGTTATTTAACGAATCCAAATCGTTACAACCCCGCCCCCCACCGCTCCCGCCCCACCGCCGCCGCTGGTTAACCGGTGGTGGCGGGCGCGACCCGGCACGGCCCGAACCCGGTGCCGTGGCTTGGGGATAAAATGCAAGCCATAGTGAATTCGGGCGGTGGACTCTTCCCTCATTAAGGGTTTAGTGTGCGCACCAATAAACCCGGGGCCTACCGATTCTGGGGTCCCGGCCTGCCCTAACGACGCTAAACAACCATATCTAGATAATATCCCGTGATTATAAATGGTTATAAAATGACGCAGCCCACCCCCCATCATGCCGAGGACAAAGGTGCCGAAATGCGCTTTCTGCTCGTCGATGCTGATGACGGATACGTCGCCCGCCTCAGGGAAATGATCACCGCGTGCTGCCCCAAGGACACCCATGTGGACCAGGCCAGCACCGCCAGCGAAGCGCTGTCATTAATCAATGAGCATTATTACGACCTGTGTTTTCTCGATCACCTGCTGGATGACGATTCCACGGGCATGGATGTGCTGAAATCGCTATCCGGCACAACGGCGCTGACGGCTTTTGTCGTGCTGACTTCCGGGGCCAGCAAGGCATTGGCTTTTGAGGCGTTGAGCCTTGGGGCAATGGACTATTTGATCAAGGACCGCTTCACCGAATTTGAAATGGCCAAATGCGTTTCCTATTCGGTATACCGAAAACGCAAAGAAGTTTCCCTGCAAAAAGAGTCCCTGAAGGATTCCCTGACCGGGCTGGGCAACAAAGGGCTGTTTGATGCCCAGTTGAACCAAGCCGTTCAACGCGCCAAGCGCGACGGTGAAAATCTCGGTCTGCTGGTTATCGACATCGATAATTTCAAGAACATAAACGACAAGTACGGCCATAAGGATGGCGACCTGCTTTTACAGCAAATCGCCGAACGCATTGTCAAATATACCCGTGCCAGTGATGTGGTGGCGCGTATTGGCGGTGACGAATTTGCGGCCATTCTCATCAAGCCGAAGTCTACCGATGACGTATACGACGTTGCCGAAAAGATTGAAAAAGCAATATCTTCAACGCCCTACAAACTGAATGGCAAAATGGTCAAGGTAACGGCAAGCATCGGCAGTTCCAATTTGCCGGATGACGCCAAGGATGTTGACTCGCTTTTCCGCTTCGCCGATATGCGCATGTACAAAAGCAAAAACCTCAAGAAAACGGCCATGAAGCAATCGCGTGATTACCTGGATATCGTCCTCAGGTAAATCAGGGCTTGCTCAGTCATAAGGCAGGATCGGCTTGTTCAAGGCAAGAAACTCGCCAATCCGTTCAAGCAGACGGTTCGCCTGAACGGGCTTGATGATGTAGCCGTTTGCGCCTGATTTTTTACTCCGCGTTATGAAATCAATATCGGTCTTGGCGGTTAAAAAGATAACCGGCGGAAGCTCTTTTCCGTACGTTTTCTTTAACGATTCCAAGACTTCAAAGCCATCCATATCGGGCATTTCGATATCCAGCAAAATCAACGCCGGGCGCAACCCGTCGCGCATCAACGCCGCGCTGGCGGCGTAGGTTTCGGTGCCGGCGAAGGTGAAGCCGTGGTCTTCCAAAACAATCTTGAGAAAATTCAGGACATCGGCATCATCGTCAATACAAAGAACTGCTTTTTTCAATGTCTTTCCTCGCGTGCGGTGCTGTCGGCCAGCCATGGCGGCTGCAGCAATATATAGATGGGAACTCCAGCGTTAAATACACGGCCAAATATTGAGGTGTCCATATGCCTTACAGCGCCTGTTCGCGTGTTTTCTGGAAACGCACGGCCGGGAAATCCTCTTCCGCCTTGTTCAGGTGCCATGCATTGCGCGCCATGAACACCGGGGCGCCATCATGGTCTTCGCCCATGGCAGCACGGTTGCCGTCAATAAAGCCCTTCAGGATTTTTTCGTCGTCGGCTTCAATCCAGCGCGCGGTAAAAAGTTCAGTCGCTTCGAAATGCACCGGGATGTCGTATTCCGTGCGGATACGGTCGGCCAGAACCTCAAACTGCAACGGCCCCACCACGCCAACAACCCAGTCGGCACCCATGGTCGGCTTGATAACGCGGGCCGCGCCCTCTTCGGCAATTTGCTGCAATGCCCGGCCCAGGTGTTTGGCTTTCATCGGGTCGTCGGGGCGGGCCTTTTGCAGGAATTCAGGCGCAAACGTCGGGATGCCGGTAAAGCGGATATGTTCGTTCTCGCTCAGTGTGTCGCCAATGCGCAGGTTGCCATGGTTGGGCACACCGATAATGTCCCCGGCCACGGCCTCGTCTGCGGTTTCCCTGTCCTGGGCCAGAAACAGAACCGGGTTATGAAGGCTCAGCACCTTGCCAGAACGTATGTGTTTTAACTTCATGCCACGCTTGAAGTGGCCGGAATTAATGCGCACGAAGGCAATGCGGTCGCGGTGCTTGGGATCCATATTAGCCTGTATCTTAAACACCACCGCGGTGACGTTTTTTTCACCGGGATCAACCGTGCGTTCCATCGCCGGTTGCGGGCGCGGGTGTGGCGCATTTTCACCCAATCCCTCCAGCAACTCGCGCACCCCGAAGTTGTTGATGGCGCTGCCAAAAAATACCGGCGTCAGGTGGCCTTCAAGGTAGGACTGCAATTCAAACGGCGGGCAAAGGCCGCGCACCATGGCCACATCTTCGCGCAGTTTCGTGACCGCCCATTCGGGTAACAGTTCGTCAAGTTTCGGGTCGTCCAGCCCTTCGCAGGAAATTCCCTCGCCCATGGCATCACCCTTTGAACGCGCCATCAATATCAACTGGTCGTTCAGCAGGTCATAACAACCCAGAAAATCCCGGCCCATGCCGATGGGCCAACTTGCGGGCGTCACGTCCAAGGCCAGGGCTTGCTCTACTTCGTCAAGCAATTCAAACGGGTCGCGGCCATCGCGATCCAGTTTGTTAATGAACGTGGTAATGGGCACATCACGCAGACGGCAGACCTCGAACAATTTTTTCGTCTGCGCCTCAATGCCCTTGGCGGCATCGATGACCATGACGGCGGAATCAACTGCCGTCAGTGTTCGGTAGGTGTCTTCGGAAAAATCTTCATGACCGGGGGTATCGAGAAGATTGAAGGTGCGCCCGCCGTATTCAAACGTCATCACGCTGGAAGCCACCGATATGCCACGCTCCTGCTCAACCTTCATCCAGTCCGAGCGTGCACGCCGGGCAGCACCGCGCGCCTTCACGGCACCAGCCAGCTGGATGGCGCCGCCGAACAGCAACAGCTTTTCGGTCAGCGTGGTTTTGCCGGCATCGGGATGCGAAATGATCGCAAAGGTGCGCCGGTTGGCGATGGCTGTATCAAGCAGGGTCATGATGGGGGCAATGTAGTCTGATTTAGCTAAACTGCCAGCATTTTCTTGCCGTTTTTATAGTCTGTCGGGCCTTCCCTCCTTGCCCTTGAGGGGTGAACCTGAAATACTTTTTATATTAGGATACGATGATTTCAATATAAAAAACTTACGGGGTTGATACTTATGAATCATTCAAATACGGCAGATATAGCCGAAAGATCCGACAGCGACCGGCGCGACGATGAGCGTCGCGACGAAGAACGCCGCGAGGCGGAACGGCGCGGCGATAACCGAAGCGAGGCGGAACGAAGCAAGGAAGAAGAGCGCCGTAAGGAACAGGATCGTCGTGATGCTGAGCGCCGTAACGCCCAGCGCCGCGATGGCGCCGAACGTCGCGAGGACGATTAACCGGCCTCCAGCAGGCCTTTAATTTGATTTTATAGAAGTCATAAAAAACGGCGGCACCCTTTCAGGTGTCGCCGTTTTTATGTCATTAGACCGTTAGGTTACACGGTCGTCGGGTCGACCAGTGTCGGATCGGTCGGGTCAACCGTAGCAGTGTAGCCATCGCCCGTCAGGTCGTTGGTCGTGGTGGTATCGGCCGGGGGCGTATCGCCACCACCGATGGTACCGGACGAAACGGTTACCGTTTCATCAGCGTTCAGCGTGCTGAGGTCATAGGTCTGGCCATCGACCACCAGCTCATCGGGGTTATCAGCGATCATGAAGTCCATGGTCGTGGTGGCCGAGGTGCCGTCTTCGAACGACGTAACCGATGAAGTTACCTGCAACGACAGCGGTTCCGGACTTTCGGTGCTCAACGTCAGGCCGGAAAGCTGGTCGGCCGTCATGGAAACCGTGCCGTCAGTTCCAACACTGAAGGTGTCGGTGCCGTTGGTCAGCGTTGCGTCCGCTGGCATACCGGCAAGGGTAACATCGATGGCCGAAAGGTCTTCCGGAGAGCCATCGGCCTGGGCGTCGGTCGCCGTGGCGTTCAGGCTGATATTGAGGTCATAGACGTAAGAAGTGGTCGTTACCTCATTGCCTACCGGATTGCTGGTCAGCGCGTCTTCCATCGACATTGTTTCCATGCCGTCAAGGAAGGCCAGTTGTTCAACATCTTCCAGCAGGTCGATGCCGTCTTCGCCGCCATTCAGGTGCTCGACGATGTAGCCTTCAACATCGCCGTCCTCGCCGGTCAGCTTGGTCACCAGGTATTCCTCGCGCGCGCCGGAGTAAACGGCAACATCACTTTCGCCGCGACCGCCGTCGATTTCGTCGTTGCCGGCACCACCGAACAAGATGTCGTTGGCATTGCCGCCGTCCAGCGTGTCGTGACCAGCGCCGCCGATCAACAAGTCGGTGGCGTTGCCACCTTCCAGGTCATCGTTGTTTTCGGTGCCCTGAATAACCTGGCCATGTGACCAGCCATCATCGTCACCCTTGTGGCGCTTGTTATCACCATCAACCTCGATGCCTTCTTCGCCATCGGAGCTTTCATGGCCGAATTCGATGGTCGAATAATCCGAAGGCTCAACCGTGGTGCCGGTGGTTTCGGTAACCACCGTCATGCCGACCGGCCCAGCCGTTACGCTGAGGATAGGTGCATCGGCAACACCGGAAACGCCCACATCAACGGTGCCGGTGCCAACGCTGCCGTCAGTAGAAGTGGCGGTAACGTCAAGTTGCAGTGTGCCGCTCCAGTCCGCAGGCGGGTTAAGCTCCAGGCCGCCCAGTTGATCCGGGCTCAAGGTCCACGAACCGTCACCGTTGTCGGTGCCGGCCGATAGCGTTGCGCCCACGGGCAGGCCGGCAATGGTGAGCGAAGCCACCGTTTCCGTGCTGCTCGGCACGCCAGCGGCGATGTTCAGCGCGACCGGGCTGTCTTCTGCGCCCTGGGCCACACCAGACGTTACCACCGGGGTATCGGGTGCGTTATCAACCCCAACCGTTACCGAGCCGGTGGCAGTGCCACCATCTGTGGATGTTGCAGTAATACCAAGATCAATGGAGCCATTGAAATCAAGCGGCGGGGTCAGCTCAAGGCCGCCCAGCTGGTCTGCACCCAACGTCCACGAACCGTCACCGTTGTCGGTGCCGGCCGATAGCGTTGCGCCAGCGGGAACGCCGGTGATGACCACTTCGGCAACCGTTTCGGTGCTGTTTGGCACGGAAGCGGATATATCCAGCGCGATGGCCGTATCCTCAGCACCGGAGGTTCCGGTGGAAAGGATGTCCGGGTTGTCGGCAACGGCAGCCACATCAACGCTGAAGCTACCACTGGAAGTGCCGCCATCGGTAGAAGTTGCGCTGATGCCAAGGTTAATGGTGCCGTTGAAATCAGCCGGCGGCGTCATTTTCAGCCCTGCCAGGTCGTTAGCGCCCAATGTCCACGAGCCGTCACCGTTGTCGGTGCCGGCGGAAAGGGTGCCACCAGCAGGCACACCGACGATGATTACATCGGCAACCGTTTCGGTGCTGCCTTCCACGGCGGCGGAAATATCCAGCGCAATAGCGGTGTCTTCATCGCCCGCTGCCGGACCCGTCACAATGGTCGGGCCATCGGCAACCGATGCCACATCAACACTAACCGCACCACTGCTGGTTCCACCGTCAGTAGAAATCGCCGTAATGCCCAGATCAATGGTGCCGGAGAAATCAGCCGGCGGCATCATGGAAAGGCCGGTCAACTGGTCTGCACCCAACGTCCACGAACCGTCACCGTTGTCGGTGCCGGCTGTTAACGTAGCGCCAACAGGCACACCGCTAATCACCACCTCGGCAACCGTTTCCGTGCTGTCAGGAACGCCAGCGGAAATATCCAGTGCAATCAGGCTATCTTCATTACCTGCTGTGGCGTTAGTGGTAATGGTGGGTGCATCGGCAACGGAAGCAACATTCACCGAGAACGTTTCAGACGTTGTAGACGAGGTATCGCCCTGCAACGAGGTTGCCGAAACCATCAGGTCAATGGTGCCATTGAAATCAGCCGGCGGTGTCATGGAAAGGCCAGTCAACTGGTCTGCGCCCAATGTCCACGAACCATCACCGTTGTCGGTGCCGGCGGAAAGGGTCGCACCACCCGGCACACCAGAGATGGTGACATCGGAAATGGTTTCGCCTTCAGCCGTAACCGAAGCGGAAATATCCAGCGCAATGGCGGTGTCTTCATCGCCGCCAAGGGAAGCGCCAGCCACAGCCGGGGCATCGGCAACGCCGGTTACATTGACTGTCAATGTGCCGTTGGTCACGGCCTGTGCACTGTCGTCGGTGGCCGTGGCGGTAATGCCGAGGTCGAACGTGCCAGCGTAATCTGCTGGCGGCGTCAGCGTCAGACCACCAAGGTCTTCAGGCGCCAAGGTCCAGGTGCCGTCACCGTTATCGGTGCCGGCAGAAAGTGTTGCACCAACGGGAACGCCGGAAATGGTCACCGACAAGGTATCGGTGGTATCCACCAGGGCGGCGGAAATATCCAGCGCAATCGCCGTATCCTCAGCACCGGCATCAACGCCGTCACCCAGGTTCAGGTCAGGCGCAATGGCAACCGCATCAACATCGGTGGAATCTGACGCCACGGCGGAGGCCGTGTCGCCGTTGGCTTCGGTTGCCGTGGCGGTGGCCGTTAACGTCAGGTCACCCTTGAAGCTGGCGTGCGTCCAAATGGCGAGACCCTCGGTTGCTACGGTCGCAAGGTCTGCTTCGTTAAACGTCCACGTACCATCGCCGTTGTCGGTGCCGGCAGAAAGCGTGGCGCCTTCTGGAACGCCGGAAAGGGTCACGGAAAGGGTTTCCGAGCCGTCCGTGTCGGTCAGATAGGCATCCAGATCGATTTCGCTGATCTGGCCGCCGAGACCGCCATCACCGCCCGGAGGGCCGTAATGGAATTCGCCCTCATCATCAACACTCCAGCCATCAGAGCCCTTGGTATGGTTGGTATATGTTTCGCCAATATCAATGGAAACAATGGGTGCATCGGCCACACCGGCCACCTCAACGGAGAAGTTAACCGGATCAGAGGTCGCGGTGCTGTCGCCGTCCACGGTGGTGGCGGTGACCGAAAGGTCAACGCTACCGGAAAAATCATCCGGCGGCGTCATGCTCAGCCCTGTCAGGTCGTTAGCGCCCAAAGTCCATGTGCCATCAAGGTTATCGGTACCGGCGGAAAGCGTTGCGCCGGCGGGAACGCCACTGATGGTAACCTCGGTAATGGTTTCCGAAGGATCGGTAAGGTTGGCAGCAATATCAAGCTCAATGGCCGTATCTTCAAGGCCGCCCAGTGAGCTGGCGGCAACATCGGGTGCATCGGCAACGGGCGTAACGTCAATATACTGTGTCGCCGCATCCGACACCCCATCCGAAGATGTGGCCGTAACCGTAAGGTTGATATCGTTGCTGTCATTTTCACTGGTGGTCAGCGTAAGACCGTTCAGGTCTGCCGGGCCCAGCGTCCACGAACCGTCACCGTTGTCGGTGCCAGCGGAAAGCGTTGCACCAGCAGGCACACCGGCAATGGTAATGGTTTCCAGTGTTCCAACGCCCTGCGTAATGGCGGCATCAATATTGAGAAGCGCCGTTCCGTCTTCGTCCATCACCATATCGCCGGTGGTGACGGAAACAACGGTCGGATCAACAGCCGACACCGTAAGGGTTTGGTCAACAAAGGCGGTGTCGCCGCCAGCTTCAGTAGATGTCGCGGTGACCGTAATCGGGAAATCACCCGCAACCGTACTGGGAACGGAAATGCTCAGCCCGGCAAACTGGTCGGGCGTTAACGTCCACGAACCGCCACCATTGTCGGTGCCGGCGGAAAGCGTTGCGCCAGCAGGGATTCCGTCAATCGTCACGGAAAGTGTTTCCGAGCCATCGGTATCGGTCAGGTTTGAATTGACAACCAGTTCAACAACATTACCGTCCGGACCAGGAACACTGGCGCCCATTGTAACCGAAAGTGTCGGCGCATCGGCCACACCGGCGACGTCAATCGAGAACGTATCGGAAGTGGTGGCCGTGGTGGTGCCCTGCAACGACGTTGCCGAAACCGTAAGATCAACGGTGCCGCTAAAATCAGCCGGCGGGGTCATGGAAAGGCCGGTCAGTTGATCGGCCGTCAGCGTCCATGTGCCGTCACCATTGTCGGAGCCAGCGGAAAGGGTTGCGCCGACGGGAACACCGGAAATGGTGATATCCGAAATCGTCTCGCCCGGCGCCGTAACGGAAGAGGAAATATCCAGCGCAATGGCCGTATCTTCAGCGCCGCTTGCAGCAGCAACACCCACCGAAGGCGCATCAGCCACCCCGGCCACTTCAACCGAAAGCGCAACCGGATCAGAGGTTGCAGTGGAGGTGCCGTCAATGGTGGTTGCCGTCACCGAAAGGTCGATGGTACCGGCAAAGTCGGCCGGCGGCGTCAGTTGCAGACCGGCCAATTGATCGGCCGTCAGCGTCCATGTGCCGTCGCCATTGTCGGAGCCAGCGGAAAGCGTTGCGCCGGCAGGAACGCCACCGATGGTAACCTCGGTAATGGTTTCCGAAGGATCAGTAACCGCAGCGGTAACATCAAGGTCGATGGCCGCATCTTCAA
>CBFCYL010000034.1:0-24860 GCA_965602455.1 uncultured Thalassospiraceae bacterium | reverse complement strand
GTTTCGCCGCCGGTATCGCCGATCACGTTGTCGGCACCGGCCTCGACATTAAGGCGGGCTTCGTCATCGTCGCTCATGGCTTCGTCATTTTCGGCGGCGACCACTTCACCTTCCTTGAACACCATGGTGGCTTGCGCTTCTTCCTTCGTCTGGATTTCGCCGGAAACGCTATAAGCCTCGATGGCGGGACGCGCATCAAGCAGCCCCATGGAGCGCAGTTCCTTCATGCCCGGCAGGTCCTTGACGCTTTCAAGACCAAAGTGGTCGAGAAATTCATCCGTCGTTCCCCATTGCATGGGGTGGCCCGGCACGTTGCGGCGGCCGCGCGGTTTAATCCAGCCTTCGGCGAACAACAGGTCCAGCGTGCCTTTGCTCAACGACACGCCGCGCACTTCTTCAATCTCGCTACGGGTCACCGGCTGGTGATAAGCAATGATGGAAAGGGTTTCGATGGCGGCGCGCGAAAGCTTGCGCCCCACTTTTACATCAAGGTTCAATTGCGGACCGAGATCCGTCGCCGTGCGAAAAGCCCAAAGCCCGCCACGGCGAACCAGGCGCACGCCGCGTCCATCGTAAAAGCCCTTCAAGGCCTTCAGCAGCGGTTTTACCTTTGCGCTATCGGGCAGGCACCGCACCAGGCCGCGTTCCGCAACCGGCGCGCTGGATGCAAACAACACGGCTTCCAGCAACCGCAGGTGCTCGGGGTCGATTTCTTCATCATCGGCCTTTTCGATGTCGTCATAGGAATCTTCCGGCGTTTCGTCGAACGTGTCTTTTTCATCGGCGCTTTCGACGTTTTCACCGCCGTCAATGGCGGTTGGGGAATCTTCAACTTCGACTTCGGGCGCAGGCAGGGTTTCGGGTTCGGTGTTGGTCATGTGTCTCTATTTTCTTCCGGTATGATTGGTGCTTCGTCTTCAAGGGCGCCCACCGGGGCGTTCCATTTTTCGGTTGTCAGGAAACGGATGGGGCCGAAGGTTTTGTTCTGCTGCAATTTCACCCGGCCAGATTTCGCCAGTTCCAGCACAGCGCCAAACGTGGTCGCCTTGGCGGAACGCTGGGTCAGCGGGTTGGTGATGTTATCGGGAAGGAACGAAAACAAATCCTGCCAGTCGGGCGAAAAGCCGATGACCTTGCGCAGACGGCCCAGTGAATCCTCAATCGACATCAGATTCCACGACGCTTCAATGTGCAGCGACTGGCTTTTCAGCTTGCGGGTGTGTTGCAGTGAATAGGCGGTTATCAAATCATGCAGGGTCGATTCAAAAACCGTGACCGTGTTGGTCTTGAAAGATTCGGGCGCACCGCGGGCAAAGAAGTCGCGCTTCAGGCGCTCGCGGTCCATCAGCTTGACGCCCGCTTCCTGCATCACCTCAAGACGGCGCAACTGGAATTGCAGCGCGGCAGCCAGTTCGGCACCGCTGGGTTCATCTTCGCTGGAAAGGTCGGGCAGCAACAGGCGCGATTTCAAATACGCCAGCCATGCCGCCATCACCAGATAATCGGCGGCCAGCTCCAGGTTGGTTTTCGAGGCCTCGGCAACAAACGCCAGATACTGGTTGGCCAGGTCCAGTATGGAAATATGGATCAAGTCCACCTTTTGCTCGCGCGCCAGCGTCAACAGCACATCGATGGGGCCTTCGAAGCCTTCCACATCGACCACAAACGATGAATCCGAGGGACCTTCGGGAAGGTCATCGAAATCCGGGAACGGGTCTTCCGTGGTCGGGGTCATCGGGGTGGTCATGGTGTTTTGAAGCCTCAGTGCAGTCCCGCCATGGTGGCGATGAAATTGGTGACGTGTTCGGCGGGCACAGCTATGAGCCACCACAGCACGTTCAGGTCAAGCCCAAGTTTGCCACCAATCCAGGGCAGGATAAACAGGGCGAAAATAATGATTAAAAATCCGCTGCGTTCCAGCCCCGCCAGACGGGCCGCCAGCGGCGGTGGCAGCAGGCCAACGGCGATGCGCCCGCCATCCAGCGGCGGCAGCGGCATCAGGTTAAAAATGGCCAGCACCACATTGATATACATGGAAATCAACAGGCTGGAGCCGGCCCACGCCACCATCGATTCGGGCATCCAATGGGCCACATGGAGCAACAGGGCCGAGGCGTAGGACAGCACCAAATTGGCCCCCGGCCCGGCCGCCGCCACCAGCACCATATCGCGCCGCGGATTGCCCAGCCCTAGGAAATTGACCGGAACGGGCTTGGCGAATCCAAACATCAGTTTACCGCCCGAGCCGATCAACAGCAGGGCCGGCAGGATAATGGTGCCGAAGGGGTCAATATGCTTCAGCGGGTTGATCGTCACCCGCCCGGCCCGCTTGGCCGTGTCGTCGCCCAGTTTCCACGCCACCCAGCCGTGCGCCGCCTCGTGCAGGGTCACGGCCAGCAAAATGGGTAATGCCCACAACGAGGCAACTTCGAGTATTTTCTGAAGGTCAAAATCCATGCCGCTCAGGATGCCCCGTCCGCCATCAAGGCGTCAAACCGCTTACGCGCGGCCTCGGCGTTGAAGGGGTCGCCATCCCCCTCTTCATCGTCAGCCAGCGCGGTATTCAGCCGCCCCAGCCGATAGCGCGCCCACTCGGGCCCGCTAAGCTGCCCGGCCGCTGCGGCCACGGCTTCCATTTCCGCCATGTCGGCGTTGCAGTGCAGCACCGCGTCGCAGCCAGCACCGCGGGCGCGTTCGGTGCGCTCAGTCATGGTGCCGGAAAGGGCCTGCATGGAAAGGTCATCGGAAATCAGGAAACCGCGAAAGCCGATTTGCTTGCGGATAACGTCTTCAATCACCAAAGCCGACAGGGTCGCCGGGTTGGCATTATCAATGTCAGCATAAACCACATGCGCCGTCATCGCCCACGGCAAGTAGGCCAGCGTCTGGAACGGCGCAAAGTCGGTTGCCGCCAGCTCACTCACGGTGGCGTCAACGGTGGGCAGTTCCTTGTGCGAATCAACAAGGCCACGGCCGTGACCGGGTATGTGCTTGATGACCGGCGTAACGCCCGCCGCCATCAGACCATCGGCAAAGGCCCGCCCAAGTTTGGCAATGTCATCGGCTGTCGTCGCAAAGGCGCGGTCGCCAATAATGGGATCAGAGCCCGGTTGCGGCACATCAAGCACCGGGGCGCAGTCCACCGAGACGCCGAGACGGGCAAGTTCATGGCCGACAAGGCGCCCGCCCAGCGTGGCGGCTTCCATTGCCTCATCGGGGTTTTTGGCATACAGCGCGCCAAAGTTCGCGGCCGGCGGAAAGGCGGGCCAGTGGGGTGGACAAAGCCGGGCCACGCGGCCGCCTTCCTGATCGATCAACACCGGAGCTTCCGCCCGGCCAACGGTTTCACGAAGCGCCGTCACGAGAGCGTGCACTTGGTCAGGCGTTTCACAATTGCGCTGAAAAAGGATGAAGCCCAGTGGGTCGGCTTCGGCAAAGAAACGCGCCTCGGCTTCGCTGAGCGTTAGGGCGGCCATACCGAAAATGGCGGCGAGTGGTTTAGGGGGCAACAATAAGACACCCCACCTTAACCGCGGCGAGTTGCTTGCACACGGCCTCGGCACGGGCGCGATCGGCCAGATAACCGGCGCGCAAACGCCAGAACACACCGCGCTCGCCAAGGTCGGCGCGCTCGATATCGGATACAAGCCCGCCCAGTTCCAGCGGATAGGCCTTGGCCAGTCGCGCCCATTCGCTTTGCGCGGCGGCTTCGGTCTTGAGTGCGCCCATCTGGATGCGCCAGCCACCGGAGGCCATGGTCTTTTGCACCGGCGCGGGTGCGGGTGCGGGTGTTGCCACCACCGGTTCGGGCGCGGGTTCGGGCGCGGGCGGTGGTGGCGGTGTTTCCATCGCTTCCATCACCATTGATTCAATCGTCGGCTCGGGCGCGGGCTCAACCACCGGTTCGGGCATCGGCTCAGACGTGGGTTCGGGTATCGGCTCGGGCATCGGCTCGGGCATCGGTTCGGGCGCAGGCGCAGGCTCTGGCGACGACACAACGGGCTCGCCAAAGGGTTCGCTGGGTGGCGAGATGGGCGCTTCCGGTGGTGGCAGCAGGCGTTCAACCCGCTGCACACCGGCACTGCCATCAAGGCGGCCATACACCAGCTTGTCGCGGTCCGGCACCGTCATGCCGCCGGGGGCTGCGGGGCGCATTTTGGCCTCGCCCGCCGGTGGCATGACCACCGGTATTGGGGAATTGGGCCTGAGCACCGACATGCCGCCATTAAAATATACCCACACCCCGGCACCAACACCGGCGAGGACAGCCAGCGTGACAAACGCCACCATCAGGCCGCGACCGGTAGACGTGCCCTCATCGCCAACGGGCTCGAACTCCAGGAAGTCGGAGGCAGATGGCGCGTTATCGCCGGACGGGTTTTGATCGCGAGTGGGCATAATTTACTTTTAACGGAAAATCGTTAACGCATCTCTTCTTTTGGTTCGACGCCGAAAACCCCAAGGCCTGAGGCGATTACCAACGCTTGCGCGCGCACCAGCGCCAGCCGCGCCAGCGTCAGTGGCGAATCGTCGGCCTTGATGAAACGCAGCGTGGTGTCATCCTTGCCCTTGTTCCACAGGGCATGAAACCCGGCGGCAACGTCATACATATAAAAGGCCAGACGGTGCGGTTCGTGCGCTTCGGCGGCGCTTTCCAGCAACCGTGGCCAGCCGGCCAGCAGCCTTATCAGCGCCAGTTCGTTTTCATCACTCAGCAATGAAAGGTCGGCACCCAGCACCTTTTCGTCCGTCACCGCGTCAGCGCCCAGTTCCTCGGCCGCCATGCGCAACACCGAATGGGCCCGGGCATGGGCGTATTGCACATAGAACACCGGGTTGTCCTTGGACTGTTCGCGCACCTTGGTAAAATCAAAATCCAGCCCGGCATCGTTCTTGCGGGTCAGCATGATGAAACGCACCACGTCCTTGCCCACCTCATCAATCACACTGCGCAGGGTCACGAAGGTGCCGGCACGTTTGGACATCTTGAACGGCTTGCCGTCATCGAGCAGGTTGACCATCTGGCACAATTTCACGTCGAGGCTTCCCTTACCCTCGGTCAATGCCGTGACCGCGGACTGCATACGCTTGACGTAGCCGCCGTGATCGGCGCCCCAGACGTCAATCATTTCGCCGTAACCGCGTTTGAACTTGTCGTAATGGTAGGCGGTGTCTGTTGCAAAGTAGGTCCATGAGCCATCGGATTTTTTAATCGGCCGGTCAACATCATCGCCAAAGTTTGTGGATTTAAAGAGCGTTTGTTCGCGCGCTTCCCAGTCGTCGGGCTTCTGGCCCTTGGGCGGTTCCAGCACGCCCTCGTAAATCAAGCCCTGGTCATTCAAATAACCGATGGCGGCGTCCACCTCGCCCTTCTCGACCAGCGCAAGTTCGGACGTAAACGCCGTGTGCTCAACGCCCAGCGCTGCGAGGTCTTCGCGAATGAGGCTCATCATGGCTTCAACAGCAAAAGTGCGCAGCGGGGCAAGCCACTCGCCTTCATCGCCGTCTTTCCACTTGTCACCGTCACGCTTGGCCAAATCTGCGCCCGCCGGTTTCAAATAATCGCCGGGGTACAGCCCTTCGGGGATTTCACCGATGGCTTCGCCGTCATTGCATAAGGCTTCGCGGTAACGCCAGTGCAGCGAACGCGCCAGCACATCAACCTGCGCACCGGCGTCGTTGATGTAATATTCGCGCATCACACCGAACCCGGCCTTTTCCAGCAGCGCCGCCAGCACATCGCCGAACACGGCGCCGCGGCCATGGCCAACGTGCATCGGCCCGGTGGGGTTGGCGGAAACGTATTCGACGTTGACCTTGCGTCCCCCGCCAAAAGTTGAATCGCCGTAACTTGTTCCGGCATCCAGAACATCCTTCAGTCGGGCGTGCCAGAACGCCGGCGCAAGGTGCCAATTGATAAAACCCGGCCCGGCGATTTCCACTTTGGTGACATCGTCGAGCGTCTTGATTTTTTCGGCCAGCATTTCCGCCAACTCACGCGGCTTCATGCCTGCCGGTTTACACAGCACCATGGCGGCATTGGTGGTTACGTCGCCGTGTGCGGCCTCGCGCGGGGCCTCTACCGTAATGCGCGAAGTATCCGCACCCGCCAGTTCCGGCAGCTCGGCGCACAGGCGCTGTATTTCATCGGTGAAATGCTTGAAAAGATTCATCACTAAAAAGCTTTTTCCAAAACGGGGCTGCCCTCGCGCACGTCAATGTTAAACAGGCGCTTGTGTTCGTCCAGCGCGAAACGGTCGGTCATGCCGGCAACGTAGTCAGCC
This sequence comes from uncultured Thalassospiraceae bacterium, assembly GCA_965602455.1. GTDB lineage: Bacteria > Pseudomonadota > Alphaproteobacteria > Rhodospirillales > Magnetovibrionaceae > CBFCYL01. The sequence goes on along the minus strand of CBFCYL010000034.1, from coordinate 18,576 downwards.
ACCAGACGCGCTGTTTCTGGCGAACCGGGCACACCGGCGCGCTGCTGCCAGTCGGCGGGTAAGGCGCCGGGGTCGTTTATATAAAGGCCGAACAGTTCGCTCACCACGCGCTTGGCCATCTCAATCATGCCCGCCAGCTTGTAATGCCTGTACATGTTCTTGAACAGGAAATCTTTAAGCTCGCGTTCATTTTTCGCCATGGAATCTGAAAATGACACCACCGGCCCCTTGAGATTGCGGATATCGTCTGGCGTTTTCGCCCCGGCATCGCCAAGGCGCGAACGGCTCTCGACAAGAATATCACCGGCCATGGCGCCGATCAGGCGGCGCACAACTTCGTGCACGGTGCGCGATGGGTCGAGACCCGGGTGCAGCTTTTCGACCTCGGCAAAGGTAGCGCCGACCAGGGCGACCTCGCGAATGTCGTCAATGGTGAACAACCCGGTGCGCAGGCCGTCGTCTATATCGTGGTTGTTATAAGCCACATCGTCGGCCACGGCGGCGGCTTGTGCTTCCGCCGAGGCGTAGGTATCGAGCCCCAGGTCCTGCACCTTGGCAACTTCGGCAATGGCCCACGGCAAGGGGGCGGCGCCCGCAAACCCAATAAGGGGTCCATTGTGCTTGACCACCCCTTCTAGGCTTTCCCATGTCAGGTTGAGGCCGTCAAAATCAGCGTAGCGATGTTCCAGTTGGGCGATGATGCGCAACGACTGGGCGTTGTGATCAAAGCCGCCAAACGAAACCATCATGGTTTCTAATACGTCTTCACCGGCGTGACCGAACGGCGTGTGCCCAAGGTCGTGCGCCAGCGCCAGGGTCTCGGCCAGGTATTCGCTCAAACCCAACGTCTGGGCGAGGGAGCGCGCAATTTGCGAAACCTCCAGCGAATGGGTCAGGCGGGTGCGGAAGAAATCGCCCTCATGGTTGACGAACACCTGGGTTTTGTATTGCAGGCGGCGAAAGGCCGCCGAATGAATGATGCGGTCGCGGTCGCGCTGGTAGCACGTGCGCGTGGCGCTTTCCGGCTCGGCGATAAGCCGGCCGCGGCTGGTTTCGGGCGTGCAGGCATAGGGGGCTAACGCGGTGAAATCGTTCATGGCCCGAAACTACCCCCGCCCCCGGTAAATCGCAACGCGCATAGCCCAGCCAAAGGGCCATTTTTTGCCGCAAGGCGGGCCGGCGATTGACATTTTGCCCCGGCGCATTACATCAAGGGGAGAAATGAGGTATGATTACGCCTCTGGAATCGGCAATAACCCTTAACTTTTTAAGGAATACCCATGCCCGACACGGCGCAAGCACAAGACGGTATCAACATCGGCCCCGGCGCCGTCAAGCGCATTGGCGAGCTTATTGCCGCCGAGGGCAACCCAGCCATGATGCTGCGCATCGGCATTACCGGCGGTGGCTGCTCGGGCTTTCAGTATAATTTCAGCCTCGATTCTGAAATCCACGATGACGACCGCATTTTCGAAGAAGGCGGCATCAAGGTGGTGACTGATGAAACCTCCATCCCGTTTGTGGCCGGCGCTACGCTGGACTTCAAAACCGACCTGATGGGCGCCTACTTCTCCGTCGATAACCCCAACGCCGACAGCACCTGCGGCTGCGGCTCTTCTTTTAGTGTCTAAAGCACGCACTTCGTGCGACGCGCAGTCGCGCTTGCCTCGGTTGACGCCTCGGTATTTATCCGTTTAAAGCACGCACTTCGTGTGACGGGCGGTCGCCCTTGCCTCGGCTGGCGCCTCGGTTTTTTTCCATTTAAAGAACACACCTAGTGCGACGCGCAGTCGCGCTTGCCTCGGCTGGCGCCTCGGAGACGAGGCAATTAACCCTTTCCGTGTTGTGATTTCATGATATTCAGGAAGCATGATGAAAATCGCCACCTGGAACGTCAACTCCATCAAGGTTCGTCTCGACCACCTTCTTAAGTGGGCCGACACCTTCAAGCCCGATGTGGTCTTGTTGCAGGAGTTGAAAGGCGTCGAGGAAAACTTCCCCGCCATGGCGCTTAAGTCGGCTGGTTTTGAAACCGCCGTGGTCGGCCAGAAAACCTATAACGGCGTCGCCATTCTTTCGCGTTTCCCCATTGACGTTACCCAACGCCGCTTGCCCGACCTTGTGCCCGGCGATGAAAATGATGAGCAGGCGCGCTACGTTGAAGGCATTACCAATGGCGTGCGCGTGGCCAGCATTTACCTGCCCAACGGCAACCCGGCGCCGGGCGACAAATACGATTACAAACTGGCGTGGATGGCGCGCCTTAAGGCGCATACTGAGCGCCTGTTGAAAACCGAAGAAGCCTTCGTGCTGGGCGGCGATTACAACGTCATTCCCAAGCCCGAAGACGTTTACAACCCCAAGGGCTGGGTGAAGGACGCGCTGTTCAGGCCCGAAAGCCGCGCAGCCTTTCGTGGCCTTTGCAATCTTGGCCTGACCGATGCCCTGGCGGCAAAAGGTTTTAGCGGCCAGTTCACCTGGTGGGATTATCGTTCCGGTTCGTGGGCCCGCGATGAAGGTTGCCGCATCGACCATTTATTGTTAAGCCCGCAGGCGGCTGACCGCCTGGCTGAGGCTGGTATCGAACGGGAACCGCGCAGCTGGGAAACGCCGTCTGATCACACACCGGCGTGGTGTGCGCTTGAAGCCTGATTTCAAAGAAAGGTTGCGTGGCGCAAGGCCGACATTCGGAGCATGAATGTCCGCTTTGTGCATTCAAGAAGACGAATTGTGGGGCTGGCGTTTTGGTCTGCTTGTGACCCTTAGCGGACAGGAAGGGAAAAAGTCGCCCTAATTCAAATGGATGCCGATTCTCATTTTCGAGCGAAAAGCATGACCGCTCTCAGAGATGGTTATGAGAGGGCGAGAGGCTTCTAATCCTTCGACAAACAGCTTCCTATAATTAATAATGGCCTCTCATCCGCGTCACAGGAGGCATCACGATGACACGCTTTAGCGCAATTAGTTCTACGTTTGCCGCCAGCCTTCTGCTGGCGCTTCCGTCCGTCGGTGCCGCCCAGCAGATGCCCGACCTCTATTTCGTCGATGCCCATAGCCAGATGGCGCGCGGTCTTGATCCCGCCACCATCATCCCGCAGATGGACAAGGCCGGCGTGTGGCACGTTATCCTGTCCGCGCGTAACGACCGCAATCCGACTGATGTCGCCGACTTCGCCAGCCCGCACCCAGACCGCGTCACCGCCGCCGTGCGCACCAAGGGCGGAGCCTTCAACCACAACAAACCCCTCTACAAGAAGCTTCTGAAAAGCCAGACCGACAACCCAGTCTTCAAGGCCATTGCAGAGGTTATCCTTTTTCATGCGGCGAAGGGAAACAAGGCTCCAGCCATCGAGGTGTCCGCCACGTCTCCGCAAAACTTGATGGCCTTGAAGGCGGCCAAGAAGAAGGGATGGCCCTTCGTTTTGCATTACGAGTTCGCGGCGGCCGGATGGGACAAGAAGGACTTGATGACGGAGATGGAAGCCCTGGTCGCCGAGCATGCTGACCATCCCTTTTTACTCATCCACATGGGGCAATTGGATGCGGAGGAGGTCGCCCGCCTGATTGGTGCGCATCCGAACCTCTCGTTCATGACATCGCACTCGAATCCAGTCAGCATCGCCGAGAACCCGGGTCAGCCCTGGAGCCGATTGTTCGAAGGAGAGACTCTGGCGCCCAAGTGGAAAGCATTGATCGAGAAACACCCGGACCGCTTTGTCCTGGCCTTCGACAACGTCTGGCCTGAATACTGGGGCCGGATGTTCCTCGAACAGGCCTCTGTATGGCGCAAGGCGCTGGCTGAATTGCCGCCCAACGTGGCCCAAGCCGTTGCACACGGCAACGCAGAACGTTTGTGGAAGATCGAAAGCCGCCCACCCGGCTGAACGCCGTCCTTATAAGCCCCAGCCGCTTTCGGTATATGTCCTGTTTTGGCTACAAGCGGACAGAATCGGCACTAGCCGCCAAGGTCCGGTTTTCGACTGAATCCAGTTATTACTGAATTGTGTAAAATAGAACACAACCTTAATAAGGCCGGGCTTTAAAGTTCCAACCTCACTGAAAAACCCGAAACGCGCCGACGATGTTGGAATAGGCGTCTGTCCACGCGCGCCTGTTGCTCGCTTCTGGAAGTGGCTGCCAGCCGGGAAGGGCGGCAATTTCATCAAGGTCTTGCTGTTCTCGCGCCAGCACCACGTAATGGGCGTCGGGGTAAAACAGTTTTTTATCCGCATCGTCGCTGGCGGCTGCTTCGCGGCGTATGCCCCGAAGGCCAAGGTCGCGGGCAATGGCGGCAATAACGGGCACCAAATCAAGGTGCGTGTTGGTCACGTGCAGGGCCAGCAGGCCGCCGGGGCTGAGCTTGGTCATGTAAAGCGCTACCGCCTCGCGGGTCAGCAGGTGAACGGGAATGCTGTCGGATGTGAAAGCATCAATGAACAACAGGTCAAAGCTGCTGTTTGGTCGCGCCGCCAGGGTGAGCCGCCCATCGCCATGCACCACGGTGGTCGGTGTCGGGCATTCACTGAGGTAACGGAAATACCTTGGGTCGGCGGCGATGCGCGTCACCCCGGGGTTGATTTCAAAAAAGATAAGTTCGCGCCCCCCCAAGGGGTAGCACGCGATGGTGCCGATGCCGAGGCCGACCGCGCCAACGTTACCGGTATTGGCGCGCCCATCCACAACCGCCCACACATCGGCTGCCGGGGAAAAGTGGCTGTAATAACTTAGCGGAACCAATGGCCCGGTCCGGTCCATGTCCTGAACCCCATGCACCGTGGTGCCATAGCCCAGCATCCTGGCGCCTTGCGCCACGTTGTCGCGAACCGAAAGCACGCCGTAAAAATTACGCTCGCGCAGCAAAACACCGTCGGGTTTCAACAGCCCCAGCGGGCTTGCCACCATGGGCGCGGCAACGCACAGTCCGGCCAGTATGGCCATGACCTTGATAGGCTGGCCACGGTCGTAGCGCCGTGCCGCCAGCACCAGCACAATGCCCACCGCCAGCATCATGGGAAATTCGATAACATCATCAAACAGGGCCGGTGCGGCCAGTGCGTTGAAGGCGCCACCGAGCATGCCGCCGGTGGCAATCCACAGGTAAAATGCCGTGAGATGACTGCGGTCGGGGCGCAAGCGGGCCAGTTCGCTGTGTGCCGCCAGTGTGGTGAAGCCGAACACCAGGCAAAGCACCAGCGCCATTACAGACCAACCAACATCATCCGCAAACGTAATCGTGACGCCATAGGCCAGCAACGCTGCCAGCATCAGGATGGTCGCTGTTTGACGCGAAACCAATGGCCTGCGCGCAAAGGAAATGATGAAGGTCAGCAGGTATATGCCCAGTGGCACCACCCACAACAACGGCACGGCGGCGACATCCATCGTCAGGTGCGTGGTCAGGCCCAACATCAGGCTGGTGGTCATCAGCACAATGGTCAACCACAGGAAACGTGCCGTCACACTCGGCAACGGCGCGGCAGAAGCGGGGTCCTGCAATGCCGGGGCCGGGGCAAGCTGGCGGCGGACGCTAAACACCGAAACCATTGTCAGCACCACCAGCAAGGCAAAGGCAATGGACCAGGCGTTCTGCTGGTTGCCTAAATCCAGCGTCGGCTCAATGGCTAGCGGAAAGGCAAACAGCGCCGTCATGGAACCGATGTTGCTGGCGGCATAAAGGAAATAGGGGTTGGCGGCATCGCGGTGACGGCTTCTGGCAAACCACGATTGCAAAATGGGCGCGCTGCCTGCAATCACCACGAAGGGTGCACCAATGTTCAACGCCAGTTCACCGAGTATCCACAAGCTCGGGCCAAAACCACCATCACTATCCACGGGCGGCACGCCGTCACTAAGTCCAATGGGCAACCACAACACGCACAATCCCAGCAGCGCCAGATGCACCACCATTTGCTTGCCCAGTTCAAGGTGGCGGCTAAGGATGTGCGCGTAGGCATAACCCACCAGCAGGGCGGTCTGGAAAAACAACATGGCCGTATTCCACACCGCCGGTGTGCCACCAACCTTGGGCAGCACCAACTTGGCGATCATCGGTTGCAGCCAGAACAAAAGACCGGCCGATACAATCAGGGTGGCGCCGAATATGATGACCAGCGCCCTTGCGGCGGGTGTGACGTCTGATTCAATGGAGGGTGTAACCGGCGTCGACATTCGCAAGGGTTATTCCACGCCGTCGCGTTCTCTTAAATAGAAAATCACATCCAGCGCTGGTGGTTCCTTGATGCCCGCTTGGGTGAGCATGCAATGTACTTGACCGCGGTGATGCGTTTGGTGATTAAACAGGGTCAGCAGGATGTGGCGCGCCGGGGAAATAAATTTTTCGCCGCCTTTTATCATGCGGTAAAAAACCTCGCGGTCGAGGCCGCCGTCCATCCCCGCGGCCAGGCGGCCGGTCAGGCGGATGAGGTGTTCGTCCATCACGGCGCGGTCTTTTTGCAGGGCATCGAAGTCCTCATGAAGGATCTGGTCGAGGCCCTTCAGGCCGTGGTATTCGCCCATCACCCGGCTCGACCACAGGCGGTCGACGGCCAGGATGTGGTTCAGGGTGGCGTGGATGGAACCGAAAAAGGCGCCGCGCTCGGCCCGATAGTCATCGTCCGAAAGCTCGGCCACGCAGCCCTGAATCCGCAGGTTGGCCCAGCGGTTGAAGTGGCTCATGATTTCAAGTTCAGTGTCTGGCATGACCGAGACCTTAGCAGCGCTGCCATACCGGGGCAATGCCGGGGCAAGGGCGCGAAGTGGTCTGAAAGGGGGGCTTGAAATGCGGCTGGATTGGCTTATTTATAGCGCTAACAACCCCCCAATTTAAAGGAATTCCATGATGAGCTATCATTTTACCACCACCATCGACCAGCCTTTCGAAGCCGCCATCGAGACCGTCACCGCCGCGCTCAAGGAAAAGGGCTTTGGCGTTTTGACCACCATCGACGTGCAAAAGGCGATGAAGGAAAAAATCGACAAGGACATCAACCCCTACACCATTCTCGGTTCGTGCAACCCGTCTTATGCCTATAAGGCGCTACAGGTTGAAAACAAGATCGGCACCATGCTGCCGTGTAACGTGGTGGTGCAGGTCAATGCCGAAGGCAAGGTCGAGGTTTCCGCCGTTGACCCCGCCGCTTCCATGGTTGGCATCAAAAACGACGATCTCGGCGCCGTGGCCGGTGAAGTGCGCGATATGCTGAAGGAAATGATTGCCGGGCTTTGATCCGCCGTCAACGGATTGTAAATCGAGGCTGCCTTTAACCGGGCAGCCTCTTTTTTTATGGTGCTTGATTGGCGCGGTTACAGGCGTCCAATGGCACGCAATTGCTCGACCGTATCGGCAATGGATTGTTCAAGTCCGATTGCTGGCTCAAACCCCAATTCCTTCCGGCTCTTGCTGTCATCTATGCGCCAGTCGCGCCCGATCCAGCTTTTATGAAGCGCCCGTGGGTAAGTTCGGGGGTACCCTGCAATGACAGACATGGCGGCATCAATATACGGCACCACACCGGTCATGAAGGTTGGCATTACCATCAGGGGCTTTTTGGCTTTGGGGTAAGCCTTGTTCACCGCAAGGGATAAATCATATATGCTTGGTGAGCTGTGCCATGCGATGTAACGCCCACCCGATGTTCCTTTCTCAAAAGCAAGTCGGTGAACCGTTGCCACATCGCGCACATCGACCACCGCCAAATCAACGGCGGGCGCACCTAAGCGAACCGCACCCTTGGCAATGGCCACCACTGAATCAACGGATGCGGAAGAACGATTAAAGCCGGGGCCATAAACGGTTGCGGGAAGCACCGTAACCATATCCAGACTCAGTTCATTTGCAATTTTCCAGGCATGCTTTTCGCCCAGCGTTTTTTCCTTGATGTAAGGAACGGAAATATCATCAACCCAGCTTTCTTCGTTTACGGGGGGCGCATTTTTATCAACCGGGCCAATGGTGCCGACAGATGATGTCAACACAACTCGTTTGATGCCAGCTTTGCTGGCGGCCCTGAGTGCGTTTTCCGCACCCTGAATGCCGATGTCGATCATGGCTTGGGCTTGGGTTTTTGAATTTGGGGTAATGTCAAATACCGCTGCCACCTGAAACAGGCCGTCCATGCCTTCGCAGGCGGCCTCCATTGACGGAATATCCATAAGGTCAGCGCGGACAATCTCAACGCCTAACGCTCTAAGCGCACCCGTTTTTAGCGGATCGTCGGGGTCACGCACCGAAGCGCGCACCGAATAGCCGTTTTCGACCAAATCCCTGACCATCATGCCGCCGATATGGCCGCTGGCCCCAGTCACCAATACACGTTTGGACATTGTGGTTTCTCCCGCCTGTTGCCCCCCTTGGTGCCATTGGCATATGCTTGGCCATCAGATGACCACACCCTAACCCCTTATGCCAACTTTACATACCCCCAACCCCCAAGGATTACCCCCATGCCCGAACTTCGCTCTCGCACATCCACCCACGGCCGCAACATGGCAGGCGCGCGCGGCCTGTGGCGCGCCACCGGTATGACCGACAATGATTTTGGCAAACCTATCATCGCCATCGCCAACTCGTTCACCCAGTTTGTACCCGGCCATGTGCATTTGAAGGACATGGGCCAACTGGTGGCGCGTGAGGTCGAAAAGGCCGGCGCCGTGGCCAAGGAATTCAACACCATTGCGGTCGATGACGGTATCGCCATGGGCCATGACGGCATGCTCTATTCGCTGCCCAGCCGAGAAATCATCGCCGACAGCGTTGAATACATGGTCAATGCCCATTGCGCCGATGCTCTGATCTGCATTTCAAATTGCGACAAAATAACCCCGGGCATGATGATGGCCGCCATGCGCCTGAACATTCCCGCCGTGTTTGTTTCCGGCGGGCCGATGGAAGCGGGCAAGATGATTCTCAACGGCGAGGAAATGTCTGTTGATTTGAAAGACGCCATGGTTGTTGCCGCAACGCCGGACACATCGGACGAAGTGGCGCTGGAAATTGAACGCGCCAGCTGTCCGACCTGTGGTTCGTGTTCGGGAATGTTCACGGCCAATTCCATGAACTGTCTGGCCGAGGGCATGGGCCTGGCGCTGCCCGGTAACGGCACCATGTTAGCAACCCACGCCGAGCGCAAGGAACTGTTCCTGCGCGTTGGGCGTATTGCGGTTGAAATGACCAAGCGTTATTACGAAGACGGTGATGAAAGCGTGCTGCCACGCAACCTCGGCGGCAAGGCGGCGTTTGAAAACGCCATGACGCTGGATATCGCCATGGGCGGTTCCACCAACACGGTGCTGCATATTCTGGCCATTGCCAGTGAAGCGGAAATCGACTTCACGTTGAAAGACATTGACGCGCTGAGCCGCAAGGTTCCAAACCTGTGCAAGGTTTCGCCGTCGACACCGCTTTACCACATGGAAGACGTGCACCGCGCCGGTGGCATTTATGGCATTTTGGGCGAGCTGGACCGGGGCGGGCTGATTGACCGCACCGTTTCCACCATCGAGGAAAAAACCCTCGGTGACGCCATTGACCGCTGGGATGTGATGCGCGCCAACGACCCACTGGTCGAAACCTTTTTCCGCGCCGCCCCCGGTGGCGTGCCGTCGATAGAGGCCTTTTCCCAGAACAACGAATACCCCAGCCTCGACATCAACCGCGAGCAGGGATGCATCCGCGATGTAGCGCACGCCTATTCTGCGGACGGCGGACTGGCGGTGCTGTGTGGCAACATTGCTGAAAAAGGCGCCATCGTAAAAACAGCGGGCGTTGACCCTTCGTGCCTTGTCTTTAGCGGCAAGGTGCGTGTTACCGAAAGCCAGGACGAAGCGGTGAAAAAGATTCTCGCCGGTGACATTGTCGCCGGTGACGTGGTGATGATCCGTTACGAAGGGCCAAAGGGCGGCCCGGGCATGCAGGAAATGCTGTATCCCACCACCTACCTTAAATCCATGGGCATAGATAAGGAATGCGCACTGATTACCGATGGTCGTTTTTCCGGCGCCACGTCGGGGCTTTCCATCGGCCACATTTCACCGGAAGCCGCCGAGGGCGGCGCCATTGGCTTGCTCGAAGAAGGCGACACGTTGGAAATTGATATCCCCAACCGGTCCATGAACGTCATGATTTCCGACGATGAACTGGCAAAGCGCCGTAAGGCGATGGAAGCCAAAGGCACGAACGCTTGGCAACCGGCCAATGACCGCCCCCGGAAAGTGACGGCGGCGTTGCGCGCCTATGCGGCACTGGCGACCAGCGCCGACCGTGGCGCGGTGCGCGATGTTTCGCAGGTTGAGCGCAAGTAACTTTCGAGCCTACATCCTAATAATGGTGTTAGGCAGATAGCGGTTCTGCTTACCGCCCAAGAGTGGACGTAATTCCGCACCTCATGAAAGGCCGGTTTGTAGCCAGAAGTAGTCATTCAATGCTTCAGGCGGCTTAGGTGCGCCACGAAGCCATATTGTACCCATGCGTGGGTATCAGCCACCGGATTGCTATTGTATGTTTGCTCAATCAGGATTTTGTCAATGCATTGCAGATGCTCGACCGGAATAGCCATCAGTATTTCGTTTTCAAACGTTTCGATATCTATTTTCAGCACGTCAATACGTTGGTGTTGATCCAATACATCCGCAATCACCTTGGTTGCTTTGATGCATGGTACGGTAATGCTGTCATCAAACTTCATGTTAATGCCGCCATATCGACCTGTCGGCTCAATTCCAAACGTGACATCGCCGTCACTTAGACCTACAGCAACCTCGTTTATCTGCACGCGATTTTCATAGCCGCTGAGATTTGCCTTTAATTTGGAAACGTTGTCCGACAATGGTTCGAAGGCATAGACGAAAGAATTAGCGCTGCATGTAAGAAAGTATAGTGCGCTGATGCCAATATTGGACCCGAAGTCTACCACGATTTTAGCATCTTTCGGGCAACCGTAATCTTTACGGCAGAAAATCTCATTAAAGGTCAGGATGTCATGGTGGTTGTACACGGTAGGGGAAATCCTGCCGTTGCCTGCGCGAAGCGCGATATTGATGGGGTAATTGCCAAAATCAGGAAAAAGATAACGTGCCAACAAGTCAAACGGATTGCGACAAATCTTGAATATATTGCCCAAGGCTCGCCAGTGGCGAACATCAAAGACCGCTATGGCAATTTTTGTTATGTCGCGTCCACCGATATTCATCACGCACGTTCCAAAGGTGTTTTGATTGACTTCATCGTTAATACTATAAAACCAGTGACTTGAACTGTTGTTCTAAACTAGCCCAGTGAGGCTGGAGGAGTTTAGTGTACTCTGTCCATAGAGAATAAGGAAAAAGTGTATGGTCTGCTATGGGTCATAAGCGGACTCCCACTACGGGCTTCCGGCGTATCCGCTTTCGGGCGGAAAGCAGAACTGTGGAGAGCGATGCCTGTTAAAGCTCGGCCAGCCGCTTCACAGCCTCGGCCAGTTTTTGCCGCTCGGCCTTGAGGCCTTCAAGGCGTTCGGTTTGCTCGGTCACCACTTCCGGCGGTGCCTTGGCCAGAAAGCCCTGGTTGGAAAGCTTCTTTTCGTACTTGTTGATTTCCGGGTCGAGCTTCTTGATTTCCTTGTCCAACCGCGCCTGCTCGGCCACCACGTCGATGGCGCCGGCCAGCGGCAGGATAACCGTGGCTTCATCGAGCACCAGTTGCACCGCACCTTTTTCCACAGCGCCATCAAGGGCGGCGGAGTCCGCTAAGCGTGCCAAACGGTGAATAAGGTCGCGGTTGGTTTCAAGCCGCGCCATCGTCTCAGTGGAAGCATCTTTAAGGCGAAGCGAAAGCTCGGCCTTGGGCGGCACGTTCATTTCGGAACGAACGGCCCGCACCGATGAAACCAGGCGCACGACCCAGTCCATCTCGGTGGCCGCATCGGCGGCTTCAAGGCCGTCAAGCGCCGACCATTCAGCCAGCATCAAAGCGCCGTCACGTTTGGTGATGGATGCCCACAGCTCTTCGGTCACGAACGGCATGACCGGGTGTAGCATTTTGAGAATTTCATCGAACGCCCATGCCATGGTGGCGCGGGTTTCAAGCTTGGCCGCTTCATCGGAGCCGGTCAAAATCGGTTTGGTGAACTCCACATACCAGTCGCAGAACGTGCCCCAGGTGAAGTGATAACCCGCTTCCGCCGCTTCGTTGAAGCGGTAGCTTTCAATGGCTTTTGCAATGGCGGCCTGCGCTTCTGCCGTCTTGGCGACGACCCAGCGGTTGACGGTCAGCTTGCAATCGCCGGGGCTAAAGGTGGCGTCGGGTTTGCAGTCGTTCATTTCGGCGTAACGCGCCGCGTTCCAGATTTTGGTCACGAAATTGCGATAGCCTTCAATACGCGAGATGGAAAGCTTGACGTCGCGCCCCTGCACCGCCTGTGCGGTCATGGTAAAGCGCACCGCGTCGGCGCCAAACTGGTCGATCAGTTCCAGCGGGTCCATGACGTTGCCCTTGGACTTGGACATCTTCTGCCCTTTTTCGTCGCGCACCAGGGCGTGGATGTAAACATCCTTGAACGGCACTTCGTCCATGAAATGAAGGCCCATCATCATCATGCGCGCGACCCAGAAGAAAATAATATCAAAGCCGGTAACCAGCACATCGGTCGGGTAATAGCGCCCCACTTCGGGCGTGTCTTCCGGCCAGCCCAGTGTTGAGAACGGCCACAGCGCCGATGAGAACCAGGTGTCCAGCACGTCGGGGTCGCGGGCAATATCCACCGCCATGGCGTAATGCGCATCAGCGGCGGTTTGTGCCTCGGCCTCGGTGTGTTCGACAAACGGCGTGCCGTCCGGGCCGTACCACGCCGGAATCTGGTGGCCCCACCAGATTTGCCGCGAAACGCACCACGGCTGGATGTTGCGCATCCAGTCGAAATAAATGTTTTCGTAGTTCTTGGGATGGAACGTGGTGCGCCCGTCTTCCACCGCCTTGATGGCGGGAGCGGCCAGCGTTGCCGCATCGACAAACCACTGGTCAAGCAACCATGGCTCGATAACCACACCGGAACGGTCGCCGTACGGCACCGTCATCGGGTTGTCTTCAACCTTTTCCAGCAGGCCAAGGTTTTCCATTTCCTTGACCACCACATCTCTAGCCTCGAAACGGTCGAGGCCGTGAAGGTGTTGAGGTATGCCAACGTCGCTTGCCAGCATATCTGTGGTCATTGCAACCTTTGACCCGCCCTCAGACATTGGGGCCGTATATGGCATGGCTTTATTTTCAGGAGAATCAGAAATTATACAGCCATTTCTATCCAATACGTTGATTAGCATTAAACCATGGCGGCGGCCGACCTCGAAATCATTGAAGTCGTGCGCCGGGGTCATTTTCACCGCACCGGTGCCTTTTTCCGGATCGGCGTATTCATCGGCCACAATGGGAATGGAACGGTTGGCAATCGGCAGCATGACGCGCTTGCCGACCAGTGCTTTGTAACGTTCGTCATCGGGGTGAACGGCAACGCCGGTATCACCGAGCATGGTTTCCGGGCGCGTGGTGCCGACGGTAACAAACTGGCCGTCCTCGCCTTCGATGGGGTATTTGAAATACCACATCTTGCCGTTTTGGTCGCGGTTCTCGACTTCCAAATCAGAAATGGCGGTGTGCAGCAACGGGTCCCAGTTGACCAGCCGCTTGTCGCGGTAAATCAAACCCGCCTTGTGCAGTTCGACAAAAACTTTCTGCACCGCTTTTGAAAGACCATCGTCCATGGTGAAGCGTTCGCGGCCCCAGTCGCACGACGCACCCAAACGGCGCAACTGCCCGGTGATGGTGCCGCCGCTTTCAAGCTTCCATTTCCAGACGCGTTCGATGAACTTGTCGCGGCCGAGATCGTGGCGGGTCAGGCCTTCGGCTTCCATCTGGCGTTCGACCACCATTTGCGTGGCAATGCCGGCGTGGTCGGTGCCGGGTTGCCACAAAACGTCCAGCCCCTTCATGCGCTGATAGCGGATGAGGATATCCTGCAAGGTGTTGTTGAGCGCATGGCCCATGTGCAGGGATCCGGTCACGTTGGGCGGCGGAATGACGATGGTGTAGGTTCTGGCGTCCGGGCGGGTGCCACAGGCAAAGGCGCCCGCATCTTCCCATTGCTGGTAAATGCGCCCTTCGACGTCGCCGGGCTGGTAGTGCTTATCGAGCATTAAAAAGCGCCTGTCTTTCAATGGTTGGGGCGTGTGAGCGGCTCTGTAGCCTTGCGTTTTAAACGGGGCGGGGCCGCTTGGAAACCGCCTTATTAAAAAAAGTGGCTATAGGCGCCTTCAAAAAAACCGCCGCCGGGGGTTAGCCGGGCGGCGGTTTTGGATGGGATTGCCGGAAATCGGCCTAGAGGTCCAGACGTTCCGCCCGGTTGATCATGCGGTCGATTTCCTTTTTGACCAGCCGTTCAATCAAATAAGGCAGGTTCTGGTCCAGCCATTCCTTGAGCAGCGGGCGGATCATTTCGCGCGTCATGCCTTCAAGGGTAACGCCTTCGCCGCCGACCTGCAGTTCACGCTGGTTGAGGATGGCGCGGGCCAGATCGCCCAACACATCGGTGGACGCCCGGTAGGTGGTGCCGGAGACCAGCGAGTCGCCACCTTCGGGGGCAGCGGTGATCATTTCCTGGGTCAGGTCAAGAATACCGGAAATATCGGGCTCGCCACCGGGGCGCATTGGCGGCGGCGGCGGTGCGGCGGAAACCGGCGCCGGTGCGGGTGCGGGTGCGGCGGCAACCGGGGCGGGCTCGGGTGCGGGTTCGGGCTCGGGTTCGGGCTCATCGATATCGGCCAGCTCAATTTCCGGGGATGCCGGTTCTTCAGCCGCCATTTCTTCCATGGCGGCGGCCATTTCATCAACGGGTTTGGGTTCGGGCGCGGGCTCCGGAGCGGCGGGCTCTTCAGCCGCCATTTCTTCCATGGCGGCGGCCATTTCATCTACGGGTTCTTCTGGTGCTGGCTCGGGCTCAGGTGCCGGTGCGGCGGCTTCTGCAGCCGGTGCAGCCTCGGCGGCTTCCTCGTCCTCCGACAGAATCCGTCGGATAGACGCCAGAATGTCCTCCATTGAAGGCTCTTCGCCTGGATTTTCCTGCGCTTCTTCGTTCATAACTTCATTCGCCTATGCGCTCGCAGGGCGCTTGCCCCCTTGGTTGTCCCTGTCCGTAGCCTAACGTGGACATGGTTTACACTTTATTGATTTTACCACTGATATCGCTTTTTTTATTCATATCAGCCGGTTGCGCCCGCCCCATGGGGTCTCAGCGTTCGCTGCGATAATGCCTGTCGGCATCATACAAATCCACCGAGAGGTTTAAGTCTTTGGCCGTCAGGCGGCCCACCGTGGCCAGCATATTCAACGAGGCAAGGGTCATATCCCTTTGAGATTCAACAAGATTTACCCGCGCGTCCAGCAATTCCTGCTCTGCATCAAGGACATCAAGAACCGTGCGTGAACCGACGCTGGCCTCCTTCTGGACCCCCTCAAGTGCCGTTTCCGACGCTTTAACCTGGGCCTGGAAGGCCCCGATTCGCGCCCGCGTCGATGAAAGGTTTTCCCATGCCTTGCGCACGCTTTCGCGCGAATCGCGCACCGCCTGGTCATAGTTCAGCCGCGCCGCAGCGGCCTGGCGCTTGGCCCTGGTCAGGGCCGAATACACCGTGCCCTGCTGGTACAGCGGCACCGAAAGCGTCACCATGCCGGTGTAGGCATTGGCCCAGTAACCATCCGACACCGTATCGAGGCTGCGTTTGGCGGAACCGGACAGGTCAACCGACGGAAACAATCTTCCGCGCGTGCCCGACACCGCCTCTCGTGTTGCCATGTCATCGTTTTTAGCTGCCGTCACACCGGGGCTGTCAGCAGCGGCCAATGCCAGCGCGCCATCAAGTGTGGCGGGAAGGTCAAAGCTGCGCGTTGTCGGCGTAAGCGATTGCGGGGCCGCGCCGATCACGTTTTCATAAGCCGCGCGCGATGCTTCCAGCGCCCCTTCGGCGCCAATGCGTTCGGCCTTGGCGCGCGCCAAACGGGCCTCGGCAATATGAACGTCGGTGCGCGTGATTTCGCCAACGTTGAAACGGTCGCGGGTGGCGTCCAGCTGGCGCGATAGCACCTGCTCGTTGCTGATGTTCAGCTCCATCACCCCCTGGTCGCGCACCACATTCAGGTACGCCGTGGCGGCAGCCAGCAAAATGGTCTGTTCCGTGTTCTTCAGCCGCGCGCGCTGGGCGGCAACCTGGTAGCGCGCCTGTTCAATGGCGGCCAGAGTCTGGCCACCAGCAAAAAGAGATTGCGTCACGCTGAGGGTCATGGTTTTGGGGTCGAGGTCGGTTGATGTGCCCGGCGCGGTGCTGGTTTCCGTGCTGGAGCGGCCATAGGTGCCCACGGCGCTAACGTAGGGGCGAAAGCCTGAATAGGCAGCGGATACGTTTTCATCCACCGCGGCGGTGCTGGCGCGCGCGCTTTGCAGGGTCGGGTTGGCACTGTAAGCCTTGGCCAACGCCTCATCGAAACTGTCGGCCATAGCAGCGTTGGTGCCAAATGCCGCGCCCGCAACCATCAGGGCAATAAACGAATTGTGCTTCATTAAACCAAAGACCTTCGCAAAAAACGATTTCAGAATTTGAATGATGGCGTTTTGCTGAATTCCGGCAACACCGGAACGGCAGCATCAAACACCACCCTTGAAGACGCTACCCCGTTCGCCTTCAAGACCAAGGTGGCCTCGCCTACCCTTGCGCCCGCAGGGGCAACAACGCAAACCAGGCGTCCGCCCTCGCCCAGCTGGTCAACCAGGCTTTGCGGCACTTCATCAACCGCACCATTAATAAAGATAACATCAAAGGGTGCCTGCGCCGGGTGGCCACTGACCAGCGCGGCACGCAGCACCGAAACGGTATCTACCTGGTGGGTGCCCAACGCCGCTTCGGAAGCAGCGGCCAGTTCCGTGTTCGGCTCCAGCGCCACCACGGCACCGGCAAGCCGTGCCATAACGGCGGCTTCAAAGCCGGTTGCCGACGCCACGACCATGGCCATGTCGGTGTTCTGCACATCGGCGGCCTGCAGCAGGCGCGCCATCACCATCGGCTCCATCAGGATGCGCCCCGGTGCGACCACGATGTCTTCATCAATATAAGCGCGTGCCTTCAGGGCCGGGGGCAGGAAATCCTCACGTGGAAGTTCCTCCATCGCCTGGACCACAAGGGGGTCGGTCACGCGGTTGGTGCGCACCTGGCCTTCAACCATGTTGTGGCGGGCTTGGGTAAAATCCATTGCTGCTGGCTCCTATATGAAGTCCGGTTTATAGCGTGCCAGCAAGATGCTGGAACCGCTTTATTTTCAGGCTGTTAAAATACCCCGCTGCCGGGGCGAACACAAACCCGGAATCCGGCCATGATTGCCCGGTGGTGGTGGCCAGCAGCCCATGGACGGCCTCATTGGCGGCTGGATGGCGTTTTTTACCCCTCCCCTGACCTTTAACGCCGAGCCCCCTTGACCGTGGGGGCTTCACGTTTTAAGTTCCAGCGCCCTTGCGAGGGGTAACGGCCAATCGAAGGTCAGGGCCGGGCCCAAACCGGGGCCAGAACCAACCTGGACAGCGGTTTGGCGCGGTGGCGGAGTGGCTACGCAGCGGCCTGCAAAGCCGTGTACACCGGTTCGATTCCGGTCCGCGCCTCCACTTTCCGCCTCGCAAATACTACTGGTTCGGCGTAGCTCAGTTGGTAGAGCGTCTGACTGTTAATCAGAATGTCGCAAGTTCGAGTCTTGCCGCCGAAGCCAATATTAAAGCGGGAGTACCTGATGGTGCTCCCGCTTTTTTGGCTTATGATGCCAACGATCATGACAGAAAGCCCGCCCAACACCGAAGCCGAAGCGCGCGTTGGCGAAATCATCACCCGTGCCACGCTGGCCATGCGCGAAGACGCCGCCACTGTGCTGGCCAAAAGACCAAGGTCGCAAACGCGTGTTATCAAGCTGTGCGAACGCGCGCTGGCGATGGCCGAGGCCACCATTGATTCCGTGCTGGTGGAAATCCCGCCGCCGGTTCCGGTGGCCTGTGAAAAAGGCTGTCCATATTGCTGCCATATCCGACTGACGGCATCGGTTCCGGAAATTCTGTTGGTGCTGGCGCATTTGCGCAAAACCCTGAACACGGAAAAGCTGGCGGCGCTGAAACAAAAGGTTGCCAATATTGACTCCCTTACCCGTGACCTGGATGACGACGGGCGGGCCAAATTACGCCTGCCGTGCCCATTGCTGAAGGATAACGCGTGTTCGGTTCATGCGGTGCGTCCGCTTTCATGCCGCGCCCTGACATCAACGGATGTGGCGGCCTGCAAGCAGGCCTATAAAACCGCCATGCAGACCCCGGTGCCGCAACTGGAATGGCAGCGCCAAGGCGCCAACGCCATTGGATACGGCCTCTACGCCGGCATGGCGGATGCGGGTTTTGCCATGGAAAACGCGGAACTGGTCGCGGCGCTGAAGCTGGGGCTGGATGACGGGGAAATCGGTAAAAAATGGCTCGGCGGGCAGGGTGTATTTGCTGCCGCTTGCAACATCCGCCGCGACATGATTTAACCTTT
>CBFCYL010000033.1:0-25940 GCA_965602455.1 uncultured Thalassospiraceae bacterium | reverse complement strand
TCGACCGGCGTCGGCGCTTTCGGCTTGCGCCTGGGCTTGGGTTGCTTGCGCACGGGCTGGTCTTCGGCCTTTGGTTTTTCTTTTGCCTTTGGTTTGGGCCGGGTGTCGGGCTCAACCACCAGCGCCGTCTGGCTGGGTGGCGCCGGTTCCGGTTCCGGGGCCGGCGGCGGCGGCGGCGCCTTGGTCGCCTGCGGCGGTGGTGCTGGCTTGGGCTCGGGCTTTAGTTCGGGTGTTTCTTCCGCCTTGGTCATAACCGGCACGTTGGTGGCGTTGGTCACGGTCAGGATTTCCACCGTCACCGGAATATCCACCGGGCCCATGTCGCGCTGAAACGATGGCAGGCCGAAATAGCCGACCACCACCAAGGCGATATGAAGAAAAACAGAGATGGTGGCGAATTTACGCAATCGGGAACCTCGTTACCTGCTGGCGGCCGGTTTACGCTTGGGCGTTGGTTTTTTTGCCGGCGCTGCTTGCAGCGCGCGTGTAATCAGCGCCACCCGGTTAAACCCGGCGGCATTTAATGCGCCCATAACCTCCATCACGCGGCCATAGCCAACATCGGCATCACCGCGAATAAAAATACGCACATCAGGGTTGTTGTTGCTGACCGCCTCAAGGCGCGAGACGATATTCTGAAGTTCAACTTCCGTATCCTGAACGAAAACACGGCCTTTATCGTCAATAGACACGGCCAGCGGTTCGTCCTGTCCGGATATGGCACCGGCTTTTGTTTTTGGCAGGTCGACCTGCACACCAACGGTCAACAGTGGCGCCGTCACCATAAAAATAATCAACAGCACCAACATCACATCAACAAAAGGCGTGACGTTGATTTCCGACATCGGCTTACGACGCGAACGCACAAAGCGATATGATGATTTACGTTGTAACAAGCCACCGGCCATAACGTGTAACCCTTCTGTTAGCTTTCGTCTTCCGCCTGGCGCGAGATAATAGCCATGAACTCAATGGCAAAACCGTCAAGGCGCCCGGCATAGCGTTCCACGTCACGCGACAGCTTGTTGTAAGCCAGCACCGCCGGAATGGCCGCCAGCAGGCCCAGTGCGGTGGCGAACAAGGCTTCGGCAATGCCCGGTGCCACCACCGCCAGTGAGGTGTTTTTGGAAACGGCAATGGACTGGAAACTGTTCATAATGCCCCACACCGTTCCAAACAGGCCAACGAACGGCGCCGTCGAGCCAGTTGAAGCAAGAAACGTGAGATAGCGTTCAACGCGTTCCATTTCGCGCTGCATGGTAATTTGCATGACGCGTTCGATGCGTTCGTTCAGGCTGGCCGCGGCAATGGTGCCCTTGTCGGCAGCGCGGCGCCATTCGCGCATGGCGGAAACGAAAACCGCGCTCATGGGGTCTTTCGGTTTGGTGCCAATTTGGTGGTAAAGGTCGTCCAGCGAATGGCCCGACCAGAACGTGTTTTCAAACTTCCGTGCCAGCTTGTTCAGTTTCCTGAGGTTGGTTGTTTTCTCAAAGATAATCGCCCAACACCAGATGGATGCGATAATCAACAAAATGATAACCGTCTTCACCACCCAGTCGGCACGCCAGAACAGCGACAACATGGAAAAATCCCCCGCGCTTACGCTTCCGGCGAGATTTACCGCATCAACAACATTACCTTCCATGGATTTTACCTGCTCTTGTTAACGTTAATTATTTTGTTTCTATCAGACCCAGACCTTGATGGCTTCACGCACGGCCTCGGGTATGCGAACGGCTCTTTCGCCTGCGCCGAGGCAAACCAAAACAATGTTTACCCGCACCAGTTCCGTATCTCCCCTTGAGATAACGTGCTCGGCAATAGCCGATGCGCCCTTCATTTCCACGATGCGCGTTTCCAGCGCCAGTTCGTCATCCAGGTGCGCGGGGGCCTTAAAGTCCAGTTCCGCACGGCGCACCGCAAACCCGCAGTGATGTTCGTGTATCATGGCCGCACTTTCAATGCCGACCTCGCGCAACATCTCGGCCCGGGCGCGCTCGCAATAGTTAAGATAGCGACTGTGATAAACAATGCCGCCAGCGTCCGTGTCCTCGAAATAGATGCGTACCTTCAGAATGTGGGTTTTTTGAGGCTTATTCATCGCCAGCAGCGCCCTCAATCAGCGACAGTTGCGCCACTTCCTTGGGCGCCTTGAGGCCCAAATGCTGGTAGGCCTTGGCCGTCAGCGCCCGGCCACGGGGTGTGCGGCTCAACAGGCCCTGCTGCATTAAATAGGGCTCGATGACGTCTTCGATGGTGCCGCGGCTTTCCGAAAGGGCGGCGGCCAGTGTTTCCACGCCCACAGGGCCACCGGCATAATTTTCGGCAATGCAGGAAAGATATCGCCGGTCCATGGCGTCGAGCCCGGCGTGATCGACCTCGAGGCGGGTCAGCGCCGCGTCTGCCGCCTTGGCATTAATCGCATCGTTGCCGGCAACGGCGGCAAAGTCGCGCAC
Source organism: uncultured Thalassospiraceae bacterium (assembly GCA_965602455.1). Taxonomy (GTDB): domain Bacteria; phylum Pseudomonadota; class Alphaproteobacteria; order Rhodospirillales; family Magnetovibrionaceae; genus CBFCYL01. Next base: position 23,484 of record CBFCYL010000033.1, on the reverse strand, counting down.
CCGGCGAAGCAACCTGCCGGCAATACGCGGTGTGCCGCGCGAACGCCGGGCAATTTCCAGTGCGCCGTCGTCCGATACCTTGATGCCCATGATGGTGGCGCCACGCTTGACGATCTCGACCAGTTCCTCGGATGAATAAAATGAAAGCCTGAGCGGGATTCCAAAACGGTCGCGCAGCGGCGTCGAAATCAGGCCCGAGCGTGTGGTCGCGCCGATCAACGTAAAGGGTGGCAGGTCGATGCGCACGCTTCTGGCCGCGGGCCCTTCGCCGATAATCAGGTCGAGTTGGAAATCTTCCATTGCCGGATAAAGAATTTCCTCGACCACCGGGCCCATGCGGTGAATTTCATCGATGAACAAAACATCATGCGGTTGCAGGTTGGTCAAAATAGCCGCCAGGTCGCCCGCCTTGGCGATCACCGGGCCCGAGGTGGCGCGGAACCCGACGCCGAGTTCGCGCGCCACGATTTGCGCCAGCGTCGTTTTGCCGAGACCGGGGGGGCCGTAAAAAAGTGCGTGGTCCATGGCTTCACCGCGCTTGCAAGCGGCCTCGATAAAGACCTTGAGGTTGTCGGCCAACCCCGGTTGGCCGATGAACTGGGCCAGCGTCGCCGGGCGCAAACTGTTTTCGGGCGTATCGGTTCCCGCTTGTTCAGGCGAAACGGTGCGATCTTCGCTCATGCCCTGTGCTCCTTGGGCCCAAGCTCGGTAAGACCGCCCTTGATCAACGCCTCCACATCCACGCCCTTGCCCTCGCGTGCCGCAACGTGAGCAACAGCTGATAATGCCTCCGCCGGCTGGTAGCCGAGGTTAACCAGCGCCGAGACCGCATCGCGCGTCGCGGTGGTTGCCGGGGTGGCCGGGGCAGAGGTGCCAGCGGTGCCTAATGTCATGGCCGCAACCTTGTCTTTCAGTTCGGTGGCGATACGCGCCGCCAGTTTCGGGCCGACGCCGTTGGCGCGGCCGATCTGCGCCTTGTCACCGGCGGCAACCGCGTGCGTCAGTTCATCAACGCTCAAGGCTGAAAGAATGGCGATGCCAACGCGCGCGCCGACACCCTGCACCGTGGTCAACAGGCGGAACCATTCGCGCTCAGCAGTGTCCATGAACCCGTAAAGGTGGATATGGTCTTCGCGGACGTGAGTTTCGATGTGCAGCTTGACGGCTTCGCCGACGTTAAGGCGCGCCAGCGTGCCGCCCGGGCAATACACCAGGTAACCGACGCCGCCGACATCGACCACCGCCCAGCCGTCGCCGGTTTCTTCAACCCTGCCTTTTATAAGGGCGATCATTCGTCCCTGCCTTGTATAAGGGCGATCATGCGTTGGCCGTCCTTTCAACGATGGCTTGCGTCTGGCGGTGATGAGCGTGGCAAATGGCAACGGCCAACGCGTCCGCCGCGTCTTCTTGCGACACATCAGCACCGGGCAACAAGGTCGCCACCATCATCTGCACCTGCCCTTTGGCAGCATGCCCCGAGCCGACGATGGATTTCTTGACCAGGTTCGGCGTGTATTCAAAAACCGCCAGACCTAAACGCGCCGGTGCCAACAGCACCACGCCGCGGGCCTGACCCAGCTTCAAAGTTGAATTCGGGTTCTTGTTCACAAACGTTTCCTCAACAGCGGCCTCCAGAGGCTTGTGCGTTTCAAGCACCGCCTGCAAACCGTCGTAAAGCGTGTTCAGGCGTTCAGCCAGAGTATGTGTGCGATTGGTCGCCACAACCCCGGCACCAATAAAGGACAGGTGGTTGCCATCGCTTTCGATGACACCCCAACCGGTGCGCTGTAATCCGGGGTCCAGTCCGATAAGCCGCATGGCGCCGTGTTTCCCTCTATTTGCACAATCGATGACGTTAAGCGCTGAACTTAAGCGCTGAGTTTTGCCATCACCTCATCGGATATTTCAAAATTAGCCGCCACCCGCTGCACGTCGTCGTTATCGTCAAGGGTTTCGAGAAACTTGAACAAGGTTTCGGCGGTGCTTTCATCCACATCCGAAGTTGTATTGGGTTTCCATTCAAGGCGTGCGGCTTCCGGGTCGCCAAACTTTGCTTCCAGTGCGTCACGCACGGTGGCGAAATCATCCGGGCTACAGGTTATTTCATGGCCGTCGGCATCGGACTGAACATCATCGGCGCCCGCTTCCAGCGCCGCTTCAAAAACGGTGTCAACATCGCCGATGCTGGCGGGCAATCGCACCAGGCCAACGCGCTCAAACATAAAACCAACGGAACCGGTTTCACCCAAGGCACCGCCGTGTTTGGTAAAGGCGGTGCGCACCTCGCTTGCGGTGCGGTTGCGGTTGTCCGTTAATGCTTCAACGATAACTGCCACGCCGCCGGGACCGTAACCTTCGTAGCGCACTTCTTCATAGTTTTCGCCACCGCCGCCTTCGGCTTTCTTGATGGCGCGGGTGATGTTGTCTTTCGGCATGTTGTCGGCGCGCGCCGCCAGAATAGCCGTGCGCTGGCTCGGGTTCTTGTCCGGGTCGGGCATGCCCGACTTGGCGGCAACGTAAATCTCGCGCGCGTGCTTGGAAAAAGTCTTGGCGCGCTTGGCGTCCTGCGCGCCCTTGCGGTGCATGATGTTCTTGAACTTGGAATGGCCTGCCATTTTAATATTTTACCCTGGTCTTTAATCTGGTGTTTCTGGTTGCCCAACGCCCATCATCCGGGCGAATCGAAGCGCCCGGCGGGCTTTAGGGTTTATAGCATAAATGCCCACGGTGGGCTTGAGGGGCTAAATTTAAGGCATCGTCTCGGCCAGCCGCCCGCCAAGGCGCACCGGGGCGACGCGCCGGGCCAGACCCGTTTCGTCATCGCTTTCGACAAACACCGCACAAAGCGTGGCTTCGCCCGTTGCCGGGGTCAGGCGCTCGGTGCGCAATTTGGTGATGAAGCGCCCGATAGCGGCTTCCTTCTGCATGCCGATGACCGAATTATAATCGCCGCACATACCGGCATCGCTCTGGAAGGCGGTGCCGCCGGGCAGGATTTGTGCATCGGCCGTGGGGATGTGGCTGTGGGTGCCGACCACGAAAGAAGCCACGCCGTCGAAATGATGGGCGATGGCCATTTTCTCGCTACTGGCCTCGGCGTGAACATCAACGAGAATAAAATCAACGCTTTCGCCCAGCCGTTTATTCAACAGCGCCAGTTTAACGGCGTGAAAAGGGTCATCAAGCGGCTCCATAAACAGCCGCCCCATGGTCTGCACCACCAAAACTTTTTTGCCCGCCCTGGTTTCGAACACACCGAAACCGTTTCCCGGCGTGCCTTCGGGGTAATTGACCGGGCGCAACAGGCGCGGTTCATCGACGATGTAATCAATAATCTCACGCTGGTCCCACGCATGATTGCCGGTGGTGATGGCATCCACGCCAGCCTCGAAAAACGTATCGCAGATGGCGCCGGTAATGCCGAAACCGTGGGCCGCGTTTTCGCCGTTGACGACCACGAAGTCGAGCGCCAGTTCATCTTTCAAGCGAGAAAGATTATCCAGCACCACCTTGCGGCCGCTTTTGCCCATCACATCGCCAATGAAAAGAACGTTCATTTTATTTTTATGGCCTCTTTTTCAGTTAATACCCAGTCCAAAGGCTGATCCCATTCATCAAAGGGCACGCCTTCGCATTCCTGTGCGCCATAAGCCGCACCCACGGCCACCAGGTTACCGGTCTTGCGCAGGACTTCCAGCGTGCGGTCATAATACCCGCCACCCCAGCCCAGCCGGTAGCCGCTGCGGTCAAACGCCAACAACGGCACAATAACAACGTCGGGGCGGATCAGTGGTGCCGTGCCCAACGGGTGGGCGGTGCCGTGGGCGCCTTCTTCCAGCATCTCGCCGGGTGCCCAGGCGCGAAAGCTCAGGGGGCGGTCTTGTTCCGATACCACCGGCAGCGCCGTGGTGCAGTCCAGCCGGTCGAGTAGCACCAGCGCCGGGCGCACGTCCATCTCACCCTTTATCGGCCAGTAGCCCGCAATCACGCCGTCTTCACCGAAGACATCGCCCCAATGGGTGGCAAAGGTTTCGAGGAACCCCTTGGGGCCATCCTCGCCCAGCTTTAACGCCGCTTCGGCGCGCCGGGCCTTGGCGCTTTCGCGTTGGGCGGATTTATCCATTTCGACGCTCACGCTTCAAACCTGGAATTAGATGAAGGGGACGGTGGCCACAATGGCCGTTGGCGAATCAGTCCTCTGTGACCTGCTATGCAGGTGGGCGCCGGATACTGAACCCACGGGTCCAGCAGCGCCAGCTCCCGAAAAAGACTTATAGCCCCAGGGAATGTGTGCCTGACGAACCGCGCAGCCACCGTCCTTGAGCGGGAACTTAGGAGGCTTGGATGCGCTCTGCAATGGTTTCGATGCGCCCGGCCATCGCTTCAAGGTGTTCGGCGGTGGTCGCCTCGACTTCGGCGCGGGCATCACGCAGGGCCTGTTGGATACGGGTGGCCTCGTTTTCGAGGTGTTCGCGGGCCTCGCGGGCCTCGGTGGCCTCGTCGGCCAGCAGCAGGCTGGCCATGACCAGAAGGCGGCTTTCGCCAACATGGCCGACAATGGCCTGAAGTTCGGAAACCTTGGTATTGAGGGTCGTACCGAGCTTGCGAACCTTGTCTTCGTCGCCGTCATCGCAGGCAATTTCGTAAGCCTGACCGCCGATTTTCAAGGATACTTGTGTCATGGCCCTTCCCCTAGCCGGTCTTCTTGGTGTTCAGGCGGTCGTTAAGGCGCTCGATGGTGGTATCGAGCTTGCCGGACGCGGATTCCAGGGCGCCACGCAGGCGGGCGTTTTCGGCGGTCAGCTTTTTGACCTCGGTCTTCAGCTCGTCAATGCGCGCCGTCAGTTCAGGGTCCGGTGTCTGCGCGGCAACCTGGTCGCGTTTGAGTTTTTCACCCAACAACTTATCAAGGTTTTTAACCGCTTCGCCAACGCGTTCGCGCGCCGCTTCCAACGACGGCGTCTTTGCCGATGGCGATGGTATTGCTGTTTGCTGAATGGCTGGATCGTTCACGGCTGGCTCGCTTCCCTCCGGGGCCCTTTAAAGAATTTGGAATCGGACCACCCCTTGGCCTCAAGCATAGGGCCGGACCTTAAAGGCCGTCAACCAAGTGCTTACACCATTTGTTTGGGCCAAAGCATGAGAACGCCGCTTGCGCCTTGACCTTACCCCCCAGGGTCAGCCATTGTGCCCCCCGATAAATAAATACCCCACCCCTTTGGGTGTGACTGCGGCAACCCGCGAGGGTGTTCGGTGGCCCAGAGGCGGTGTGATAGAAAACGCCCAGCTTACTTTCAGTTTTAATGCTCTTGATATCCTAGGGAGGACACGATGGCAGTTCGTATTGGTATTAATGGTTTTGGTCGCATCGGCCGCATGGTTTTCCGTGCCGTGGCACAAGACTTCAAAGACATCGAGGTCGTTGGCATCAACGATCTGCTCGAGGCCGACTACCTGGCCTACATGCTGAAATATGATTCGGTTCACGGCCGTTTCCCCGGTGAGGTTTCCTCCAAGGGCAACAACCTGGTGGTCAACGGCAAGGAAATCCGCCTGACCGCCGAACGCGACCCCGCCAACCTGAAGTGGGACGAGGTCAAGGCCGACATTGTGATCGAAAGCACCGGCTTTTTCCTGACCGAGGAAACCTGCCAGAAGCACATCGACGCTGGCGCCAAGAAGGTCGTGCAAAGCGCACCTTCCAAGGACGGCACGCCGATGTTTGTTTACGGCGTGAACCACGAAACCTACGCCGGACAGGCCATCGTTTCGGCCGCTTCGTGCACCACCAACTGCCTGGCACCGGTCGCCAAGGTAATTAACGACAACTGGGGCCTCAAACGCGGCCTGATGACCACCGTTCACGCCGCAACCGCCACCCAGAAAACCGTTGATGGCCCGTCGGCCAAAGACTGGCGCGGTGGCCGTGGCATTCTGGAAAACATCATCCCGTCTTCCACCGGTGCGGCCAAAGCCGTTGGTGTGGTGCTGCCGGAACTGAACGGCAAACTGACCGGCATGGCGTTTCGCGTGCCGACATCCGATGTTTCCGTGGTTGACCTGACGGTCGAACTGGAAAAAGAAGCTTCCTACGAAGACATCTGCAAGGCCATGAAAGCGGCCTCTGAAGGACCGATGAAAGGCACGCTCGCCTACACCGACGAGCAGGTCGTCTCCACCGACTTCCGCGACGTCAGCGCGTCTTCCATTTTTGATGCCAAGGCCGGTATCGCCCTGGACGGCACCTTCGTGAAGCTGGTTTCGTGGTATGACAACGAATACGGCTATACCTGCAACATGATGCGCTTTGTCGAGCATGTTGCCGCCAACTGATCAGGTTCTTAGACCTTAAGAAATTGGGGCGGGACCTGCTGGTTCCGCCCTTTTTTTGTAAATAATATTTTTTCCCTAGGACTTACTCATGCGCACCCGCCTTTACCTCATAACCCCACCGCAGCTGGACGTTGATGCCTTTCGCCCGGCGCTGGAAAGTGCGCTCGACGGCGGCGATGTGGCATCGGTGCAGTTGCGCCTCAAGGGTGCAGACAATGGGCCGCCAGAAAGCGATGACGTCCGCCGCGCGGCGGAAACCCTGATGCCCATGGTTCAGGAACGAGACATCGCCTTTATCCTCAACGACGATGTAGCTCTGGCCGTCGAGATGGGCTGCGATGGCGCGCACATTGGTCAAAAAGACATGGACGCCAAGGCGGCGCGTGCCTTGCTCGGCAAGGATGCCATCTTGGGCGTCAGCTGTTATGACCAGCGCCACCTGGCCATGGATGCCGCCGAAGCGGGCGCCGACTACGTTGCCTTCGGCGCCTTCTTCCCAACCACCACCACCACGGCCAAGGGCCACCCCGAGCTGGAGATCCTTGAAACCTGGTCGAGCACCACGCTGGTGCCGTGCGTCGCCATTGGCGGCATCAAGGTCGACAACGGAGCCGGGCTGGTTCAGGCCGGAGCGGATTTCCTGGCCGTCATTTCCGGCGTATGGAACCACCCCGATGGCCCCGAAGCCGCCGTTGGCGCGTTTAACGCCATGATGGACAGCGCGGCGCAAACCTGACATCTTTTGGCCGCTAAACTGGTTCGGGGGGCTGAATCAAGGATTGGGCATTTGACGGTGAATAAAAACGAGTTTGAGCTTGGCATCGAAGAGCTGCATGCCAGCGCGGAAAGCATCACCAAAGGGCTGGAAAGCATTGTTAGCGCCATCGACACGGTGGCCCGCGATAATTCGGCCTTTATCAAAAATCCGGATATGTTGCCGACCGGCGAGCATGGCAACAGCATCCGCGCCATGCTCCACAATATTCGCAGCCAGATATCAACCATTGCTGATGCCGGACGGCAGTTTGAAACCCAGCTTGCCGACCATGCCGTCGAGGTGGTCGAACTGGGCCAGCAGCTTGAGCAGACAAAAAAAGTCGCCATGCTGGACTCCATAACCGGGATCGGTAACCGGCGGCACTTCGAAGACGCGCTGTCCACTATTCTTGAAAATATACAGGACTTTGAAAATCAGGTTTCCGTGTTGCTGGCCGACGTTGATAATTTCAAAACGATCAACGACACACTGGGCCATCATGTGGGCGACCAGGTACTTCGCCTGGTGGCGCAAAACTTTGCCAAGAACCTGAAGGGCACCGATGTGGTGGCGCGATGGGGCGGTGACGAGTTTGCCGCCATCCTGCCCGCAACCGCCCTTAGAAATGCCGGCCAGGTCGCCGAAAACGTCCGTTCCTCCATCAGTCACCAGGCGATCCGCAACAAGGAAACGGGCGAAGAAATGGGCCGGGTGACGCTTTCCATCGGGGTTTCCAGCTACCGCGCCGGTGACAACCCTCACAAGATGATTTTCCGCGCCGACCAGGCCCTTTACGAGGCCAAGCGCGGCGGGCGCGACCGCATTGAAACCGAAGGCGACGACTGAGCCGTTGCTGCACCGGCCTTGCCTGATTACCCCGCCAATGCCATCCCTTCTGCCCTTCTATTGCCTTGGCGGACGGCGGGTGCTAGCTTCCGCGCCCTGACGCTGGGAGGGTCCCGGTAGTCTTGTTTTTTGTTCTTTGAGGCAGGTTAATAACATGAAGATCAATGGCAACGCCATTCGCCCCGGTATGGTCATCGAACACCAGAAACGCCTGTGGCGTGCGGTCAAGATACAGCACACCCAGCCCGGCAAGGGCGGCGCCTACCTGCAGGTTGAATTGCGCGACATCCAAAGCGGCACCAAGCTGAACGAACGCTTTCGTTCCAGCGAAACGGTCGAACGCGCGACGCTTGAGCAGAGAAACTTCCAATACCTGTTCAGCGACGGCGATAGCTTCACCTTCATGGACAATCAAACCTACGACCAGATCACCCTGAACGCAGACCAGCTTGGCGAAGACCAGGTTCCTTATTTGCAGGAAAGCATGATCGTGAACATTGAAATGCACGATGACAACCCCATCGGCGTTCAGTTGCCGGAAACGGTTGTCCTGGAAGTCACCGAAGCCGACGCCGTGGTCAAGGGGCAGACGGCATCGAGCAGTTACAAACCAGCAACCCTGGAAAATGGCGTTCGCACTTCGGTGCCGCCGCACATCGAGACCGGCACCCGCATTGTGGTCAACACGGCCGATGGCTCTTACGTTGAAAGGGCCAAGGACTGATGGCACCGCACCCCCGCTCATCGGCGCTGATTAACGTCATGACCGCCGCCGCCCAAAAAGCGGCCAAGCGGCTGGTGCGCGATTTCGGTGAAGTTGAACACCTGCAGATTTCCAAGAAAGGGCCGTCGGATTTTGTTTCCATCGCCGACAAAAAAGCGGAGGACACCATCGTTCGCGAGCTTGAACGCGCACGGCCCGATTACGGTTTCCAGCTTGAAGAGGGCGGAACCAAAGGTGGCAAGGATGAATCCAATACATGGATCGTTGACCCGCTGGACGGCACAACCAATTTTTTGCACGGCATCCCGCACTTTGCCATTTCGATCGGCCTGATGCGCGATAGTGATATGTTCGCTGGTGTCATCTACAACCCGATCAACGATGAAATGTTCTGGGCCGAAAAAGGCCAGGGCGCGTTTATGAACGGTAGGCGCCTTCGCGTTTCGGCGCGCCAGAACCTATCCGAAATGGTGTTCGCCACCGGCATCCCCTTTCAGGAATCAGGCAAGGAAGAACGCTTCCTCGAACGCCTTGATGCCGTGATGTCGGTTAGTGCGGGCGTGCGCCGTTTTGGCGCCGCGGCGCTGGACTTCGCCTATGTCGCCGCCGGGCGTTATGACGGTTTTTGGGAAACCGGGCTCAAACCCTGGGATATGGCAGCTGGCCTTGCGCTGGTGCGCGAAGCCGGTGGATTCGCCAGCGACATAGGCGGCAAGCGCAAGATGCTGGAATCCGGCACCATCGTTTGCGGCAACGAACACGCCCACGCCAAGTTACTCAAATTGGTCAAATAACGCTTAAAAATCAGCTAAAACTGCCATTTTTTCGCCACACCGGCGGCGCAATGTGGCACCAATACGCAGCTGTGGGCAACGCACACCCGCAACCGGGGCGCCACCGGTTGTGTCTGGCCGCCCCCTTGGCTAATGTTCATGCAGATTCGGGCCGCCACACCACTGTAAAGGCTGGCTCTGGGGAGAGACCGTTCAATATGACTTCAGCCCACCACCTATCACCCTTATCACGCCACCGCCCACAGCAACGCAAACGGCAATGGGCATGGATGGGGATCGTATGCGCCGGGTTGATCGCCACAGCGCTGCCAGCGCAAGCACAAGACAGTGGCGGTATTAATCTTTCCCTTCCCGGCGTTACCGTCGACCTTTCCGTGCTTAACGACAGCGGCCAGCGCGCGGCCATGAGCCCGACGGCGCGCGCCGGCACGTCAAGCGGGCCAAAAGCACACCTGCTACCCGGCAAAGCAGCCCCGCTCTCAACGCTCTACATCACGCCCGAAAGCGGGTTTAAAAAACTAGCCCCATCGCCAGTTCAACCCGCTCAGCCAACTGTGGCTCAAAGGCTGAAGTTTAACATCCAGGAACAAGCCGCCGAAGCACCTCATGTTGATGCGGTTGATAAGGCCGTTAAGGCCGCGCCTGGCGTGTCGGCCGTTACCGCCGCACCGGAACCGCCACCAATGCCTGAACTGCCAGCCCCCGAAGCGGCCCCGGCACCGGCCCCAAAAAAGCTTGCGGTTCAAACCCCGCCGCCGGCGCCCGCACCCAAGCCTGTGGCGCCCGTAATCGCAGAGCCCGCACCCGCCAAGGCGGCGGCAATGCCGGTTGCAGAGCCGGTCGTAGAAGAAGTGGTTGAAGAGAAAGTCGAAGCAGTGGTCGCTATCCCGGCGCCGCCACCGCCCGCACCGGAACCGGAACCCGCTCCCGTTGTTGAGGTTGCGCCGGAGCCCGTGATGATGGAGCCGGCAGTCGAAAAAACGGTTGAGGTAGCACCGCCAGCGCCCGAACCCCCGGCCGCAAGCGTGCCTGAAGATACGCTCGCCGCCCTGACGCCGCCAACACCAACCCTGAGCGAAGGTGAAAACCTGACGATCTACTTTGATCGTGAATCCGCAAAATTGATGGATGACGCCCGCACCCAGTTGCAGGCCCTGGCCGATAGCCTGCGGACCCAGGAAAACCTGCGCCTCCAGCTTCTGGCCTATGCCGGTGACGCTGATATGCCATCAAGCAGTGCGCGCCGGTTATCGCTGTCACGCGCCCTGGCGGTTCGTTCGCTGTTGATCGAAGGTGGCGTGCGCTCAACCCGTATTGACGTTCGCGCCCTGGGCAACAAAGCCAGCGATAGTAACACCGAACGGGTGGACATCACCGTCATCGAAAGGTGATTTCCACCACCTGGAGCACCCCAAGCCATGACCCGCCCCCAACGATACCTGATGCGCATGTTGGTGTTTTTGACCGTTGTGCTGGCCGGCACAGCACTGGTGGCAGCACCCCTCAGCACCGCCTTCATGGCCAATGCAGCGCTGAACGGCCTGATCGTCGGTGTGTTCGCGCTTGGTGTCATCCATAGTTTTCGCCAGGTTATCCAGCTGGCACCCGAACTGGACTGGATTGATCATTTCCGCGAGGGCAGCCAACGCCCGACAACTTCTGACGCGCCGGAACCCCGCCTGCTGGCACCACTGGCGGCGATGATTGGCGCACGCCAGGAAATCCGCACTTCGGCCATTGCGCTGCGCTCTGTGCTGGACGGTGTTAGCGCCCGGCTTGATGAACAACGCGACATATCACGCTACACCGTTGGCCTGCTGGTTTTCTTGGGCCTGCTGGGAACCTTTTGGGGGCTGCTCGATACGCTGGGCGCCATTCGCGGGGTTATCTCAGAAATTTCGATCGGCGGCGGCAATACATCGGCCGTGTTCGCGGAATTGAAAAGCGGCCTTGAAAAACCGCTTACCGGTATGGGCACGGCGTTTTCATCGTCGTTGTTCGGTTTGGCCGGGTCGTTGGTGCTGGGCTTTCTCGACCTGCAAACGGGCCAGGCGCACAATCGTTTTTACACCGAGCTGGAAGACTGGCTTTCCGGCCAGGCGCGCCTTTCATCGGGCAGCGGTGTCACGGAAGGCGAAGCCGGCGTTCCGGCCTATGTAGAAGCGTTACTGGAACAAACCGCCGAAAGCCTTGAAAACCTGCAACGCACCATGGCGCGCGGCGAGGAAAGCCGAACCAGGAGCCATGACATTCTGGCGACGCTGGCCGATAAAATAAGCACCATGACCGATTTCATGGAAACCGAACACGTGCTGTTAAAAACATTGGCCGAAACCCATGTTGAAATGAAACCGGCACTGGAAAAAATATCCGCCGGTACCGTTTCCGGTGGCGCCATGGATGAAACCACCCGCACGCATATCCGCAATATGGATTTATGCCTGTCGCGCCTGCTGGAAGAAAACCGCACCGGGCGCGAAGAACTGGTCAGCCAGCTGCGCAGCGAGATCAAGCTGCTGGCCCGCACCGTGGCCGCCAAGGACAACAGCTAAGCGCCGAACGCAGGACAAGAAGAGACAGAAGCGATGTCAACACGCACCCGCCGCCTGCAAGCAAGGGCCGATATCTGGCCCGGTTTTGTCGATGCTCTGGCCTCGCTGCTGATGGTCATTATCTTTTTGCTGATGGTGTTTGTGCTGGCACAATTTTTCCTCGGCGAGGCGCTTTCGGGGCGCGATAGCGCGCTGGCCAAGCTGGACCGCGAAATGGCCGAGCTTTCCGACCTGCTGGCCCTGGAGCAAGCATCCGGTAAAAAATTGCGTACCGATATCGGCCGCCTTTCAGGTGAATTACAGGCATCGGTGACCGAAAATGACCGCCTGGACGACGCCTTGAGCCAAAGCGGCATTGAAGTCGCCCGCCTGGCCGCCCTGAAAGCAAAACTGGAAGCCGACATCGGCAAGCTGGCCGCTAATCTTGATGAAAACAAAAGCGCGCTGCTGGCCGAAGAAGAAATTTCCGAAAGCGCGCGTGCCGAAGTGGCGCTGCTCAACCAGCAACTGGGTGAGTTGAAGGCACAGATGGCGGCCCTGAACAAGGCGCTGGATGCATCGGAAGCGGAAGCGGAAATACAAAAAGTGCAAATCGTTTCCCTTGGCAACCGCCTGAATGCGGCATTGGCCGGCAAGGTTCAGGAGCTGGTGCAATACCGTTCCGAGTTCTTCGGCCGCCTGAAAGCGGCGCTGGGTGACCAACCGGGCATTCGCATCGTCGGCGACCGCTTTGTCTTCCAGTCCGAAGTGTTGTTTGCCAGTGGTGAGGCGGTCCTGAACCCGGCCGGTGCAGAACAAATGCGCAGCCTTGCGCAAACGCTCCACGACATATCGGCCAAAATTCCCGAGGATGTGGACTGGGTCTTACGCGTTGATGGCCATACCGACCGGGTGCCGATCTCGAACCAGCGCTTTGCATCGAACTGGGAGCTAAGCTCGGCGCGCGCTATTTCGGTGGTCAAATTATTGATTGCCGAAGACATCCCGGCCAACCGGCTGGTGGCAGCAGGCTTTGGCGAACACCAGCCCATAGCCGATGGCCAAGATGGCAACGCCCTCAGCCTGAACCGACGCATTGAACTTAAGCTGACGGGGCGCTAGGCGAACCCCATCTGACGGGTTATAAAGGCGCGCACCTCAAGCGAGGCTCAAGCCCTAACCCTTTAACGCCAACAGCCAAAAGAACACCCTTTCATGCTGATCTTGTTCCTGATCGTTTTTATCGATCTCGTCGGCTTTGGCATTGTCATTCCGCTGCTGCCTTTTTATGGCGAACACTTCCAGGCTGACCCCTTCACGGTTTCGCTGTTAATGGCGACCTTTTCACTGGGCCAACTGATTGCTGCACCTTACTGGGGGGCGCTTAGCGACCGCATCGGGCGCCGCCCGGTGCTCGTCGTTACCTTGTTTGGCGCCGTGCTTTCGTACGTCTGGCTGGCTTACGCCGACACCCTTTGGGTGCTGTTCGCGGCGCGTGCCTTCGGGGGTTTGATGGCAGGCAACATTTCCACCGCCTTCGCCTACGTCAGCGACGTTACAACAGTTGAAAACCGCGCCCGCGGCATGGGGCTGGTCGGCGCCGCCTTCGGACTTGGCTTTATTGCCGGGCCCGCCATTGGCGGTATTCTGGCGGGGCCCGACCCGCTGAACGCCGATTACACTTCACCGGCGCTGGCGGCGGCGGGCTTGTCGACGCTGGCGTTTGTGTTAACGCTGTTAATTCTCAAGGAATCGCTGTCACCCGAACAACGCGCCGAAATTGCCGCCCACCCCAGGGCAGGGCGGATGAAGCAGATCCGCGATGCCATGGCACGGCCTGGCATCGGCCTGCTGATGGCCCTTTCGTTTCTCGCCACGTTTGTTTTTGCCGGTATGGAAACCACGTTTGCCATGTGGTCCCGGCGCCAGTTCGGCTGGGGGCCGGAACAAAACGGTTACCTGTTTGCCTTTGTCGGCATCATCGCCGCCATCATGCAAGGTGGTCTGGTGGGCCGTTTAACCAAACGGTTCGGCGAAGCCAACCTGATCATCCAGGGCGCGCTGGCGCTGGCGCTGGGCATGGCGATGATCCCTTTTTGCAACTCCGTCGAGGCCCTGCTGGTGGCCATGATGGTGGTGGCCTATGGCTTCAGCGTCATCAACCCGGCGTTAAACAGCCTGATATCCATCCTCGGTGACCCGAAGGCACAGGGCGCGACCCTGGGCGCGGCGCGTTCGGCCACCACGCTGTCGCGCATTGTCGGGCCGGCCTGGGCCGGGATGCTGTTTGCCGGGCTGGGCCGCCACTGGCCGTATTTTGCCGGCACGGCGGTCATGATGGTGGTGGCGTTCATGGCATTCAAGGCCCAGGCGCGCTACGTCGAGGCCAAGGCCAACGCCCTGAAAGCGCCGGACTGACAACTCAGTCAAACGAAACCGCCTGACCGCAAAGGCTTGAAAGCTCGCTTCCCAACAGCGCCCGCAACTCGCCCGCACCACGGGTCGACACCCAGGCGTCCCGGGCGGCGTCGAAGCCAAAGTGGTGCGCCCCGCTGACGGGTGAAGACAGCCACAGCTGGCGGTTGGGGGCGTGCTTGTTGAGAATGTACTGACGCCCGTCTTCAAGCTCGATGGAGAGAATGGCCCCTTCCAGGTCGGCCTCAAGGGCGTCGCTTAGGGTCACCTCGAGGGCCTCAAACAGGGCGTCGAGGGTCTGGGTGGCGATGGTTTCAAAACGGGCCTCATCGAGGGTGGACGTGGACATCTGGGGCTCCTGAAACGATTGGCGGGCTGTGGCAGGCTGTGGTGGGCTATAGCAGGCCCACCCATTGGCGACAAGGCCGGGCAATCAGCCCAAGGGTGTGGGTGCCCGGCGTGATATCCCTTGCGCCCGGGGGATGGCTTGGGTATATAGAGCGCCTTGGTTTCTGGAGCAAAATAAGACGATGAAAAACGACATCCACCCCGATTATCACGAGATCACGGTCGAAATGACCGATGGCACCACCTATCAGACCCGTTCGACCTGGGGCAAGGCGGGTGACACCCTGAAACTGGACATCGACCCCAAGACCCATCCGGCGTGGACGGGTGTTCACCGTTTGATGGACAGTGGCGGTCAGTTGGCCAAATTCAACAAGCGTTTCAAGGAGTTCGGCCTCAAGGGCTGATCCGGAAGTGCGCAAACACCAAGGCGTCGGCTACACGGTCGGCGCCTTTTTTGTGACCGCCTAATAAAAAGGTGGCATTAGAGTGATATAACCGCTTCAGAGGATTTTCAAAACTCCCGGTTTTTGACTACAATCCGAAAGTGCAACGAAGTGACCGCCCGGGACAGCTTCATACGGTTGTATTCAGGGCGGGCATTTGTGGTTGGCCCCTATGGATAATAGGCGTTGGCCGCCAGGAACGAACGGGCGCAAAAGGCCCTACTTGAGGAAAGTGCTGGGAAAGCATGGCTGAACAAACATCCTACGAAGTGCAGGTGATGCAGGGCGGGTCGTGGCGCATCCATGCCCAGTTCCCGCACGACGGCAAAGAAGATGCCGTCGAGGAAGCCAAGACCCTGGAAAGTATGTCCGGAATTGGCGACATCAAGGTGGTGCGCGACAGCTTTGACGCCAGCACCGGCCTGCACAACGAACACATCGTTTACAAAGTCAGCCGTGGCGGTGGTGGCGCGCCACCGCCAAAAGATTATTCGAAACTGGTTCAGCGCGGTGGCGCTAAGGCGCCGCAGTTTGATACCCAGTCAAGCGCCAGCAAACGCAGTTCTGGTTCGTCCGGTCTGGGTGTGCTTTCAAAGTTATTGCTGGTCATTATTTTCAGCCTCGCCATTGCATCGGTTGTCACTGGCATTTCTTCAAGCGTCATTCCCTTCAAGAAGGTCATGGGCATTGCCATGTATGGCAAAAACCGGGCCAACGTCCTGTTCTTTATTTTTATCGTGTTTTTCGTGGTTTCAGCGTCCTTTACCTTCCGTGCCTTCATGGCGCGCGATGAACTGAACATTCCTGAACGCAACCAACGCCCCGCCAAGCCCAAGGCTGATAAGCGCCGGCAGAAACAGGAAATAAAAACCAAGGAAGAAAAAACCAAGCGCGAGGAACGCAAGCGCCGCGAAGAAGAGCGCAAGCAGAAAGAAGAAAAACGCAAAAAGGAAGAAGCAGCAGACATCCAGAGAAAGGCAGACGAAGAAGCCATCAAGGCGGCTGAAGAAGCCTTGGGAAAAGCGAAGGAAGAAGCTGGTGCACCTGAAGAGGAAGCGCCTGAAGAAGCACCTGAAGAGGAAGCTGCTCCGGATGAAGAGTTGGAACCCATGCTTTCGGCGCACGAAGAACAGCAAAAGCTGGTGATGATGTCGTTCTTTGGGGAATCCATCAAAAATCTACCGGCCGAACGCAAGAAGATGGATAACTACAACCGCTTTGGCGTCAATCTTTACCTTGCCGGCGCAACAGAAGCGCTGGGTTCCGAGCGCGGGCTGGATACGGAAGTGTCCGAACAAATCCTGTCCGACAGCCTTCAGGTTATGGGCATGGCACAAGAACAGGCAGACGCCTTTTCGAAACGTTATGAGGAATACCTCCTAACGGACGCGCGCTATATGCAGATGTTCCAGTTCGGCCGCCGCGATATGAGTGGATATATAGGCGGTGATGGCTCAAGCGCCCTCAAGCTTGATGATTCCCTGCATGAGTGGAACAAGCCAGCGGAACCCGAAAATCCGGAAAAGCAGATTGTGGTCATGTTTACCGACATTGTCGGCTCTACCGCTATGACCCATGAAAAAGGCAACCTTGGCGCACAGGAGATTGTCCGTGCCCACAACAAGGTCGTGCGTGAAGCCCTTTCCAAGTTCCGCGGCGATGAAATCAAGCACACGGGTGATGGCATCATGGCTTCGTTTGAAAAGGTCAACGACAGTCTGAACGCAACCGCACACATGCAGCGCCTGATCCAGATTCACAACCAGAACGAACCGAGCGTGCCCCTTAAGGTCAAGATTGGCATTGCCATGGGCTCCGTTGTGGTCGAAGAAAACGATCTTTATGGCGTAACCGTGCAAATGGCCGCTCGTATTGTGGACAAGGCCGCGGAAGGCCTGATCCTGGTTTCTGATACCGTCTATGGCATGGCCAAGGGTGGCGATGTGAAATTCATCAAGCGCGGGCCCTACCTGATGAAGGGCATCGACGGCCCGGCAAGCCTTTACCAGTTGCTGTGGGACGACAAGGCCGACCTTGCCCAGTTGCAGGCCGAAGCCGATGCCGAAAACGCGTTGCTCTCCCAGCAGCCTGGGTTGCCAGAACAAGCCCCGGCGCCCGCCACCGCACAACCTTCCATCCAGACGGCACCTCTGGCAACGCCAACAACAGGCACGCACGACACCAACCCATAACCGGACAGCAAAAAGGGCCACCGGAAGGGCGACCCTTTTTAAATTGTGCTGTCTTGTTTTTGAGCCCTGTTAAACTCGCGTCAGCATTTTTTTTGGAACGTGACCTTACCACGGCCCCATGACCGGTCAAGCGGTCTTGGGGACTTGCCGGGATAAAAAATACGGATAAAAAAATGCGCCACCCCCTGAGGGGTGGCGCGAGTTTAACAGGGAGGCGTCGGAGGCGCGTTAGGAACACCGTCCGACACCATCAGGTTAATCCCAGTTGATTAAGGGGTTATTAACGGGGTTTAGAAGCATTCTCGAACCGGGGAAATTATGACCACAATTCCGGTGGTTTTCGAGCCATCCTTATTTTTTAAAAAAAGCCTCGGCGCCATCTCGCGCCGCCTCTTTTTCCCCGACAACCGCTTGCGCGCGCTCTATTTCAGATTTCAGCTCAGCAATATATTCGGCGATGGCTTCTATGGACAACTCATCAAGGTTCCTGGCGGTTGCTTTTTTCTGCATCGGTTCAAGGTCATCCGTGTCCATGGTTCGGTCTCCGTCGCTTCTTGGTTGATCGCAATCATGGCCGCCAGTTTAAACCGAAAACGGGCCCGATTTCAGCCTTTGGCTTGACCGGGGGGGCTTGGGCGGTGGCCTTGCCAAAACCCGCCCCAGCCACAGCCATGGCGCGAAAGTGCGTAAAATCAGGTGCCCCCAGGGCAATATGAGGCAAGAAACCTGAAAAAAGGCACCCACCGGGACCCTTTCCCAGTTTACCCGCCCTCAATTTTGGCATAAAACCATCAGCAATAGACGCGGGATTTCCAGGGTTTCTGGAATACCCGCGTAACTGTTGGACGCGGTGTCTGAATGTGCTCAGGGGCACCCGGTTATCTAACGTAACAAGGAATAAAGAAAATGGCGCAACAGCCGCTTATGCCCAAAGCCACTGCCGTGTGGTTGGTCGAAAACACCGCGTTGACGTTTGATCAAATTGCGGATTTTTGCGGCCTGCACGCTCTTGAGATTCAAGCCATTGCCGATGATGAAGTCGCCATCGGTATGCAAGGTGCGGACCCCGTCGTCAGCGGTTTCCTGACGCAGGAAGAAATTGAACGCTGCCAGGCCAAGGCAACGGCGAAACTGAAAATTTCCAAAGCAACCCTGCCGCAACCTAAAATGCGCGGCAAGGGCGCACGCTACACCCCGGTTTCAAAACGCCAGGATCGCCCCGACGCCATCGCGTGGCTGCTTAAGCACCACCCGGAAATGTCCGAGGCACAAATTGCGCGCATCATCGGCACCACCAAGCCGACTATCAAGTCGGTCAAGGAACGCAGCCACTGGAATATTTCAAACATCAAGCCGCAGAGCCCGGTGGGTCTTGGTCTGTGTTCGGAAGCGGATCTGGAAAAAATTGTCAGCCAGGCCCGGCGCAAGGCAGAGCGCGACCGCGCTCGTCTGGCCAAGGAACAGGCGGCCGCCGGCATCACGCCGGTCGAGGAAGCGGCACCGGATGTGCCGGAGCCCGTAGCCGCGCCGGTGGAAGAAGTTATCGAGGAAATCACCCCGGGGCCCCAGTTCATGGCCCCCGCGCCCCAAGCAGAGGAAGCGCCCGACCTGAGCGCCGATGATGTATTCGGCCCGGCCAAGCCGAAAGCAGAAGGCGAAGCAGAAAACGGGTAAGCGCCCGTAAGGGTAAAATACTAAAATTCAAAATAAATAAGGCCGGATTGATCGATGATCATCCGGTCTTTTTTGTCAGGGTTGTTTAAGGTCCCGCGCCAGAAAATAGCTGAACGCCATAAAGGTCATAATTGCCACACCCAAAATCCAAATGGGGGTTTTGGTTTCAACGGTAAAAATACCCTCCATCACCGGCCATGCTACCGCCGCCATTAATCCCGTCATGACAGGAAAGATGGTTATCAGTAAAATTCCTTTTCGTTCAACCGGCTTGCGGTCTGCCCAAAAAAGCAGAACCGTCCAGCCAAACATCAAAGCAGCGCTTGTGCCCATCGCATATGTAAAGCCAGTCTCGCCCATCATTTTAGGTATAAGCATACGCACGCCCACAATGGCGTCTGCAACGATGCCAATCCAGTAACTGGCCCTGAGGAAAAGAATCTTTCTTTTCATGTCCATGGTTATGTTCCGAATATAGCCCTGCTTGTCATCTCTGGTTTGCGCCTTAGTTACCGGCCTTAGCGTAGCCGACACCTTCCAGCGCCGTTTTAATTTCGCCCAGGATGGCCGGGTCATCAATGGTGGCCGGTGCCTTGTATTGGGCGCTGTCGGCAATTTTCTGCATGATACCACGTAATATTTTGCCGGAGCGCGTTTTCGGCAGGCGCGCCACCACGGTGGCGGTCTTGAACGCCGCCACGGGGCCGATTTGCTCGCGCACCATTTTGACCACGTCGGCGACAATTTCCCCATGCTCGCGCTCAACGCCCGCCTTGAGCACCAGGAAGCCAAGCGGCAACTGGCCTTTCAATTCATCGGCAACGCCAATAACAGCGCATTCCGCCACATCCGGATGTGCCGAAAGCACTTCTTCCATCTGGCCGGTGGAAAGGCGGTGTCCGGCAACGTTGATGATGTCATCGGTGCGGGTCATCACGTAAACGTAGCTTTCGTCATCCAGATATCCGGCGTCGCCGGTTTTGTAAAACCCGGGGTAGTCGTCGAGATAGGCTTCGCGGTAACGCGCGTCTGCGTTCCACAACGTTGGTAACGTGCCCGGCGGCAGTGGCAGCTTGCAACAGATAGCGCCGATATCGCCGGGAGCGACCGGGTTTTGCTGTTCATCCAGCACCTGAACATCCCAACCCGGCACCGGCTTGGTGGGCGAGCCCGCCTTGACTGGAAAACTGTGCAGGCCCATGCAGTTTGAAGCGATGGCCCAGCCAGTTTCGGTTTGCCACCAGTGATCGATGACCGGCGTGCCAAGATGACTTTCAGCCCATTTAAGCGTGTCGGGGTCGGTGCGTTCACCGGCCAGAAACAACGCCTTGAAATGCGTGAGATCGTAATCTTTCATCAGTTCGGCTTCAGGGTCTTCGCGCTTGATAGCGCGAAAGGCCGTTGGCGCGGTAAACAACACCTTGACCTTGTGTTCGGCAATGACCCGCCAGAACGCCCCGGCATCAGGCGTGCCCACGGGTTTACCCTCGAACATGACCGTGGTGCAGCCAGCCAGCAGCGGCGCGTAAACGATATAGCTGTGCCCCACCACCCATCCAACGTCGCTGGCGGCCCAATACACATCACCCGGCCCGACATCATAAATCGCCTTCATGGTCCATTTCAGTGCCACCATGTGCCCGCCGTTGTCGCGCACAATGCCCTTGGGGACTCCCGTGGTGCCGGATGTATACAAAATATAAAGCGGGTCTGTTGCCGCAACCGGCACCGGGTCAACCGGCTCTGTGGTGGCGACCGCTTCGGCCCAGTCCACATCGCAGCCCGGGGCCAGATCGGCCTTGCATTCGGGGCGCTGCAAAACGATGCAGTGGTCGGGCTTGTGGCTGGCAATTTTGATGGCGCCATCCAGCAGCGGTTTATATTCAATGGTGCGCCCCGGCTCAAGCCCGCACGACGCCGAAACCATGACCTTGGGTTTGGCATCATCAATGCGCGTCGCCAGTTCGGCGGCGGCGAAACCACCAAACACCACCGAATGCACGGCACCCAGCCGTGCCGTGGCCAGCATGGCAATGGCGGCCTCGGGCACCATGGGCATATAAATAATAACCCTATCGCCCTTTTCCACCCCATTGGCGCGCAACACACCGGCAAAGCGCGCAACGGCGTCTTTCAGTTCGGCGTAGGTGTATTTGCGAACCGTGCCGCCGGTCATGGGGCTGTCGTAAATCAGGGCGACATTGTCGCCGCGGCCCTCATCAACATGGCGGTCAACCGCGTTGTAGCACGTGTTGCATACCGCACCGGTAAACCAGCGGTAAAAAGGCGGATTGGAGGAATCGAGAACCGTGTCCCAGCGTTTTTCCCAGTGGATATCCTCGGCTATTTCACCCCAGAACCCTTCGGGGTCGGAAAGCGACCGGGCATGGGCCTCGCTGTAACGGTTCGACATAACATCCCCCTTTGT
Source organism: uncultured Thalassospiraceae bacterium (assembly GCA_965602455.1). Classification (GTDB taxonomy): domain Bacteria; phylum Pseudomonadota; class Alphaproteobacteria; order Rhodospirillales; family Magnetovibrionaceae; genus CBFCYL01. The sequence goes on along the minus strand of CBFCYL010000033.1, from coordinate 1,996 downwards.
CAAAGGCCCGGTTATGGGCCCGGTTATTGCTTTGGTTTAAGTGTAAAAGCAAACCGCGCCCGCTTGCAACGGGTGGAAATATGGCTTTCAGGCCGCGACGGGAAGCGGAAAAAACGTCATATTCACTGGTTTCACGGCCACGGTGTCATGATGCACTAGAGCCTGACCCGGTACGGTAGCGCGTTGCTTTGGCTCATTATTGTGCCCTTTACGATCGAATTTATGGTTTGCAGGTTTGGTTGCGCCGCCTCCGCCATTGCGGGTGAGCAATTGACTTTCCAGGGAAATGCCCTATATACCCCCTATACGTTTTATATTTGTTGTGTGTTACATGATCAGTCGGTACGCCGGTTAGCTTATATATCCCCTGACAATTTGAGCGTTTAACAAACCGCCCGTCACATGATGTGATGAGCGGAACCCTTAATCTGTTGTTAGAGGAAATTATTATGACCACAGGTACTGTAAAGTTTTTCAATCCCGCCAAAGGCTTTGGCTTCATTGAACCCGAAGACGGCTCCAAAGACGCCTTCGTTCACATTTCGGCCCTCGAACGCGCCGGAATTTCCACCCTTAACGAAGGACAAAAGGTCTCTTATGAGCTTTTGGCCGGACAGAATGGCAAGTCTTCCGCCGAGGATCTTAAGCTCGTCGACTGACACGCCTAAAAGTGATACGGGAAAGGCCTGCTCAGGCGGGTCTTTCCCACGCTTTTAATTTTTCTCCATGTTTATCTGCAAGGTTACTTCAGGCAAGTCCTGAAGGAATGATAATGGCAAAAAAACCAAACTACGATTTTGAACGCAGAGAACGCGACAGACTGAAGGCCGAAAAAAAGGCCCTGCGCGCTGCTGAGAAGAAGGAAGCCCGGGATAAAAATTCCGAGCAGCCCGAATCTACTGAGTCAATTGACGCCAATGGTTCTAACACTGAAACCGAGTGACGGCGCTTTAGCGCCATCGTCCAGAGACTAAGCCCTGGGTCTTCTTGCTGACCCGGCTTCTCGGAAATTTAACAATCACAGCCAATGATGCGCCCGGCTATGCCATGAGGCGCCCGTCATTAAGGCTTTAAATATTTAGGAAAAATAATGAGTAACGTCCAAAACTTCTTGATCACCTATGGTTTGCAAAATTTTGTAACCCATACCCAAAAAAGCAAACGTCATGTCTTTGTCATCAAAGGTGGCGAAAGCCAGAAAATGGTCGGCCACGCCGTAAAGCTAATCAAGGAAAGCTTCAGCGATAGCGCCAACATCCAAATGACCTGATCAGTTCAAATTAATCCTTACGCCCACTCAGAATAAGGAAGAGCCGTGGCCAGCAAAAAATCCAAAGGCAAGCCCGCTTCGTTCATGATGTTTAACGTGACCTACGAAGATGGCACAATGTCTTCAAACCGAAGGATTTCAAGCGACCTGCTTGATATGTCCCTTGGCGAGGCGTTGCTGGATTTGGCCCTCGCTGCCGTTATGGAACAAGACAACGAGATTGCGCTTCGCTCCAAACAGCGCCGGGCCAAAATCAAGTCCATCGCTCCGGCCTAACTGAGCTTCATTGTGCCGAAACGCCAACCGGCCCACCTTTGGGCGGGCCGGTCTCTAAAATCTATGGGATAATCCCGGAGACGGAGTCAGCCGGGCGCCAGGACGTTAATCTCATCCTTAATTTTTAATTTTTCTTTTTTCAGGGAATGTATTTCAACGTCGTCGGGGTGAGGTCTGGATTCTTCGGTTTCGATAGCAACTTCAAGTTCATGATGGCGGGCCTGCAGCGAATTTATCCTGTCTTTCTGTCCCATTATTGAATGCTCCCTCAATTGATCTTGTTGCAACCCTTGAATCATACGCCCGACCCCTGAAAAAATCCATAATTCCGGTCAAAAAATATTCCCATTATGGTTCTTGTGATCGGGATTCAACAATATCAATCCGTTATCAGGTAGCCCCGACCGGGTCCAGACTCCCGGGCCACCGATGTGTGTCGGGTCTATTGCT
>CBFCYL010000032.1:0-25947 GCA_965602455.1 uncultured Thalassospiraceae bacterium | reverse complement strand
ACTGGTGCGCATGGGCGCCAACATAAACGTTCATGGCTCATCGGCCATTGTGCGCGGCGTTGCCGGGCTATCGGGTGCGCCGGTCATGGCGACGGACCTGCGCGCCTCAGTCTCGCTGGTGCTGGCCGGGCTGGTGGCCGAAGGCGAGACCATCATCAACCGGGTCTACCACCTCGATCGCGGTTATGAGCGCCTGGAAGCCAAGCTCAGCCAGTGTGGCGCCACCATCGAGCGCGTTTCCGGCCAGTCATAAGCGCCCGGCGTTAACCATAAGGTGCCGTTTAAGCCTCGCGTGTCAGGCCTAAGGTGCTGGCACATCCCAGAAAAACCCTTTATAACAGCGCCCTTCCGCTAATATGCAAGAGCCGGAGCTAGACGCCCATGCAGGCGAACAAAAAATTGGTGCTGGCCCTGCCAAAGGGCCGCATCCTGAAAGAAGTAATGCCGATTGTGCGCCGCGCCGGGATAGAGCCCGAAGCTGCGTTCGACGACCCCGACGCACGCCAGCTTCGCTTCGCCACCAACCACGACGGGCTGGAAATCGTGCGCGTGCGCGCCTTCGATGTCGCCACCTTTGTTGCCTTCGGGGCGGCAGAACTGGGCGTTGCCGGTTCCGACGTTCTGGATGAATTTGACAGCCCCGAGATTTACGCCCCGCTGGATTTAGGCATCGGGCGTTGCCGCATGAGCGTTGCCGAACCCGCCGAGTTGGGCGAAACCGATGACCCGACAATGTGGAGCCACGTTCGCGTTGCCACCAAGTATCCTGAAATTACCAAGAAGCACTTCGCCAAGCGCGGCGTACAGGCCGAATGCATCAAGCTTTCCGGCGCTATGGAGCTTGCCCCCCTGCTGGGCGTGACCCGGCGTATTGTCGATCTGGTTTCCACGGGCGAGACGTTGAAGGCTAATGGTCTTGTCGAGGTCGAGGTGATTTGTGAAATTTCATCGCGCCTTGCGGTCAACCGCACGGCGCTCAAGACCCGCGCCTATGAAATCGGCGGCTGGGTCGACAAGTTCAGGGATGCGGTCAATGGTTGAGCGCCTGAACAGTCAGGATAGTAATTTTGAAGTGCGCTTTGCCGCCGTGTTGACGGCCGGGCGCGAAGCGGACCACGACGTCAACGCCACGGTCGCTGATATCATTAATGATGTTCGTGCGCGCGGTGACGCCGCGGTGCTGGAATACACAAAGCGCTTTGACCGTCTGGCAATAAAACCAGAAGCCATGGCCTTCACCGCCGATGAACTGTCTGCCGCCGAATCCCAGGTCGATGGCGAAACGATGGCGGCGCTTGAACTTGCAGCGGAACGTATCGAAGTTTTTCACCAGCGCCAGTTGCCGGTTGGTGAGGATTACACCGACGAAGCCGGTGTGCGCCTCGGCTATCGCTGGGGCGCGGTTGGTGCGGCGGGGCTTTATGTGCCGGGCGGCACGGCGGCGTATCCTTCTTCTGTATTAATGAACGCCATCCCGGCGCGCGTTGCCGGGGTAAAACGTCTGGTTATGGTGGTGCCGACGCCCGATGGCGCGGTCAACCCGCTGGTATTGGCGGCGGCGAAGCTTTGCGGCATCGACGAAGTTTACCGTATTGGCGGCGCGCAGGCGGTGGCGGCGCTGGCCTTCGGTACCGAAACCATTGGCGCGGTAGACAAAATCGTCGGTCCCGGTAACGCCTATGTGGCGGCAGCCAAGCGCCAGGTGTTTGGCACCGTGGGCATTGATATGATCGCCGGGCCGAGCGAAATTCTGGTGGTCGCCGATGGCGAAAATGACCCCGACTGGATCGCCGCCGACCTGCTGAGCCAGGCCGAACACGACATCAACGCGCAGTCCATTCTCATTACCGACAACGCCGCCTTTGCCGACGCCGTGGAAAAGGCCGTAGACGCCCAGATCAAGACACTGCAACGCGCCGATATAGCGGGCAAAAGCTGGCGCGATTTCGGTGTTATCATCACCGTGGGTGCCATGAGCGATGTAGCGCCACTGGTCGACCGCATCGCGCCCGAGCACCTGGAATTGGCGGTGGCGGACCCCGATGCATTGTTTGCGACCATTAACAACGCCGGGGCGGTATTTCTTGGCCGTTACACACCGGAAGCCATTGGTGATTATATCGCCGGGCCCAACCACGTTTTGCCGACCGCACGCTCGGCCCGGTTTTCATCCGGTCTTGGTGTGCTCGACTTCATGAAGCGCACCACGTTTATCGGTTGCGATGCTTCATCGTTGGGTGAAATCGGCCCTGCTGCGGCGCGCCTGGCGGATGCCGAAGGGCTTGGCGCGCACGGGCGTTCCATCACCATGCGCCTGAACAAGCGAAGCGATTAGGAGTTCATTGTGGGCGGGAACGATTGCATCAAAGCTATCTTTCTCGACGAGCGCTCCGTCATATCGCGCAGCCCGCAGGTTGAGCACGAGCGCAAGGCGGCGCTTTTCGATCTCCAGGAATCCAACAAGTTTGCACTCATCGGTGGGCCGAAGGGGCCGTACAACCTTCATCTATCCGTTGTTGAAAACCGGCTGGCTTTTGATGTGCGCAGCAAAAAAGACAAACCCCTGAAGGGTTTTGTTTTGTCGCTGACGCCGTTTCGCGCACTGATCCGCGAATACCTGATGATTTGCGAAAGCTATTACGAGGCCATCAAGACGGCCAGCCCGTCGCAAATTGAAGCCATCGACATGGGCCGACGCGGCCTGCACAACGATGGCTCTTCTTTTTTGCGTGAACGCCTGGATGGCAAGGTCGAAATGGACAGGGACACCGCGCGTCGCCTGTTCACGTTGATCTGCGTCCTGCATATCCGGGGTTAGGGGGGCGCATGAGCAACAACACCAATAACAAGACAAAAACACCTTCCGGCACGCTTCCCGGTGCGCCTTCGGGGGTTTCTCCCACTGCCGTGCTGTTTTGCTGCACCATGAACGCCATCCGTTCGCCCATGGCGGAGGGGCTGCTCAAACATTTGCACGGCACGGAAATTTTTGTTGATTCCGTCGGCGTGCGCGGGTTCGAGGTCAACGGCTTCGCCGTCGAGGTGATGGCGGAACTGGATATCGACATTTCGACCCACGCGGCGAAAAGCTTTGAGGACCTGGAGGATTCATCCTTTGACCTGGTTATCTCGCTGTCGCCGGAAGCCCAGCACAAGGCGGTGGAACTGACCCGTTTCATGGCCTGCGAGGTCGAGCTCTGGCACACCTTGGACCCCAGCGTCATCGAGGGTTCGCGCGAGGCACGACTGGAGGCCTTTCGCGGGGTGCGCGATGAGCTGATGGAGCGCCTGAAGGGGCGGTTCCCACCAACCGAGACACCCGCGACCTGACAATTGAGGGAAATACGGGAAAAGGCTTGACGTTGGGGGCCGTGGAGTCTCTTATTTGGCCGCCTGAAGGAAATTATTGAGAGAAAAATGGCAAAAGAAGAAATTCTTGAATTCAACGGTGTCGTGACCGAATTGCTGCCCAACGCCATGTTCAGGGTCAAGCTGGAGAACGGACACGAAATCCTCGCCCACACGGCGGGTAAAATGCGCAAGCACCGTATTCGTGTGCTGGCGGGTGACGAAGTCACGGTTGAAATGACCCCCTATGATCTGACCAAGGGCCGGATCACGTTCCGCTTCAAATAAGCGCTTGATCCGAGGTGCCGCGTTATGTCCGCTGTCGCCTTTCCCCTGATCCTTGCTTCCGCATCGCCGAGACGCCTTGAGCTTTTGGCGCAGGTCGGCATTGTGCCGTCTGAGGTGCGCCCGGCGCACATTGACGAAACCCCCCTTGATGGTGAGCCGCCGCGTGCCATGGCCCGGCGCCTTGCCGAGGCCAAGGCGCGCGCTGTTTGGCGGGCGGGTGAGGTGGCGTTGGGTGCCGACACGGTGGTGGCGGTGGGGCAGCGTATTCTCGGCAAGCCACATGATGAACCTGAAGCCCGGCGCTTTCTGGAACTGCTGTCAGGGCGCAGCCACCGGGTTATCGGCGGGCTTTGCGTTATCGATGCTGATGGCAAGGCACAGGTGCGCGCTGTTGTTACCCGCGTCACCTTTAAACGTGTGAGCACCGAGGAGCTGAACGCTACCCTCGCCACCGGTGAATGGGCCGACAAGGCGGGCGGCTATGGGGTGCAGGGCCGAGCCGGGGCATTGGTGAGCAAAATTAACGGCTCCTACGCCAACGTGGTTGGCCTGGCGCTGGTCGAGACGCTGGCCATGTTGCAGGGCGCGGGGGTAAGACCGTGAGCCCCGGGAAGCAAAGCACCGATACCGTGCTGGTGCGCCATCGCCCCGGCGAGGTGCGTATTGCGCGCCTGGGTTCCAATGGCCGCCTGAAGGATTTTGCGGTTTACCGTGATGACGCCACCACCCTGGTGGGTGCGCAGTTTTTGGGCCGCGTGACGCGCGTGGTCCCGGCCATGGAAGCGGCGTTCGTGGACATTGGCACCGGCGGCACCGGCAGCACCGGCAGCGCCAGTGACCGCGACGGATTTTGAGGTCTGGCCGAGGCGCGGCTTATGGCCCACGGCGGCCCGGATGAAGCCGGGGACGCCATATCCGACCATGTGCACGAAGGTGAAGCCATCATCGTGCAGGTGCTGGCCGATGCCCGCGAAGGCAAGGGTGCAAAACTAACCCGGCGCATCAAAATGGTGGGCGAACAACTGGTCTATTCGCCGCTGGAAGCGGGCGCGCGCGTCTCGGCGCGCATCAACGACAAGTCTGAACGCGCGCGCCTCAAGGCCATTGGCGAAAGCCTGATTGAAGGCGTGGGCCTTGGCGGCGTGGTGGTGCGCTCTGCCGCCGAGGGGGCAGCGCTGGATTCCTTAAGTGCCGAGCTTGATACCCTCAAGGCGCGCTGGTTGGAGTTGAAAAAGACAGCCGGGACCGCCAAGCCGCCCCAACGCCTGAGCCTGAAAGCGGGTGCGCTTTCTCGCTATCTGGCGCGATATCTGGAGCAGGCGGGCCGCGGTGGCATCGCACGTATGGTCAGTGACGGCCATGTTGATAATGGCGAGCACGGGGCCGAAAAACACGTCGAAAAACACGCCGCGCGCGAAGATATTTTCCGCGCCTTCGCCGTTGAAGATGAAATAGCATCCCTGTTAAACCCACGGGTGGCGTTGCCTTCGGGCGGCTCGTTGATCATCGAGGAAACGGCGGCCCTGGTGGCCATGGATGTCAACGCCGGCGGCGGCGCAGAGGGGGCATCGGGCAAGGGCGAAGCACTGGCGCTCAAGACCAACCTCGAAGCCGTACATGAAGCGGCACGCCAGATCCGTCTGCGTAACCTGGCCGGGCTGATCGCCATCGACACCATGCCCATGCGCACCAAGGACAATGAAAAAAAGGTGCTGGGCGCGTTAAAGGTGGCGCTGGGCGAAGACCCACTGCACCCGCGTTTGCATGGCCTGACCTCGGCGGGGTTGATCGAGGTCACCCGCCCACGTCGCCGCCCACCGCTGTCGCACCTGTTGTTAGGGCCGTGTTCAACTTGCACCACCGGGCGCGCACCCACGGCACTGAGCACCGGCCTTGCGGCACTGGAACGCGTACTGGCCGAAGTTGCCGCACGCCCCGGGCTGCTTCCGGCGCTGGTGGCCCATCCCGATGTGGTCCGCGCCCTGAAGGCCGAGGCGCCGGGTGCGCTCGATGAAATGGAAACCCGTCTTGGCCAGCCGCTGGAGCTGATTGGCGATGGCGCCATGGCGTCCGGTCAGTTCCGGGTGGACGCATCTCAGCGATAGCGCCACCATGAAGCCATGAGCAAAACATCAGCCAAGATTGTGAAGCTGAAGCCGAAGGCCGCCAAGCCCAAAACGGGCCAGCCTTCAGTGCCCGGCGGGGTGTCTGCGGCGTGCCCCATCTGCAACAAGCCCGCCGATGCGGCCTTTCAGCCGTTTTGTTCCAAGCGTTGCGCCGACGTGGATTTGGGCCGTTGGCTGGGCGAGGGTTATCGTATTCCCGACCGGGCGGTTGAGGGTTTTGGTGATGGTCTTGGTGATGGCCTTGGCGAGGGATTCGATGGCGAAGAGGATGGTTAGGCCGCGCTGCGCCTTTATTCTGTGCAATTGTGCTGCGGGCCCTGTTTCGGGCGCTGGACAGCCCCGGCGATATCTTTTATAAGCGCGCTTGCCTGAAGTCCCCGGATTACAGGGGCATTGTGCCCGGGTAGCTCAGTTGGTAGAGCAGCGGATTGAAAATCCGCGTGTCGGTGGTTCGAATCCGCCCCCGGGCACCATTTTTGGGGCCGGCCTTCCTTTTGTAAGAGGAAGCGCCGGCCCTTTTTATTGGGATTTGGCCTAAAAAGACTAGGAAATAGCCCTTTTAAGCCCATGGCCCACATAACGGCCTGTGTGATAAAGTGGCCACGCCGTCATTTGGCTAACCTTATCAACAAGGTCAGGCATGGGCGGCATGAAAAAAAGACAGGGAGCGGCAGGGGGGGCAAGCTCACCGGAAGACGGTCTATTAATCGTCAAGCAATGCCCGGGTAGCTTGCGAATATTTCCTCCAAGCATTTGATATGTATCGTCTGGTCAGAAATTTTTCCATCGCCAGCGCGCTCGCCATTATGGTGGTGAGCGCGATTGTCTATTTGGTTATGCAAGCCATGTTGCGCGACGAGATGATATATGACACGGAAAAAAGCAACGTTAGCCTGATAAAAACCATTTCCAATACAATGATAGGAAATATTAGCGATTATTTGCTCATTGAGCATGAACGGGATTTTTCCACGTTGCATCAATCGTCAGGCTTTCAACACCTTGACCGGGAATTGCGCAAGGCCGTTTCCGGTACCGGTATATATAAAATTAAAATTTATGCCCCGAACGGCCGTGTCGTTTACTCAACAGACTTAGCCCAGATTGGCGAACGCTCATTAACCAAGGAAGGGTTTAGCGCTGCGATCTCGGGAAAAATCGTATCCGAGCTTGTTTATCGCGATACCATGAACACCTTTGAAGGTGTTGTTGAAAAAACAAACCTCGTTACCAGTTACATGCCATTGGTTATTGGTGACAAAATTATTGGTGTGTTCGAGGTGTATAGAAATGTAACCACCGACCTTAAACGCATCGCCACTGCTTCAAGAAATTTTGCCGTCGTCGTCGGGGCTATATTTCTGACGTTGTTTGGTGTGTTGTTCGTGTTTATTAGCCGCGCTGACAGCATCATCCGGCGGCAATATGATAAAACGCGCAGTGAAATCCAGGTTCGCATTAACGCCGAGGCAGCCCTTCGCGAAAGCGAGAGCCGCCTGCAGGATTTCACCGCCTCAGCATCAGAATGGGCATGGGAAACCGACGCCAACCATCGCTTCGTCTATATGTCGGACCGGGTGTTTGATGCCATCGGCCTCAGGGCCAGCGATATCATCGGCAAGTCAAGGGTCGAGCTGCAATCCACGCTGAGCACCGTCGATCATCAAAGCTGGGCGAAGCATATGGCTATGCTTGACGGCCATCTGCCGTTTCGTGGTTTTACATATGCTGCCGAAGTCAACGGTAAGGAAGTATATATCCGCGCCAACGGTGTGCCGTTTTTTGATGATGACGGCACTTTTGCCGGCTATCGCGGCACCGGCAACAACGTAACCCAGGAAATTGAGGCCGAACGTGAGCTGGAGCGCTCGGAGCAAAAATTTTCCCTCGCTTTCCACGCCAGCCCGGCATTGGTGGTGATATCGGGCCTGGAAAGCGGCATTCACTATGATGTCAACGAACGGTGGTGCGAGATTTTGGGCATTGCCCGCGAAGATGCCATCGGCAAGACGGCCTACGAAATGAACCTGTGGAAAAGCAGTGCGGCGCGGGAAAGCTTTACTGAGGCGTTGCGCAAGAACGGTAGCGTCCGCGGCGTGGAAATCCAGCTGGTGACATCATCGAACGAGCCGAGGGATTTTCTTGTCGATGCCGAGATACTGAAATTCGAGGGCGAAGACCGGATGATGATGGTGGCGCAGGATATTACCGAGCGCAAACGCATGGTGGATGATCTGCGCGCTTCCCATGATGAGCTGGAACGCCGGGTCAACGAACGCACGCGCGACCTGCGAAATGCCATGGAATCGGCCGAGATGGCCAGCCGAACCAAGTCCGAGTTTTTGGCCAACATGTCGCACGAGTTGCGCACGCCATTAAATGCCATCATCGGGTTTTCAGACATCATCAAGCATGAAATGTTTGGCAAGATTGATAACGCTTCTTATGTCGAATATGCGACCCACATTAAGGAATCGGGCGAGCACCTGTTGAGTCTCATCAGTGACATCCTTGATGTTTCCGCCATCGAGGCCGGAAAACTGGACCTGAGTGATGAAGAATTTTCCGTTGACGGTGTTATTGAGGCGAGCATCAGGCTGGTTGTCGAGCGTGCCCGCGCGCACGATATTGCCCTGACCGGCAATGCTGTCAGCGATGATGGTGGCACAACTCACCTATCCCTGCGCGGTGATGAACGCCGGGTGAAACAGATATTGCTGAACCTGCTGTCCAACGCCATCAAGTTTACGCCCCCCGGCGGCACGGTGAGCATCGCCACGCGTATTATCAGTGATGGCAGGCTTGCGCTTAGCGTAACGGACACCGGCATCGGCATTGCCAAGGCGGATATTCCCAAGGTGCTGTCGCCCTTTGGCCAGGTGGAAAGCGGCCTGTCGCGCCAGCACGAAGGCACCGGGCTGGGGCTTCACCTCACCCGCAATTTGGCGGAATTGCACGGTGGCAGGCTTTCCATTGCCAGCAAGGTGGGCTACGGCACCCGGGTCACGGTGACCTTCCCTGCAAATCGGGTTCAGGTGATATCACCAGCCACCCCTGCAGACGCTGTCCAGGAAGATAACCAGTTGAAAATAGTATAGAAAATCAAATTTTCGCTGAGGGCTGGCCAAAACCAGTCTGGGTTACTATATTAGAAAAAACTTATGTTAAACCCCCGCTTCCGGGCGGGCCCCAGATTAAGGAAACTTCCCATGGCTACCATTGAAATGACAGTCGATAACATCGACGCCACCATCGAGGGCAACGACATTGTGCTTATCGATTTTTGGGCCGGCTGGTGCGGACCGTGCAAATCGTTTGCTCCGGTTTTTGAAGCCGCCGCAGAGCAGAACCCCGACATTGCGTTTGCCAAGGTCGATACCGAAGCCCAACAGGCTTTGGCCGGACAATTCGGTATTCGCTCCATCCCCACATTGGCCGTTTTCCGCGAGAAGATAATGGTGTTTATGCAGCCCGGTGCGCTTCCGGCAACGGCGCTGGATGAGCTGATCGGCCAGGTTAAGGCGCTGGACATGGACGATGTCCGCGCCAAGGTTGCCGAAGCCCAGAAAGACCAGGAAGCGGCCACCGCCAACGTCTGAGCTGGATTATGAGCAGGGCCAGAGCCCGACAAAAAGCCGCCGGACGTTTGGTCGGGCGGCTTTTTTGGTGCCTAAAATGATGGCGCCACCCTCAAATAAATGAGAGCGACGCCACCAAATCGTCAATCCCGGACCTACGGGAAAAGGGGGGGGAAGAGGCCCGAGCTCGACGAAACCGTTTGTTTTATGAAACGCGATTGGCGTGGATATATCAAAAGGACGGATAATTCAATTCGTCTTTTGCCCGCGCTCAAAAAATATTTTCAGGCTTGATTACGCCTCAGTTGTGACAGGCCTTACAGTTGGCCCATGAACCGGCTTTTTTCAAGGCCCTGTCCGACACTTCGCCCCGGTGTTCTGATATAAACCAGCGGGTTTCGCTGATCCGGAGCGGCCCGTTTCCAGGCTGGGAATTGGCTACCAGGTAGTCCTCGATGTGTTTGCGCGTCGCCTCGTCAAGGCTGGCGTCCTCGCCGAAATGATTCGGCAAATCGCCCATGATCCGCCGCCATGAGCCCTGGGGCAAGCTTTCGGCGCCATAGGCCTGGTGACATTCACCGCACTCACTGGCTGTTTGGGTGTCATTGATAATGAACTCACCCTTGCCACCGGAACCAAAGCTGCCGAGACCGCCGCCACCTTTTTTTGCTCCCGAAGCCTTGGCGCCGGAAGCATGGGCGCCGCCCAGGGGCGTCAGCGCCGGTGTCAGATAAGCGGCCACCGCCGTCATGCCCAACACGGCCAGCGCGCGGCGCCGGTCAATCGGCTTGGCTTTGTCGGTTGTGGGGGCGGAAGTGCTGGTTCCGGTGCTGCTGGCTTTGTTTGAGGATGTCATGGATTGCGTTCTCCTTGTTCCGATGCTTAACCTATCGCACAGCAGCCCTGAAGACGGTCTGAAGCCCGCGTTCAGGCATCGTTCAGGTCAAGATGCCAAAAAGAGCACCTAGTATAGCGCTTTTTTTACCAATTGGGATAACCATCATGCACATCAGGTTTCAGGGCATGGACGGCGTGTTGGCCCTTGATGATGGCGGCCGGGGCACGGCAGAACTGCTTGATGTGCTGGAGCGCGTGCTCATCGGGTGGCATTTTGCGGTTGAGCCCGAGGCGGGGCCAGAGCTTGGCGAACCCAAGGTTATCCGGCTTTTTCGCGACCCCGGCGGCTTTGCGCGCACCTCGCCGTGGACCGAAGGCGGGCGCGTGGTGCTGGCTGATCCGGTGGATGCGGTCTGCGATCTGTTACCCGACCTTGAACGCGCCCACATAGCCGCCAACAGCCCCCTGCTGGCCCTGCACGCCGCCGCCGTGGAATTTCCGGGCGGGCTTTGCATTTTTCCCAGCACCCACGAAAGCGGCAAAAGCACTCTGAGCGTTGCACTTGCCGCCGCCGGGCACCGGGTGTTCAGTGACGACCTGCTGGCGCTGGAAGTCGGCGCCGATGGCCCGGCCAGTCAAAACGCGGGCCAGTGCACCAACATGGGCGTCGCACCTGGCTTCATGCCATGTCTTCGTTTGCCGTTGCCCGCTGATCTGGATGAGCGCACCCGTGGTTTCATTACCGCCCACGCCGGCCCAGCCAGTGCGCAGTTTCAATATGTTTTGCTGGATGATGACCGCGCCGCGCCCACGTGCGCTCCATTGGGCACCCGTGCGGCCATTACGCGCCTGGTTTTGCTGTCACGCGAAGATGGCGCCAAAGCCCGCCTTGAACCGGCTTCCGATAGCGAGGCATTGAAGCACACGGTCTTGCAAAGCATCGGCCGCGAGGTGCCAGCCCTTGAAATGCTCGATCACCTGCACGGCCTTGTCCGAACGGCTGATTGTTATATCCTGCATTATGCCCGTGTGGCGGATGCGGTATCGTTGCTGCAAGAACGCTTTTCCTGAAAACTCACCGAAGCGTGAAACCCTTATGACCGATAGTTCGTTTTCATTTGATACCAGCGCCATAGCGCACCACCCGGATACCGCCTATCGCGAGGTGGACGCCGATATATTCCTCGTTCACGCCGATGGTATTACGCTTTACAACCTGAACCCCACAGCCGCCGCCCTGTGGCGGTTGATGGCACAACCCATGAGCGGGGCCGAAATGGCGGAAATCATGCAGGCTGCATTTCCCGATACACCCGCCGGGCAAATCAAGGCTGATATCCGCCGTATTGTGAGCGAATTGCTCGGCCTCGGTTTTGCGGTAACGCAATAAAAAAGCCCGGCTGGTTGACCGGGCCACTAACCGTATGTGGGGAATCGGCGATTGATGCGCTGATTCCCCATAATATATTCAGTTTATCTACTGATTTTTTGGAAATTATGGTCAACCTGCTGTTTTGTCGAAATCGACAAAATTACAGTTGCCTAGAGATCGCAAGATGGCTCGCTACATGAGACTGCTTTATCCCAACAAGCAGACATAACAACATCCATATCAGAATGTCCGCTAATAGCCATGATCAGACATAACCCTCATGCTCAGGATACTAATAAATTGCGCCTTGGATTAAAGTCAAACACCAACTGCCCCTCGAAAAGGTCGGTGCAGATAGAACGAGGGGCAGTGAAGTCTCACGTTTATACTTTTGTACCAGCTCATCTAAAGATCAGGACAGGTATTGTCCATTTCCTTATCTAGGGCATCAATAAACTTCTCCGAGGCCTCCTCAAGCAAAGGCTCAAATGTTTTATCAACCTTTGTCAGTACCGAGAATATCTTTTTGAAGGACATAGCAATGGCCGCGCGGCGGCGCCATTTTGCCTTGAAGGCAGTTTCAGGCATGCCAATTTCCGCAACCCATTTTTTATCAAATTTCTCTTTGGCGTATTTATAGAACCGATTGCCGCCGCCTCCACTGCCGCTGGACGCACTTTCCTTGATCTTCTTGGCCTTTTCTTTGGCCATTTTCATCAGCTTCATCTGCATGGCGATTTTTGCTAACGACTCACCTGTTCCCTCACAAACCTTCTTCTGGGATATGCTGTCACCTGTGTCTTTCACAATCCGCTCCCAGGGTTCCTTCTTGAGCAGGTCTTCAACACATTGTTTCTTTATCTGAGTTTCTTTATCCATTTTCTCGCCGGTGATAAACTTGGCGACCGAACATAGTGCGGCGATGGCTGTCGTATTTGGGATCTGACAGGCTTTTTTGGATTCGACACTTTCAAACATGGACCGTTCCGTTCCTGCGTCGCACTTCCAACAGGAGCCTCCTCTCACAGGATCGTAGAAGTAATCGGTGTCGCATATCAGCCCATTAGAAGGCCCGCCATATGTGGCTTGAGAAAAGCCCAAGTTATTAGGAAGGGTATTGGCACAATCGGAACTGACAAACCGCCGCTCCAATTCCTTGAGCGTTTTTTTGGCATCGAGTTTGAGTTTAAATTTCCCGGAGAAAACATCTTCAGCTGTATCGACAATCGCTTCTCCCGATTCAATAACATCCAGCAATTCACCAGCCAGACTGATGGGCGCGCAGGTGAAACCAGCTTGCATGTAAGGCACGCAACTTGGGTCAGGTTTTTTTCCGGTGGCCAGTTTTCCAAACTGTTCGTAAAGGTTGGTGTTGTCCCGGCAGTCCTGTTTGATTTTCGTGCTGGTCTCTTTGAGCAGCGACTTCAAGCCCCCCAAAAACGGAGATTTACCGGGTTCGGTTTTGACGCATGTATGGGTTGAGAAGTCCTCGGACAATCCATCATTGCAGGATGGAATGCGTTCGCCGATGGTGCAGGGGCGTCCATTTTTTTTGCCGCAGTCCAGCTTCTTGAAGCAGTTCGGTCCATAAGCGATGTTGCCGCTATCACACACTTTGGAGGCGTTGATGGTACAGGCCTTTTTGTCATCTACAGGATTCAGATTGCGGTCGTAGTCTTTGGGGCACGACCAACATTCGCCACCATTGCGCAGGTCAAAAAATTGTCCTGACGGGCAAGCAAATTTACCTTTTGGCGTGGCCGAACTATCGATTGCATTAATTTTTTTGGCACAGGATTTCTTGTGGTCAACTTTATATGCCGTTCTTTTGTAACCGCCTTTGCATTTATAGCAGGCCCCCAGGAGACCTTTGCCACCCTTGACGTCCCAGAACTGCCCTGATGGGCAGCCTTGGCCAATTTTGGTGTTCTTACGTGTTTTTATGGCTTTATGGAATACTTCAGAGGCTGGCTTTCTGCAGGCGTTTTTTTTCTTCACATGGGCCGATGTGCGGTTATAGCCACTCGGGCAAGACCAACACGTTCCGCCATCTACAAGATCAAAAAAAGAGCCGCTGGGGCAGTTTTTGGGTCCATCTTTCCGGGTCGCACTGGTCGTTGAACATTTAGCCTCATTATTACCGCCGCATTTACTGGTATTGTCCTTGGCTGCTAAAGCTAACGAGGGGGCGCCTCCCAGAACAAGTCCTAAAACGAGGGCGATCATCAAAGAAATAAATGGTTTTGAAATAACCATCTCTTCACGCCTCCCTTTAGCACTTCATTTTCCCCGCAATTAGTATATAGCAAACCGATAACAAATGTAAGGAAGGGTTGGTGAAACATTGATGGCTAACGCCCTCGACAGTACATTCGGACGCAACGTTTATTCCAAGGTCATGTTTTGCGAAACGGCCAGACCGTCCACATGCCATTCTGAGTCAACGGTATTTGAGAAGCCCGACGTGGGATTAAAGTTAAGCTAAATTAAGGTACTAAGAAGATAGCGAGAGTCCGCTTTGGGTCATAAACGGACATTAGTTTAGGTCTGATATTTGCTCTACTCAGTATCCAAAAGCAGACATCATAAGAAAACCCGTATCAAAAAATTGATACGGGTCTCCCCACATACGGTTAGTGGCTCGGCTGGTTGACCGGGCTTTTTTGTTCAGTGGTGACGCCTTTACATCATATCCAGGCGTGTGATTTGCACCCGGCGGTTGATGTCGCCATCCGGATCGTTCGGGTCAAGCAGGCGGCTTTCGCCATAACCGGCGGTGTCGATGCGTGAGGCATCGATGTTGAACACCAGCACCAGATAATCCAGAACCGCATTGGCGCGCTGCTCGGAAAGTTTCTGGTTGTAAGTTGCGGGTCCGACCGCATCCGTGTGTCCGGCAATCTCGAAGCGGTAACCCTTCAGGTCATCGGACGTCAACGCAGCGCCCAGTTCATCCAGAACCGATTGCGCCTCGGGGCGCAGGATGGCGGAATCAAACTCGAAATAGACCTTGATGTTGATGGATGGTGCTTCTTTCAGCTGTTCAGTCATGGCCTCGACTTCGGGCTCGGTATAAGCGGGCAGGGGTTTGCACGGCGCCATGGCGTCGGTGCCGACCATACCTGCGGCCAGTGATGCACGTCCGGTTTCGCGCAGGTATTTCGCTCCGCAATCGGAGCACAGGTCGCGCGCATCCCTGAAGGTTTTCAGGTTACGTTTAATCCTGTCGCCATGGCGGCCGAATTCCAACGCGCTTTGCAGTGTGATGATGGCGCGGTCGACGTTACCCGCCATGGCCTGTGAAATGCCCATGTTGTTAATGACGGCGGCATCATCGGGGCAAATCCTCAGCGCCTGTTCATAGGCCACCATGGCTTCGGTGTAGCGACCCTGATAATCGTTACCAATGCCCAATGCCGAAAGCAGGCGCCAGTCATCCGGTCGTTTGGTGGCGGCCCGGGCCAGCAGTTCGGTGCCTTCGGCCATACGGCCCTGGGCTATGCGAACCTTGCCCAGTTCGGCCAGGTAGCGTCCGTCATCGCCGAACTCGACATCGCTGTCATCCATCGTCTTTGCGGCTTCATCGGGTTTTCCGGCCCAGCGCAGGTTACGCGATAGACCAAGCAAGATTTCTATTTTATTAGGCTTCATTACTTTTACATCGGGCACAGCGGGCGTTTTTATTACTTCAGGTTCATTTTCTTTTGCCAACCTTGTACGGTAATGCTCAAGCACTTCGGCCTGATTGCGGAAATGTTCGGCCACGCGCGCGTCCATGTTTTCATCTGACTGGGTAACCGTTTCATCATCGCCAAAGAATGGCAGGGAAAAGCTGGAACACGCCGCCAGCGTCAGCACCAGCATCAAGCCAGCCAACGGACGGACGCGGCGGAAAAACTTCAGGGGCATAATATGTTGCTCATTTTGCATTGGCGTTCTCTTGTTGGGTCAGGCCGGGTTAGGGCGACGGGTCGTTGACGGGTCGTTGACGGGTCGTTAAGGGCTTGGACCTTAAGGATATAGACCGCTCAGCACCCGTCAACAGTGATGCCGATCACTCGCAAACGCAAGGCCTGCAAGGGTTTCCGGACACCATATAGGATTTTCGGGTCGCCATGGCCCCTCGCTTGACGGTGGGCAATTGCCGCGCCGCGGCGGGCTGGCAATATGAGGTCAATATTGAAGCCACCGATCATTGCCGAGAGGGCATTATATCTTGGGCGAACCTTCAGCACCGAACCCCATACCCATCACCAACGCCTCCACCCAGCCCCGGGCGAGCGGCCCGGCGGTGTTGTCTGCCGGGTTCAGGCCGTTTTTCCTGCTGGCTGGCCTGTTTGGCGCCATCACGGTTCCGGTCTGGCTGGGCCTTTACGCGGGCGGTCTTGAATGGCCATTGGTGGTGGAGCCGCGCCTTTGGCACGGCCATGAAATGTTGTTCGGCTATGGCGTCGCCGCCGTGGCCGGTTTTTTACTGACCGTCATTCCCAACTGGACCGGCCGTCAGGTTGCTCATGAACCGATGCTGGCGGGCCTCGCTGTGCTTTGGCTGCTGGGCCGGGTGGCCTATTGGGGGCAGGGGTTTATTGCGCCGTGGGCCGTCGCGGTGTTGGACCTGGCGTTCCTGGCCACCTTGATCGGGCTGATGGCACGGGTTCTGCTAAACCCGCAATACCGTCGCCAACTGGTGTTTTTAGCCATAGTGGCGTTGCTGCTGGTGGCCAACGCCCTGACCCATGCCCAGGCGCTGGGCCTAGAAGGCACCGGGCGCGGCGACCTTGGTGGACGCGGGCTAACGCTGGGCCTCGATGCGATGGTGTTGCTGATTACCGTTTTGGGTGGCCGGGTCGTGCCCAGTTTCACATCCAGCTTTCTTGGTCATGCCGACCCCGACATCAAGATTCGCTCAACCCCGTGGCTGGAACGCGCCGTGATCGGCCTGACGGTCGTGCTGGTCATTGCCGACCAGGTTGCCTTTGACCAGGTCACCGCGATGGGCGCCCTCGCCGGTTTTGTGGCCTTGGCTTTAGCGGCGCTCAACGGTTTGCGGCTTGCCGGCTGGCAGACCCGGCGCACACTGGGCAACCCGCTGGTGTGGGTGTTGCATCTTGGTTATGGCTGGCTGATCGTCGGCCTGGCCCTGAGGGGCCTTGCGGCCATGGGTTGGGGTGCAGACTGGGGCCTGGAACCGGCGACCGCAACCCACGCCATGACCATCGGTGCCGTTGGCACCATGACCCTTGCCATCATGAGCCGCGCCGCCCTTGGCCACACCGGGCGTGCGCTTCGTGCCCATCCATTAACCGTGGCAGCATATATTCTGGTGTCAGTCTCAGCATTGACACGCCTCAGCATTATGTCATGGCCCGGATACGGACTTGAGTTGCTGATGACCTCGGGCCTGGCGTGGACCGCCGCCTTCGTTTGTTTTTCCATTGTCTATGTGCCCATCCTGACCAGCCCGCGGGTTCCACGTTAATTCCACTTAGTGAATGCGCGCACCTAAACCGGCGCGGAAACCACAATGGTTTTCATTGAACGCTGTTGCAGCGATGGCATCAATTGGAAGTATGGGCGGATGAATTCTGAATCGGAGTTTTCAAAATCATCCAACGTGCCGTCAAAATAGATTTTTCCTTCGTGCAGCATAATAACCCGAGGCTTCAACCTGCGCAGCAAGTCCTTGTCGTGGGTGATGATGATGGTGGTGCGCGCACCCTTGTGGGTGGTTTCGATAAGGTCCTGTATTTGCATGGCGCTTGTTGGGTCAAGCCCGGTTGTTGGCTCATCATAGAAAATCACACTGGGGTTCATGGCGATGGCGCGTGCTACTGCGAGACGTTTTGCCATGCCACCGGAAAGGTCGGCGACGGAAAGCGACAGGAAGTCATCCGTCACCGGCAGGCCGACCGCTTCAAGCGCATCAATGGCAATGGGCCTGATTTCCTCTGGCTCCATTTGTTTAATTTCATCAAGCCACAGGGCCATGTTATCCATCACCGAGCCGGAGAAAAGGGCATTGTTCTGGAACACCACGCCCCAATGGGTGTGAATGCGGTCAAGTTCGCGATCATCAACCATGGCAAGGTCAACCAAAGCCGCAGCGTCCGTTTCGTGATTGGCAACCTGCACCTGCCCGCTGTCGGGCTTCATTTGCCCCAGCATGTGGTTGACAAGAACCGTTTTCCCGCACCCTGAGCCGCCGACAATGGCGACAACTTCGCCTTGCAAAATTTCCAGGCTGATGTCGGTTAATACCCGGTTTTCATCAAAGGCCTTGCTGAGCCCATCAATCTTTATTTCAACCTTATTGGATTTAGGGCTGGCCAATGGGTGCGCACTCCTCATGTATTAATTAGGCGTCGTCGCCCGGGCGGTTTTCATCCATGCCTACGGTACGATTGACCACATATAATGGCCGGGCCTTGGCTTCGGCAAAAATGCGCCCGATGTATTCACCCAGCACACCGATGGAAATCAGTTGCACGCCGCCAAGGAACAGCACGGCCACCATCAGTGAAGCATAGCCCGCAACGTCAATGCCGAACAAAACAGTTCGCACGATCAGGAAAAGTGCATACAACAGGGAAAGGGCAGCAACCACACTGCCGACCCATGTCCAGACGCGAAGCGGCACGGTGCTGAAAGAATAAATACCGTCCAGCGCGAAACGGAACAACTTCAAGTATGGCCAGCCGCTTTCACCGGCTGCGCGTTCCGGGCGGTCATAGGGAACGCCCGTTTGGCGAAATCCGGCCCAGGCAAATATGCCCTTCATGAAGCGGGCCTGTTCGGGCATGTCGTTCAGAACCTCAACCACGGCACGGTCCATCAAGCGGAAATCTCCGGCATCGGGCGGGATGGGGGTGTCACTCAAACGGTTGAACACGCGGTAAAACGTTTTTGCAGTCCAGCGTTTCATTGGGTCGTCCCCGTCGCGCGAACGCCGGGCCCCGTAAACCACCTGGTAGCCTTCGCGCCATTTGGCGACAAATTCCGTAATCAGTTGTGGTGGATCCTGCAGGTCGGCATCCATCACCACCACGGCGCTGCCGATGGCGAAATCCAGGCCACAGGTGGTAGCAGCTTCCTTGCCAAAGCCGCGCGAAAGCGAGATGGCCTTAATGGCCGGGTTTTGTTCGCACCGGGCTTGCAGCTTGGCCAGGGTGTCATCGCTGCTGCCATCGTCTATGCAGATTATTTCATAGGGCAACGCCAGTCCCGCCAGCACGGCCAGAAGTTCCGAAAACAGGGCGTCAACCACCGCACTTTCATTGTGCATCGGGATAACGATGGATAACTCAGGCGCTTCGTTCATGGATTAAATCTCCCCGTTCACAGTCTAACCCGGTTTTACCGTTAGCTAAAGGCGATCCAGCTTAACGCGACCCCGATAAGGCTGGGCCTCGGTGAAGCCACCGCGCAGGTCGCGCACAACACTGAGCCTGACCCCATGGCGCCCGATTTCGGCAATGACCGGTGCCTCAATGGCGTCGTCACACGACCAGCGGGCAATGCCAATAAAAAAGTCGGCATCTTTAGGGTATTGGACGGCTTCAAAACTTGGCGGCAGGAACGCCATGGCCACGTCCTCGGGCCCGCACACGGCAACCCGGAACCGACCGCCTTTGGGCACAGGCTGGTCCTCGGCAAAACGTGCCAGCTCGCCCGCTGCTTCGCGGTAGGAGGTCGCCCAGTAATCCAGCTCATAGTGCCCCTCGGCACCCTTCAGGCCGCCAGCGAGGGGGCTGTAGTAAACGTACGAATAAGGGTGCAACCGGGCCGTCGCCCAGGCGGCCTCGCCCAGGCCAACCGCCAGCACCATCGCCGCCATTACGGCCAAGGTGTGGTTGCGGCGTTGCAGCCAGCAGCCCAGGCGCGCCAGCTCAATACCGGCCAGAACCGCCATTGGCGGCAACACGAAAAGGAAATGGCGAATAGCGTCATAGTGCGCGCTATGCGACACGATAGCGAAAATGGGGGGGAAGAAAACACCCAGCCCCAGCGCCGCATAGCCGAACAACACCTTGCGATTGCCGGCGACGAAGGCGCGACCAAAACCAGCAACAGCCAAAGGCACGGCGATGGCAAAAGCACCCAGAAAAACCGGCGGTAGCTTGGCCCACAAGTGAACCGGAAGGTAATACCACGGCAGGCTTGTCGAGTGGAATGTCTCGCCCATGAACAAAACATCAAGCGTATAGCTGAACCGGGCTGTCTCAATAAGCGAAACAAATGCTGTGCCAAAGGGGTCTTGCCACGCACCGGGCCACAGCGCAAACGTGAACACGAACGCCACCAACAGCACCATGGCTACCACCGCCGCTAAATGGCGAACGTCAGCCATTTCAAGTTTGGGCCGTGCGCTTACCCATGCCAGGTTCACCGTCATCAGGGCGCCCATGTAGGCGAGCAGAACCACCCCGCCGATGCGCACACCCATGGTCATGCCCAGTGCCACGCCCAGCCACGCCACTGAGCACCATGAAACCCGCGGCAACGCTTCGGCAGCGCGGGCGGCAAAATACAGCGTCCAGATGGTGCCGACGGCAAACGGAATATCCTTGGTGTTGATAAAAGCGTGGCCCATGAAGTTCGGCGTCAACGCCAACAACAACAGCGCGACCAGCCCGGCAACCGGCCCACCAAGAAAGCACGCCATGCGCCATACGCCTAACAGGCCCAGCACCCCGACCAGACCGCCGGCAAGGTGGCGGGTATCGACTTCGGGGAAGGCCAGCGTCCTGTCCAGAAGCTTTGCCAGAAATTGCACCGGGGCCTCGAACAGGCCGCCATAGAGGTTGAGGTTAAGCAATGAAAAAACGCGCACATCTTCGCCCAGGCTTGCAATATGAGAGACGATTAAATCACCATAATAGGCCTGTATCGGGTCGTCCCAGCCGAGACCATAATCACCGAACGTCAGCAACACCCACGCACTAGCCAGCGCCAGCACGCCATAGCTCAAAAAATCGGCGATGGTGGATTGCCCGGCTTTTTCAGTTTTTTTATAAGCTTCGTTCAATGACCCCTCCCACCCCGGCATAAAAAAGGGGCGACTTGCGCTCAGCCCACCTTGGCACAGGTTCCCGGCCTTAAGGAAGTGACAACCATCGTTTCGGATGGCGCCCAATCTTGATAGGGTGGGTCATGGATATCAAGGAACAGGACATACTGGGGCCGGCCATTGGCCGCCATTGGTATTATCGCAACAAGGCGTGTGCGCTGAGCCGTTATCTGCGGGACAGTTCTTTCAACACCATTGTGGATGTGGGCGCCGGTTCAGGTTTTTTCTCTCGTCACCTGTTGGAAAATACATCCGCCACCTCGGCGCTTTGCGTTGATCCACATTATTCATCACCCGCAGAGGAAACCGTGGCTGGAAAACCGATGCGGTTTTTGCCATCAGCTCAAGGCCAGAATGCCGACCTGTTTTTGTTTATGGATGTTCTGGAGCACGTCGATGATGATGTCGGCCTGTTGCGTGAATATATGAAACCCGCTTCATCGGGCTCTACGGCCATGATTACGGTTCCGGCCTTTCAGTTCATGTGGTCCGGCCACGACGACTTTCTTGAACACAAGCGCCGCTACACCCTTGGCTCGTTAAGGGCGACGGTTGAAAATGCCGGACTGACGGTGGTGAAGGATTCATATTATTTTGGGTTTGTTTTCCCCCTGGCGATGGCAACCCGCCTTGCCCAGCGCATCCTTCCGCCCGGTGACAGCGCGCCCGAAAGCCAGCTTAAAAATCACAGCCCGGTTGTTAACGGTGTGCTGGGCGCGCTTTGCAGCGCAGAGTTGAGCCTGTTGAACCACAACCGGCTGGCCGGTCTTTCCGCCTTCTGCCTTGCCAGAAAACCCTGAGCTGGCGCCGGGTTCGTCGGTGTCTCAGGCGGGGGCAGGCTTAAAACATTTGGCCTTATCAACATCCGGGTCGCGTTCGCAGCCAATGCTTGCGGAACAAACCTCACAGGCGATTTCCGAAACCACCTGAATGGCATATCTGCATATAGCGGCGCACGGCAAGCCGGTGTTGGTCTGGTTACAGGTTCTAAGCGGCAGCAGCTGCTCAAGCCCCGAGCGCACTTCCGGCTGGCCACTGCGCGCACCGGCCACCAGCATGCCTTCGGCTGCGCGAAGGGCACCGAAACAGACCGGCTGCATGGCTGGTGACGATTGAGACATGGTGACCCCGTATAGTTAAAGTGTATTATCTGCTATAACACACCATAAACGGGTAATGCAATCGCTCGTCTCAGTTTGCCCGGGCCATCCTTGCTGTTTTTGGCTTGCTCGGTTTTAACCGCTACTTTTCGGTGAGGCTGATTTTCACCCTCGGGCTGATGCGACTGAAGGCCTGCGCCTGGACCGTGATGTTTTTTGCTTCCAGGGCAGAACGCGCCGCCGCCGAGACCGACCCGTCGGTCCACAGCGCCTGTTTGACGCTACCGGCCGGGAAGCGGCTAACGTGGGCTGCCACCTTGGCCGTCCACGCTACATGGTCGCCCGCCAACATCAACGCCACGGTTTTACGCAAATCGGTGATAAACACCGTATCGCCCTGAACGTCGATGCGTTTTACAGGCGCGGCACCGGTATGATAGCCGGCAATCATCATGGCAGTGGCCTGATAGGCCCGCGCTTCATGTTCCTTGCTGGCTTTTGTTGCCAGGCGGATGAAGGCATCACGCCCCGGCACGTCCTTAAGGGATGCCAGTGCGTGAACGATGACCGTCTGGTGACGCACGTTCAGCACCTTGCCAAATATGAACTTGTCGGCTTCATCGCCCTTAATGCCCATTTGTTCCAGCAGTTGGGTGTTGATGTTAACCAGCGAAGTCGGCGAGGCATCGCGCAGGGGATCTTTGACACCGGCCGCGATTTGAACACCGGTAACCGCCGTGCTGGCGCCGGTAACGATTAATGGAATGTCCAGCGTGGCACCACCAGCAAAGGTAACCCAGGCCAAATCGCCCAGTTCTTCCTGCAAAACGGGGTTGGATGAATAGGGGTCAACGTCCAGCGAATCAGCCAGGAAACGCTTGGCCTTGTTGTATCCAATCAGACTTTTAAGGGTGTCGTCATTGCCGCTACTGGATTTACCCATATTGCCGATGGCCGAAAATACATCGCCGATAACGCGGCCAATGTTTGACGGCAGGTCGCTGAGGGTCTGCACCGGGTTGGTGATGATTTCCTTGGAAGCCGCCAACACACCGCCGATAGCATTTTCCAACCCCTGGGCGTAGGCATCGGTACCTTTAATCTTGCGCATCGCATCAATGGCCTTGACCTCAAGCGTACGTTCTAGTGCCAGGCCGTTGCCAATGGGATTGGCATGGAAAACCGATGACGTGAGGCTAAATTGATTATAACGACCGTCATTCTGGACCTTGGGGGCAACTGTATAAAGGCTGCTCTTGGTAACGTCCGCCCCCAGAACCTGCGAAGCATTTAAGGTCGGCGGTTGCTCAAACGATTGCGCCCCGGCAAGGCTCGGCAGCAGGCCAGTGCATAGGATGGACGCAACTGCGAGCAAGCGGCGAGATGAACTATTCGAATATGTGGATGATGTGAATGACAAGAAACTTCCCCTCGTTATAAATGCCGACAATGCCGACAATCAATGACCCTGCGAACCGGGCATGCTCTTGGTGGCATTGCAAGGCTCGTCCCCGGCTTGGTACCAGAGTAGGGAAAATATAGCCATAGCGAGGCGATAAATCACTAAATAAACGGGAAAACGGGTGCCATGAGGCGGAAATTCCTTATACATTCAGGTATGTCGCAGATCGAAACCGCAAAGCCTGATTGGGGGCGCATCACTGCAATTCTTGTGACCCACCATAGCGCCGCCGTTATTGGGGGCTCCCTTGAGCATTTAAAAGCGGCGGGAAACGTTGTTGTGGTTGATAACGCCAGCGATGATGAAACGCTGGATATTGTGCGCGCCACCGTTCCGCAGGCTAAAATTGTGCGTAACCATATCGGCGTCGGCTATGCGGGGGCGGCGAACCAAGGTCTGAACCGCGTGAAAACGGAATTTGCGCTGACGGTTAATCCCGATTCCGTGGTTGAGCCCGCAGCCGTTGCTGCCCTTCTGGATGCGGCCGACCGCAACCCGAATGCGGCCATCATTTGCCCGCAGAACATCAACCCCGATGGTTCGCTAGAGCTGACCCATGACGTTGCAATGTTTGAGCGCCAGAACATTGCATCCCAGTACCTTAAACGTCACAACGAACCAGCGCCGGAGGGTGAGCTTTGCGCCGCGTTCGTTTCCGGCGCCGTGAATCTGATCCGCATGTCGGTCATCCATAAAATTGGCGGATATGACGAAAACATTTTGCTGTATTTTGAAGACAATGATTTGGCAATGCGCCTTCGCGTTGCGGACCACTCCCTGATTCTGGCACCACAGGCGCGCATCATGCACATCAATGCCGGGTCGGTTCGCCCCAGTCTTCATTATCAATGGGAAAAATTCTGGAACTATGGCTGGGCGCGGCTTTACATCGAGAAAAAATACCACGGCACCACTGCCATGCTGGGCCTTGCCGTTCGCCATGTGGTGCGCTTTTTGTTCAAGGCGCTGGCGCATACCGTGAGCCTTAATTTTGCCAAGGCGTTGCGCGACTGGGCGCGCCTTAGCGGCACGTTGGGTTATATCTTCGGCCTGAAGGCCGTCAACCCGGCGTGGAAAGAACAAAACCGGCGTTGGCGCGAAGATAACGGCGAACGCTAACAACCCTCAGGGCGCAACCGGTATACCCCCCAGTGAGAACCCGACAGCCCCCAGTATTGGTGCATGCTTTCGCGCACATAATTTCCCCCCGCAATGCAAAACCCGGGCGCCATGGCTTCGGGCTTTACGGTCACGGTGACAAGCCATTCGGGCTGGCCGCTGGCAATTTCAGCTGTGGGAAAAACCACCAGTTCGCGCCCGGGGGCAAAGCGCTTGATGGTGTGCTCCATTACGGTTCGAAACTGGTATGGCATATCGGTGCCGACAACCAACGGCCCCGTTGGGTTTTGCGCAACCATGTGCGCCAGCGCCGCTGCTGTGTCGCCGCGCCCGGTTTCAAGAAACCGCGCCACGCCGACCAGGTTCACTGCCACCACGGCGGCGATGACCATACTGCCCAGCGCGCCGAACACCCGGCCCTTATTTGCCAGCGTTCCCACGGTATCGGCTGCCAACAACGGCACGAATACGATCACGCCCATGAAATACCGCCCATGGGGGAACACGGGTTGCCCAGCGATGACGAAAATCAACGGCACGCCAAGAAATATCAGGCCATAGGGTAACGCCCGGCGATGGCCAGCCCGGGCAAGGGCCGCTACGGCGCCACCAAACACCAGCAGGTAAAGCCCGGCGAATGCTACCGATAGGGTAGTCGTGTCTGAAGGGAACGCCGCCTGCGCCACACCGCCAAAGCTGAAGTAGGTTATTTCACCTAGCGCCGTAATAAAGCACCCCACATCCGGGCACAGCGCGGTGCTGCCACCAAAAATGAATTGGCCGTCGTTGAGGAAAGCACCAAAAACGAAGGCTGAAAAATAAAGCAGCACACCCGCCAGTAGCGGGGCCAACAGGCTGACGGTCTGGTGAAGCGCCTGAACGCCGCGCCCGGCACCCGCGGGAGCTTCGGCGCGCCAGCGGTGGATCAGGAAGGCCAGCGCCAACGTGAAAACGATGGGCAGGATGCCTAGGTGCGAAAACACGCCCACGGTTCCCGCCACACCGAGTAACCATTTTGTCGGCGCGGGGCGGTCATCTGCATTATTAGCTACATTTTCCATCAGGCCAAACACGACCAGCGCACTTGCCATCATGATGGCGTAGCCGCGCGCTTCGGAACCGTAATGCACCAGCGGGTAAAGGGTGGCGGCCAGCGCGGTGGCGACGCCTAAGCGAAGGATGGTGTGATTGTCGCGCTCGCGCACCGCCAGCCAGCCAGTAATGGCAATACCAAGTGCGCCAAAAACGATGGCATGAAGCCGGTATACCAACGCGCTCTGTTCGGGGCCTGCGAGGTAAAGCCACAAGGTGTTCAGTGGGTGGTTGTTGTCATCCACCACTTTCCAGAACACGTGGTGCCACGCATCGAGCCCAAGGGCGGTGTTCAACGACCAGATTTCATCAAGCCACAGTTCCCCCCCGGCGGCCCGCAATCGCAACCACGCACCGCCCAGCACCATGACGACGCCGAGCGCAAGCATCATGGGTCGGGTGGGGTGGTTTTCAGGTGCCGGGGAAATGGTTATTTCGGGCCCCTTTGCAAATTTGGCATCCCCTAGGGGATTCGAACCCCTGTTGCCGCCGTGAGAGGGCGGTGTCCTAGGCCTCTAGACGAAGGGGACGCGAGGCACAGCCCCCCATTTAAGGAAA
>CBFCYL010000031.1:0-27488 GCA_965602455.1 uncultured Thalassospiraceae bacterium | reverse complement strand
GGTGTTTTTATGCCACGTTCGTCATGTTTAGCGAACCTGCTTTAGCGAACCTGCGCTTTAATGGCGGCGCGGTTCTGGGCTTGCTTGGCACGGATCTGCTCAAGCACTTCCATGCTCGGGCCTTTGGCTGTGGCTTTGACATCCTTGCTGACAACCATTTCCTGGTCTGCAACCTGCGCTTTAATGGCGGCGCGGTTCTGGGCCTGCTTGTGATGGATGGATTCGATCACGGTGTTGAATTCAGCAGCAGACTTCTTGTTGGCGGCGTTTGCGGCGCCGGAAACGGCGGTCAGGGAAACGGCTGCTACGGTGGCGAGAGCGATAAACTTGTTCATTGTGCTTAACCTTTCTATTGGGGGGAGGAGCGTATTTCTTTCGTTAGAATGTGGGCCAGGGCTTGCGTTAGTCGGGGTTGCCTGATCGCTGGGTCGTATATACGACTTTGCTAATGAACCAAGGCTGAAGCCACAATTCAGCTATCGTTCAGGTTCAGAAGGTCGAAAAGGCACAAAAAAACCGCCCGTGACATAAAGGCGCGGGCGGTTTTATTTGCAAGGCGCTTGGCCACGTAAAAGCAGTGGCGATGACCTTACGCTGGTATAGCGGATTAATGGCCGACGAGTGTGGCTACCTGCGCACGCTGCTGGGCCTGTCTTGCACGGATCAACTGAAGAACTTCCTGGCTCGGGCCTTTCCTGGACACCGTCGCAGTGTTCCTGGACACCGTCGTAGTGTTGAGCTTGGCGTTAATATTGGCGCGCTGCTCAGCTTGCCTTGCGTGAATCTGTTCGATCATATGGCTGAACTGTGTGGCGGACAATACGGGAGCCGCATTGGCAGCCCCACCGATGGTGGCCATGGAAATTGCGGTGACGGCTGCGATGGTAAGAAATTTTTTCATTTTATTAATCCTTTCGAGTAGGGGGGGTGGATAGAGTCTGGTTTCGGTCTTGTTGGCGCCTCTGCTCATTGTTGTGCTTAATAAAAATGCCACTGCTGAACCAGCTTTGAAGGATCGGCTTGTCTGGCATTATGTTGCATCCCGCCGCATTGCGATGAGCCTGTAATGCTGGCCATCAGAAGACTGTGGTGTGATGGCCGTCACAGGTAAGCACTTGTTATTTAAGGCATTAGTGCCTTTATACGAAGACAACGACGGGGTGGGCCCTTTAATCCACAATCACAAAAAATTATTTGGGCCGGAAAACCGCCCAACAAAAAACCGCCCGTGACATAAAGACGCGGGCGGTTTTGCTTTTGGTTGTGGGCTTATTTAGCGGCGATCGCCGAAAAGCCTGAGCAACATCATAAACAGGTTGATGAAGTCGAGGTAAAGCGTCAGCGCACCCATGATTGCTTTTTTAGAAGCGGTCTCTTTGGCCTCACCTTCCACATACATCAACTTGATCTTCTGCGTATCGTAAGCCGTCAGGCCGACAAAGATGCCGACACCGATGATTGACAGCGCCCAGTAAAGTGCCGGGCTTTGCAGGAAGATGTTGACGATGGAAGCGATGATCAGGCCGATCAGCCCCATGATGAGGAACGAGCCCATGCCTGTAAGGTCGCGCTTGGTGGTGTAACCGTAGATGCTCATGCCCGCGAACGTACCGGCGGTAATGAAAAACACCCGGGTGATGGAAGCGCCCGTATAGATCATGAAAATGGATGCCATGGAAAGGCCCATCACCGCGGCGAAGGCCCAAAACACACCTTGCATGGTGGTGGCGCTCATGCGGTTAATGCCGAACGACAGCGCCAGGATAAAGCCCAGCGGTGCCAGCATGACCACCCACGCCAGCGGGCTGCCGAAGATAGCCTGCATCATGGTTTCCGACTGGCTGGTTAACATGGCGACGACGCCGGTCAGTGCCAGCCCGGAAGCCATGTAGTTATAAACCTTCAGCATGTGGGCGCGCAGGCCCGCGTCGATAGCGGTGCCAGCAGCGCTAGCGGTGCTGGCGGTGTTCAGGGAAAAGCGGTTTTCGGGTCCGAAAGCCATGGTTTGTCTCTCTCCGGTTTGGTTAAAGCTGAGCTTAATATGTCAGGAAATTGGGGCGAATCAAGGGCACCTGAAAAATAATCGGCGAATTCAGGTGCTTAGTTGACGCCATCTGGCCTTTATTTATGGCGCTATTCATTTCTGAGGTGCCGGGCCGCCTTGGCGCCGAGCGCCCGCCAGGTGCCAATAAGGCCCGCGGCGGCCGTAAAGAACACCGCTGCCAGCACGGTGATGACCGCAATATCAGGATAAAACGTCCACTGCATATGCATCAGGAAACGAATAACCGCCCATGAAATCAACGTGCCGATGATAAGACCGATGACGCCGGTGAAGGCACCGAGAATGGAAAACTCGATCAGGAAGGCACCGAGAATCTGCCGTCGTGTTGCGCCCAGCACCTTGAAGATGACCGAATCATAAACCCGCCGGGCGTGTCCGGCGGCAATGGTGCCCGCCAGCACGATGATGCCGGCCAATATAGTCACCGAAGCCGTGCCGCTGACGGCAGCGCCGATGCCAGCAAGAATGTTAGATGCCGCTTCCAGCGCGTCACGAACCCGGATGGTCGAGATGTTGCCAAAGGAATCGGTAATGGTTTTTTCCATTTTCGCTTCTGCGCTTTGCGGCACCTTAACAGCGGCGATGTGGGTGTGCGGTGCGTTTTCCAAAACACCGGGTGCGAAGATGATGGCAAAATCAAAACGCAACGTCGTCCAGTCTATGCGACGCAGCGATGCAATGGTGGCGGTAATTTCACGACCCAGAATGTTAAGCGTCAGGGTATCGCCAACATCAACGCCAAAGCCCGCCGCTACCCCGGCATCAAACGAAATGATTGGCGGGCCATTATAATCTTGCGGCCACCATTCACCCTTGGTGATCTGGGCGCCCTTGGCGGGCGTGGCGGCATAGGTCAGCGCACGGTCGCCGCGCACGGCCCAGCGTACGCCTGATGCAATGGTTGCTTCTTCGACCGGCACACCGTTGATTTTAACAATGCGCCCACGCAGCGAAGGTCGGCGCTGTAAATCGTTTGCGCCGGAAACGCCCAGTACGGTTTTATCAAAAGCCTCCACCTGGCCCGGCTGAATATCAATAAAGAAAAACGCCGGCGCAATGTCGGGTATCTGATCCCTGATTTGGCCCGCAAGGTTTCCTTGAATTAACGCCAGCCCCACCAGCACCGAAAGCCCCACACCCAACGACATGACCACCCGTGTGGTGGCGTTACCGGGGCGGTAAAGGTTGGCAATAACCAGCCGCATGACGGCGCTTTTGGTCTTGGGCCATTTGCGCGCGATATGTTGCGTCAACCGCCCGCCGCCGTTTAATGCCAATACGGTCAGGGCCGACATGGCGACAAACCAGTACGCAAAATTACGCTCCACCGCCCACACAATGACCAACCCGGCCAGCGCCATAACGCCGAGCACGAACAGCACCACATAAAACCGCTTGGGCGGTGCATCGTGCGGTACCACCAGTGTGCGAAACAGGTTGGCCGCTGGTGTTTCGCGTGCCTGTGCCAACGGCCACAACGCAAACGTAACCGCCACCAGCACGCCAAAGACGGCAGCCTGGAACAGCGGCTGGAAATAAAGACCGGCTACCGGCTGCATGGGTAAGTATGGCCTGACGAGCTCTATACCAATTAACGGCAACACCGCACCCGTCACCAGCCCGATGGCGATGCCGAGCACCGCCAGCACCAGGATTTGCATCAGGTAAGCGCTAAACACCAACCCGCCCGAAGCACCCAGACACTTCAACGTGGCGATGGTTTCAAGCTTGGTTTCAAGATAGCTCTGCACCGCACCCAAAACGCCGAAACCGCCGACCAGCAAGGCCGTCATGCCGGCGAAGCTGAGGAACAACGCGAAGCGGTCGGTGAAGCGCTCAATGCCCGGCGCCGCCTTGTCCAGCCCGCGCACCCGCCAACCGACAGTGGGCAGCGCGTTTTCCGTTTCTTCAATAAAGGCTTTTCCCGTGACCCCTTCAGGCAACAACACGCGATAGCGAAAATGAATCTGGCTGCCTTCGCGCACCAGCCCGGTGGTCGGCAGGGCATCGGCGGCAACCATCAGGCGCGGGCCGAAGTTGACCACGGTGGTGATTTTGTCGGGCTCAAACGCAATTTCGCCACGAATTTTAAAACGCGCCTCACCAACGCGCACCTCGTCGCCAACCTTAAGCCCCAGCTTGAGCAAAAGGCCCGGGTCTGCCACCGCGCCGAAGCGCCCGCCGCGTTCAGCCAATAGTTCGTGAAGCGACGCCGCACCATTGGGGCTGACGGGACTGACATCGATGCGGCCAACAAGGGGATAGTGTTCGTCGACCGCTTTTAATTCCACCAGCGCCCGGCGATCGGTGGTTTGCGCCATGGCCTTCATCTCGACGACGCGCGATAGCGCGCTGGTGTTGGCTTCAAGATAGGCTTGTGCATTTTCTGCGGCGGGGCGGTGCTGGGTGCGGAAGTCTACATCGCCACCCAGCAGCCTGCGGGCATCGGTCGCCAGGCCCGCCTGTACCGCCTCGGAAAGCGAACCAACCGCGGCAATGGCCGCCACGCCGAGACTCAGGCAGGCAACAAAAACACGAAATCCTTTTAATCCCACGCGCAGTTCACGCCGGGCGATGCGCCACGCCACTGCCATATGGCCCATAGAGAGCGGCGAAAGGGACGCAGACTTGGTCATGATCCGTTTTGCCCGTCATTGGTAATCAGGCCATCGCCCATGGTCAGGATGCGCGAGCACCGCCCAGCCAGTTCCGGCGCGTGGGTAATCAACAACAACGTAGTGCCGATGCGCTGTTGCAAATCAAACAGCACTTCCATGACCTGCGTGCCGGTCTTGCCATCCAGGTTGCCGGTGGGCTCATCGGCTAACAACAACGTCGGCTCGGTAACGAACGCCCGCGCCAACGCCACGCGCTGTTGTTCGCCGCCGGAAAGCTGGCCCGGGTAGTGGGTCGTGCGATGGTTAAGCCCAACGGTATCAAGCTGGGCGTGCGCTTTATCAAAGGCGTCAGCGTCGCCCGCGAATTCCAGCGGCAGGGCGACGTTTTCCAGTGCCGTCATGGTGGGCACCAGATGAAAGTTCTGGAACACAATGCCGGTGTGACGGCGGCGGAAAAGCGCCAGCTTGTCTTCGCTTAAATCTGTGATTTCAGTGCCGGCAACTTCCACGTTGCCCGCGCTTGGCTGTTCAAGCCCGGCAACCACCATCAACAAGGACGTCTTACCGGAGCCCGAAGGCCCCACCAGGCCGACGGTTTCGCCACGGTCGATTTTCAGGTCAATGCCGCGCAGGATGTTGACCTCGCCGGCATCGCTCGGCAGGGTAAGGTGAACGCCGCCCAGCCGGATGGCCAAGTCGCTTATATTCGGTGAGCCTGCGTCTGGAGATAAAATCATGTCTTTATTGTTCCGTTTGTTGCTGGTGGTGGCCGTATTTTTGGGCGCGTCCAATGGGGTGCGGGCGGGAGAAGCCGTCACCATTTTGGCGCTCGGCGACAGCCTGACAGCAGGTTACGGCCTGGACAAGGGATTCTCGTTCCCGGCCCGACTGCAGGTAGCACTCAATAAAGATGGAATAAAGGCACGCATCGTCAATGGCGGCGTTTCCGGCGACACCTCGGCCGGGGGGTTGGCGCGGCTGGCATGGCTGCTGTCAGACCCAAGTGGCGAGCCCGTGGATGCGGTGATTCTGGCGCTCGGTGCTAACGATGGCCTGCGTGGGCTCGACCCGGCCCAAACGCGGGCTAACCTTAACGCCACACTGGCGCGGCTGGGTAAAAGGAACATCCCTGTGCTGGTCGCCGGTATGCTGGCACCGCCTAACCTTGGGAACGACTATGGCGTCGAGTTTAACGCTATTTATCCCGAGCTGGCCGAACAGCACGGTCAACAGCTGTATGCGTTTTTTCTTGATGGCGTGGCGGCAAAACCGGAACTGAATCAGCACGACGGCATCCACCCCAACGAGGCGGGTGTGGACGAGGTTGTGCGTCGTATGCTACCCAGCGTTAATTCCTTAATCGCGCGTGCATCACAACATCAGCAAGGACAATAAACACTATGGATAAAGTTGAGCTGGGCCGCACCGGCATTAATGTTACCCGCGTGTGCCTGGGCACCATGACCTGGGGTCAGCAAAACACAGAGGCCGAGGGCTTCGAGCAAATGGACTATGCGCTCGATCGTGGCATCAACTTTTTTGATTGCGCCGAACTGTATTCCATTCCACCCAAGGCCGAGACCTATGGCTCGACGGAAACCATCATCGGCAACTGGATGAAGGCGCGCGCCAGCCGCGATAAAATTGTACTGGCCAGTAAGGCGGCCGTCGGCAAGAACTTTTCCTATATGCGCGAAGGGCCGATGAAGTTTGATCGCCGCAACCTTGAGGCGGCGCTGGACGCCAGCCTCAAGCGACTGCAAACAGATTATCTGGACCTGTATCAACTGCACTGGCCGGAACGCAAATCCAATTATTTTTCCACCCTTGGTTATAAACATAACCCGGCGGATACCGATTGGACTCCGCTGGAAGAAACGCTCGACGTTCTGGGCGGCTTCGTAAAAGCCGGCAAGGTGCGCGCCGTTGGCCTTTCCAACGAAACGCCGTGGGGGGTGATGAAGTTTCTGGAAATAGCAGACCGCACCGGGCTGCCGCGCATGGCCAGCGTGCAAAACCCCTATAACCTGCTCAACCGATCCTATGAAATTGGCCTGGCTGAAATTTCAATGCGTGAAGCCTGCGGCCTGTTGGCCTATTCGCCGCTGGCATTCGGTGTGTTGAGCGGCAAGTACGAAGGTGGCGCGCGGCCCGATGGTGCGCGCATCACCCTGTTTGAAAAAAACTACAAACGCTACACGAAGCCCGAAGCCCTGCTGGCGACCACGGCTTATGTCGCGTTGGCAAAAGCGCACAACCTCGACATGGCACAAATGGCGCTGGCGTTCATTAACGCCCAGCCGTTTGTTACCGCCAATATTATTGGCGCGACAACCATGGAGCAGCTGAAAAGCAACGTCGATGCCTATGAATTGAAGTTAAGCGACGAGGTGATGGAAGGCATTGAGGCCATCCATACCCGCCACCCCAATCCGTCGCCTTAACGCGCCCGATTGTGCAAAAAACCCGGCTCCTGATGGAACCGGGTTTTTTTAGTTTGACGCCCCAAGATTGGGAGGGGGAGACGGTCTCGGGAGGCGCCATCTTAAAAACTTGAAATCAAATGGGTGCGTACATGGTGTGGGCGTAGAAATCGGCAAAAAGAATAACCTTGATGCCAACCGCGCCAAGCATCAGCAGGGAAGCGGAAGCCAGCGCAATAATCGGCTTGTTGCCGAGGGCGCTGGCTTCGCCGTTCTTTTCCAGATTACGGCGGGCAAAAAACATGACACCTGCCGCAAACGCGAACATCATCGCAAAACCAATTGCGTAAATGTTTCCCGGGTCATACATCGTCTTGCTCCTTGCTGGCCTGGTCCCCGGGTCATGGGGTGGGGGGCCGTGTTGTTGCCGAGAATATAGGGCTGCCGGGTTGAACCAACCCTGAAACCGCCGTTCAGCCAGCGTTCATGCTGGCGGCCCATATGGGGAGTTGGCTTGTGGTTCGCTTATAAAGACAACGCCCGGGGCCGGGAATCCATCCTTTTTCCGCATGCACCAGTCGCATGGCAGCCATGCGTTACGCGGTGATTAACGCCAGCGCTGATTAATAACCGAAACGCTTTAACGTGCCTTCAACCGAAGCCACATAGCTGCCGCCGAAAAGCCGCACGTGCACCAACAGCGGATAAAGATTGTAGATATCCAGCCGTTCTTCGAAAAAACCGGGCCTGATGGTGCGGTGGCGCTGGTAGCTTTTAAAAAAAAGGTCGCCGAAGGTGTTAAACATGGTTGTAAACGCCAGTTCTATTTCCGCATCAGCGTAATAAATGGCGGGGTCAATAAACCCGGTAATGCGCCCGCCCGCCGCCAGCACGTTGCCGCCCCACATGTCGCCGTGAATGAGCGATGGTTTTTCCGGCTCCGTAATCCAGCGCCCGACATCGGCACAAAACTGGTCCAGCCGTTTTAAGGTGCTCGTTGGCAGCCGCCCGGCGCGGTGCGCCTCTCGGCCCATGGCCATCAGGCGCTGGTCACGGAAAAATTCCACCCAGCTGGTCGTCCACGGGTTGGGCTGGTGTAACCCGCCGATAACGGTGTCGACATCAAAGCCGAAGCCACGCTCAGATGAAATGTTGTGCAGGGCCGCAACCTTTTCCCCGGCGTCTGTTTGGGCGCTCGCGTTCAGACCGCCGCTACCGTCGAGCAGCGACATCAACAGCAGTTCATCATCGGCGGATAAGACATCCGGCACCGGCAAGTCGGAATGTTCACGCAGATAAGCCAGCATGCGGCCTTCCAGCGCCAGCCCGCTGCCCGCTTCGCCCACCTTGGCTACCACGCCCGGCCCGGCGTTTAGCTCGACCCGGTAAACATCACCCACGCAACCACCGGAAAGGGCGTGCAGCCGCAGCACCGGCTGGCCGGTGATGGCCTCAATTTTTTCCTGGGTGCGTGCGCTTGTCATATCGATTCACGGCAGTTCATGGCGATGGATCAATAGCGCGGCCAGTAGCGGCGCTTGGTTTCCTGTTTCAGTTCTTCTTCCGGCTGGCGCTGGCCGCGGGCAAGGGCCTTGTCGCGATCCAGGACGGCCTCGTCGCGTTCGTTCAGTGCTTTGGAAATGGCGGCGTTGCGCTGGCGTTGATCAATTTCAAGCTGGCGGGTGCGCTGGCGCTGGGCGTTTGCCTGCTGGCGGGCGCGGATGATTTGCTGGCGTGCCTCGGGCGGAAGCAATGTGCAAACCGGGTTGCCGCCCTGGTCCACGCCGGGCGTAGCATAAGGTCCGCAACGCTCATGACGCGCCGCGCGCGCGTCTGCTGCCAGCAGGGTGCTGGCAAGGACGGTAACGGCGATGGCAAAAACAATGGGGAAAGTGTGGTTTGGCATTGGGTCGGTGCCTCGGCCGGTTTGCGTTAAAGGTGATTGGCGCGAACGTCGTCGAGCAACCCCTCGGCGGCTTGTTCGATCATATCATAAACGCCGTCAAAGCCGCCTTCGTAGTAAGGGTCCGGCACCTCGCGCCGACCGAGGCTGGGCGCAAAGTCGAGAAACAGGCCCAGCCTGTCCTCATGGCCTGCCGGGCAAATGGTCTTCAGGTTGCGGTGGTTTTCCAGATCCATGGCCAGCACGTAATCAAAGCGCTTGAAATCTTCGGGCCGTGCCTGGCGGGCACGCAGGTGGCTGATGTCGATACCGCGCTTGCGCGCCGCTGCCTGGGCCCGGCTGTCGGGTGGCTCGCCGACGTGGTAGCTGGCGGTGCCGGCCGAATCGATGTCGATCTGACCTTCCAGCCCGGCGGCCTTCACCTGGGCGCGAAAGGTTCCCTCCGCGGTGGGGGAACGACAAATATTGCCCAAACATACAAACAGCACCCGAATCACGCCAGCCTCCTCATCACACAAGCTCTCCTAATCATTAAGTTTTTGAAGGGCTTAGCGCCCGTTTAGGGGCCGATTATGGGCCCATTTGGACGCCACTGGCAAGGCGCGCCTTGGTTTGAGGTGCGGGTTGGCTGTTGGTGTCAGTTTAGGATAAATCTATTGCGCTTAATATTTTAAGGCGATATATTTTTGATTAATTATTTGAACCTAAAATAACACCACTGCCGTGGCGCCATTAAAGGCTTCGCCAGCACCCCAGGGAAAAACATCTAAATGGTTGATTTTAATTACCAAATTAGGATAAAGCGGGATAACCCCTGGTGGCTGACCAAGGCCATTGCTGAGCCGATTCAGCGCCTGACGGCGCGGCCGTTCCTCGAAGACCTGTTTAATTTGTTCCAGTCTAACAACGATCGCCCCATGCTGGTCGCCGGGCCGGTGGGGGCGGGTAAGTCGGTCTTGTTGCAGCAACTGGCCCAGCGCCTGCTCAAGGCGGGCGTGGTGCCGCGGCGCCTGATCCACCTTTCGCTCGATGTGCCGGGCTGGGGCGGGCGTGAACTTTCCGGGCTGGTGGACCACGCGCTCACCGCCGCCGGCAGCGCCGGAGACGGCGGCCATGTGCTGGTGCTCGATGGCGTGCACTACCTGCCGCACTGGGAAGACCAGCTGCTCGACCTGGCTAAAAGCCACCCCGATTTTCGCATTGTCGCCACCAGTGACATTGCCCCCTTGGGCGGCCTTGCCCCGGCGGGTGCAGATGCCGCCGATGACGGCCGCCCGTTCACCGGCTTCATCCTGCCGCCGGTTACGTTCGCCGAGTTCGTGACGTTTCGTAACTTGCGCGGCGGTATTTTTGATTCCTACGGCAAGCTGAAAGACGTCGAGGCGCTGAACAGCGCGTTCATGGATTACTTAAACTGGGGCGGCTTCGTCGAAGCAACGCTCGGCGCTGGAGCAAAAACCGATATCACCACGCGCGTCATGGCGCATATCCATCGCGATATGTCGAACCTTTACGGGGTAAATGATTCCGGCGAGCTGGCGGAGCTATACGCCCTGTTCGCGCTGCATTCGGGCGCGGAGTATTCTATCGAAGGGCTGGCCAGCCAGTTTGGCATCGCCAAGAACACGCTTCGTAAATATATGGACTACCTTGAAGCGGCGTTTTTAATTCGCCGCCTGTGGCGCCTTGACGGTGAAGGCAAACCGTTTCGTCGCCAGACCCGTTTTCAGGTTTACCTGACCAACCCGGCACACCGCGCCGCGCTTTACGGGCCGGTTGTTCCCACCGACAAGGTGGCGGGCCAAATGGCGATGACCGCGGTGCTGGGCCAGTTCATGCACACGGGCACATTGGCAAACCTTTATTACGCGAAATGGAAAGCCGGTCGCCGCGAGGCCAGCGTGGCAATGGTGGAGCTGTCACCAGACGATAACGCCGTGCACAGTTGCATGGAGCTGGACTGGTCAGACCGCGCCGCCGCCCTGCCGCAAAAGGTGCTGGGTGACATGACCGCGTTCATAGACGCCACGAACCCGGCGGAAACATCAAAGGTGCTGACGCGCTCCATCCCCGGCAAGCGGTTTGTCGGCGAACGCGAAATCAGCTTTATCCCGGTGGCGCTGTGGTGCTGGGGAATCGGCAAGGTGGTGCTGGACCGCCACGGCGCCTAACTTAAGGTAGACCGCAGACAGTTAATGTTGCCCTCAGCGTGTTATAATCTAGACAGTATAAAGTTCGGAAAAACACGAGAGTAAGGGAGTTAAGGCCATGGCCGATCATTCGGAAATCAGTCAAGTCATCCAGCAGTATTTTGATGGCCTTTATCAGGGCGATGCCACCCTGTTGAAGCAGGCCTTCAGTCCGGACGCCACCATTTGCGGTTATGGCGGCGATGGTGGCTTAAAAACCCTTTCGTTGAAACAATTTCTAGAGCTGATCGGCGGATGGCCCGTGCCGAAAGAAAACGGTGAGGATTTTGATATGACGGTGGATAGCATCGACATCACCGGCACCGTGGCGTCGGCCAAGGTGCGCGACCTCTACCAAGGGCGTGACTTCACCGATTATCTGAGTCTGGTCAAAACACCGAAAGGCTGGCGTATTTTCGGTAAGGTATTCCACAGCGAAGCGCAGCCCTAGAACGACCTGCCTTGCGTCAGTCCGTGCCGTGAACCTTGGCGTTGAGGCGCAGGCGCAAAGCGTTAAGCCGGATGAAGCCCTCGGCGTCGCGCTGGTCGTAAACGCTGTCTTCCTCGAACGTCACCATTTCCTCGGAATAAATCGAGTTCGGTGACTTGCGCCCGGTGACGATGACGTTGCCTTTATAAAGCTTGGCCCTGACGGTGCCGTTAACCGGCTTCGACGCAATGTCGATGGCGGCCTGCATCATTTCGCGTTCGGGCGAGAACCAGAAGCCGTTGTAAACCAGCTCGGCGTAACGCGGCATCATCTCATCTTTGGTGTGAGCCGCACCGCGGTCAAGGGTCAGGCTTTCCATGGCGCGGCGCATGGCCAGCAACACGGTGCCGCCGGGCGTTTCGTAAACGCCACGCGACTTCATGCCGACAAAGCGGTTTTCAACAATATCGATGCAACCGATGCCGTTGGCGCCGCCAAGTTCATTAAGTTTTTCCAACAGACTGGCCGGCGAAAGCTTTTCACCGTTTACCGCCACCGGGTCGCCGGCTTCAAAGTCGACCGTAATTTCGGTTGCCTTGTCGGGCGCGTTCTCGGGCGTGACCATGCGGGTCAAAATCAAATCAAAGTCGGGCGCGTTCCATGGGTCTTCAAGGATTTTACCTTCGCTTGAGGTATGCAGCAGGTTGGCGTCCTGCGAAAAGGGCGCTTCGCCGCGTTTGTCCTTGGGCACCGGAATCTGGTGTTTTTCAGCATACGCAATCAACGTGGTGCGCGAGGTCAAATCCCACTCGCGCCACGGCGCGATGATTTTAATGTCGGGGTTGTTGGCGTAATAGCCGAGCTCAAAGCGAACCTGGTCATTGCCCTTGCCCGTTGCGCCATGGGAAACGGCGTCGGCGCCTACCTGGGCCGCGATTTCTATCTGGCGTTTGGCGATCAACGGCCGGGCGATGGATGTACCCAGCAGGTAGGTGCCTTCGTAAAGCGCGTTGGCCCGAAACATCGGGAACACATAATCGCGCACGAACTCCTCGCGCAGGTCCTCGACAAAGATTTCCTTGATGCCCATCATCTCGGCTTTTTCACGCGCCGGGGCCAGCTCCTCGCCCTGGCCGAGGTCGGCGGTAAAGGTCACCACCTCACAGCCATAGGTATCCTGCAACCATTTGAGAATAATGGAAGTATCCAGCCCGCCCGAGTAGGCGAGAACCACTTTTTTGACGTCTTTATGGGCGCCGGTCATGGCGAAAATCCTTAATCGTAAAACCATCCTAAGAAGGCGCGCAGTATAGGCGAAATCACCGGTCAGGCAAGCGTAGCGGTGCAGTGGGAATCAGGCGTCAAGCCACGCCAGGGTGTCTGCTTGCATGGCTGCAAACGTCCGGTAGCCGAGGGTCAAAAAAGCATACTGCCCGTCGTCGGCGCAGACGATGGATGGGAAGCCCTTGACCCCGAAGGCGCGGGCGCGCTGAAAATCAAACATCGTCAGCTCGCCTGCGGCGGGTGCCGTAAACAGCTTCAGGAACTTTTCACGATCAACGCCGCACCCGGCAGCAATATCGGCAATGGCGTCGGTGTCCGTTACGTCCTTGCCTTCGGCGTAAAAGCCGCGCTGCAGGGCGTGATAAACGTGCATGGCCGTTTCATCCCCCTTTTCCCCCGCAAGTTCGCGCGCCGAGACCACGGCGCGGCATGACGGTTCGGTGTCATAAATAAAGTCATCATCGTCTAGGCGTTCGAAATCAAACGGCTGGCCGGTTTTATTCTCCACCTCTTCCCAGTGGTGACGGATATAACTTTGCATTTCACCTTTCCAGCTTTCGGTGGTGCCGGGGCGCAGGCCACCCATGATGATGTGTAATTGAGCGCGGTCTTTTATGGTTTCGGCCAGCTTTTCCAGTTCCGGCGCAAAACCCCAACACCATGAACACATGGGGTCGCCAAAAAACAAAACGTGCTTGCCCGGGCCCGGCTCAAACGATGAGCTATCGGTTACCGGCTTGTCATCATCCGGAAGCTCGCAAACGTCATCGTCACAGACTTCTTTATTGGTCATGCGCTTACCGCTTTTTTTTCGTGTTGTGATGCGGATTTTAATTGCCCGCAAGCGGCCATGATATCGCGCCCGCGCGAGGCGCGAATGGGCGCGGAAAAGCCCGCGTCATTTAGAAGGCGCGAAAAACGGTGCATGGCGTTGTTGGATGAACACTCATAAGCCACCCCCGGCCATGGGTTAAACGGGATGAGGTTGAACTTGGCGTGAATGCCATATTGCTCCATCAGGCGCACCAACTCTTTTGCATCATCAAGGGAATCGTTGATGCCCTTTAACATGACGTATTCCATGGTGATGCGCCGAGAATTGCGTGCCGACGGGTAATCGGCGCAGGCCTGCAACAGCTCGGCCAGCGGATATTTTTTATTAATTGGCACCAGTGTGTCGCGCACTTCATCGGTGGGCGCGTGCAGGCTGACGGCCAGGTCGACATTAATTTCTTCGCCACAGCGTTTCATCATCGGCACGATGCCCGATGTGGAAAGGGTGATGCGGCGTTTTGAAATGGCAAGGCCTTCACTGCTCATAATAATTTTCAGCGCCTTGGCGACGTTATCAAAATTAAGCAACGGCTCGCCCATGCCCATCATCACAATGTTTTTAAGCTTGCGGTCTTCCCTGCCCGAAGGCCACTCGTTCATTTCATCGCGTGCCAGCATAACCTGTCCGACAATTTCAGCAGCGTCCAGGTCGCGCACACGGGTTTGCGTGCCGGTGTGACAGAACGTGCAATTCAACGTGCAGCCCACCTGCGATGAAACACAAAGCGCGCCACGGTCTTTTTCCGGTTCGGGAATCAGAACGCTTTCGACTTCGTTGCCATCGTCCATGCGCAACAGCCACTTGCGCGTGCCGTCTTCGGAAACCAGCGCCTTGGATATGCCGGGCCGTCCGATAACGTAGCGTTCACCAAGCCGGGCGCGCAGGTTTTTGGAAAGGTCGGTTATTTTGGAAATATCGGTTTCGCCGCGGTGATACATCCAGTGCCAAAGCTGCTTGGCGCGGTAGGCGGGCTCATCGAGCTCGCCCATTACGCCCGCCAGCTCGTCGCGGTCAAGGCCGATTAGGTTTTTAAGTTCGCCTGTCATGGTGCGGCTGATATAGGCCTTTTCGGACGGGGTTGAAAGGCCCACCCGTCAAAAAGCCAGCTAGCTACTTGATTTTACAGGCCTTAAGGCTGGCGCCATGGGCGGCGGTGAAGCCCCTCAGGGAATAGGTGTCGGTGGTTTTGGTGCCGCGTGCCGACACTCCCCGGACCACCATGGCGGTGCCCTTTTTCATGGCGGCGACCAGGGCGATATCGCTTTTCTTGTCATAGGCCCACGCGCCCTCGCCATCGGTGAACAGCTTGAAGGGGGCCTTGCTGTCGATGGAAACTGTGGCGTCGCTGCCCTTCTTGAGGGTGTAGCCGGCCTGGAAGCCGACTTCATTGGTCAGCTTTTCCGCCGGGAAATGTGAAACGATGGCGTAGATGTCGCCGCGCTTCTTGTATTTACCCTGCGACTTGGTCGGCTGCGAGGAAAGGAAGCACATGGTGCTGCCCTTGTCCTTCTCCTTGAACACGGTCCAGTTGCCATGTTCGCTGACCCGTTCGGCAAGCGCTGGGCTGCCCGCCATTGTTATCGTGGCGGCCAGGGCAAAAACAGGGATGAAGGTTGCGAATCGCATGAGGCCAACTCTATCGAACCGGGGGGTGCTTCGTCCACCCGGGGATATTACGCCGGGTCGAATTCCTCGCCCAGCGGGGGCTCTGCCTTGTAAGGATCGAGCGTGCGCAGGACCGGCTGGCCGTGGACGTGCTCGCTCAGCGACTCGGTCGGCCCACCGGCGCGCACCGGCCTGGGCGCGAAACGGCCCAACGAATTAACGCGGTCATACATGATAATAGCGGCGGCCACCGAAACGTTGACGCAAAACCGGGTCGGGATTTTGACCACAAACTCGCAACGCTCAACCATGGCTGGCGACAGCGAGCCGCGCTCCGGCCCCAGCACATAGGCCGCGCGCGAGGGATGGCGAAAGCTCGGTAGGTCTATGGAATCGTCCGTTAGCTCGACCCCCACCAGACGACAATCGCTGGGCAGCATCATGGAAGCTACATCGGGGAAGCTGTAAAATGGCAGGTGCAAATGTGCGGCCGAGGTATCGGCCAGGCTGCCTTCGCGGCGCGCATAAATCGCGTCCACCGTGAACACAAAGGCGGCGTCAAAGGCGTGGGCCGTACGGAAAATGGCCCCGGCGTTCATGGGCTTGGAAATGC
This sequence comes from uncultured Thalassospiraceae bacterium, assembly GCA_965602455.1. GTDB lineage: Bacteria > Pseudomonadota > Alphaproteobacteria > Rhodospirillales > Magnetovibrionaceae > CBFCYL01. The sequence goes on along the minus strand of CBFCYL010000031.1, from coordinate 11,523 downwards.
CCTCGGCGCCGATGGCGAAATAACCGCGGGTCTCCGGGCTGGATGGTGCTGTCATATCCCGGCCAACATGGCGGGGGCGGGGCAAAATGGCAAGGAAAACGAGGGCAACGGACCGCTTGCCCTCGGGGGATTCCCGAATATTGCTATCGGTTTCGCCGTGCTAGGGTCTGGCACCCATAAGGTTTGGGCGGCGAGGGGCCGCCTGCCAAAATCGAATTTTTTTTACAACCACACACATACGGGGAGATCACCTATGTTCAAGAAACTGTTTATGGTCGCTGCGATGCTCGGCCTGATGACCGCCATCGTGCCAAGCGCCGTTATGGCAGCAGAAGGCACCAATCACCATCTTGTTATTCAAGTTAACGCCAATGATCCGGCGTTGATGAATTTGGCGCTGAACAATGCAGTACAAAGCAAGGCAGCATATACTAAAGCCGGGAAGTCATTAGAGGTAGAGATCGTTGCCTATGGCCCCGGCCTGAAAATGCTGTCTGCTAATTCACCCGTAGCCGCCCGCATACAAAACCTTGCGGCCGACAATTCAGGCATCAGTTTTGCCGCCTGTGGCAACACCATGAAAAAAATGGCCAAAAAATCCGGTAAGCCGGTTGAATTGCTGGCATTCGGCAATGTCAAAATGGTTCCCGCTGGTGTTGTTCATATAATGCAACGTCAAGATCAGGGTTGGCACTACATCAAACCGTAAGCTGACAACATATTTTCAAGAGAACGGGCGTTCGCTATTTTGGCGGGCGCCCGTTTCTTTATTGCGTTTTTATTGTGTGCGCGCCAACAGCGTTTTCAGGGTGCGGAAGTGCTCCTTGCGCGCCAGCACCAACACGTTACCCACCAGCACCAGCGCCGCGCCAAGGATGGCAACGGGGGCAGGGGTATAGCCCTCGACGGCGATGGAAATACCCAGCGCCACCAACGGAAACAGCACCATTGCATAAGATGCCCGGCCCGCACCAATGCGCCCCAACAAGGTAAGATAAGCGCCAAAGGCAAGCACAGAGCCGAACAGCGCCAGATACAAAAGCGAGGAGATGTATACGGGTGACGCATCAAAGGTAAACACCACGCCGCTGGCGCCGGTAAACACAAACATAAAGACCGCGCCATAGGTCATGCCCCAGGCGTTGGTTTGTAACACCGGCAGGCCGCGCCTTTGGTTGCGTGCCGAAGCCATGTTGCCGAGGCTCGCCAGCCCGGTGGCGAGCAGGCTTAGCGCCAGGCCCCACGCGCCGTCGTCGTTCAGGTCTAAAGATTCAATTTCGGGCAGGAACACCAGCGCCAGCCCGCCAAGGCCCAGCGCCGCGCCCGCCAGCACGCGCCCGGTAACCGGCGTTTTGAAAAAGATGGCGGCGAATAAAATGTTCATCGGCATGATGGTCGAGAACGCAACCGCCACCAGCCCGGTGGTGAGGTACTGCGTGGCAAGATAAAAAACATAGTAGTTGGCGGAAAACAGGAAAAAACCCTGCACCGCAATCCATAGGTGGTCGCGCGGCGAATAGTGCATATCTTTTCGCCGCAGCGCGCACCACGCCAGCAACACCAGCGCCGCGATGGCGAAGCGATAGGTAACCGATGCCGCCGGCTCAACGATGCCCAGTTGCAGCTTGATGGCGAACCATGTGGTGCCCCAGATCAGCACCGTCGAAAGATAAAGCGAGAAGGTGTTCATGCGCGCAGGGCCGTGCTTTTTATTGTGAAGGTGGGTGAGGTTACGCCCCGCCCATGGTGCCGTCCATAACGCAATTGTCGGGGTGCAATGGCAAATTATCCTTTGAAGTTTGACAATCTCGTTTCGGCCCTTTAATCAGGCCGCCAACAACCCCCTCCCTTTTTTGGAGTCTCCCCCCATGCCCCTGCTTCGTTTTATCGAAAAGCTTCCCGCCTTCCCGACCCTGTTGGTTGGTGCGTGGATGGCCTTCGCCCCGTTTACACCTGAGCCTCATTTAGTGGAAAAAATCCGCTGGCTGGTTGAAGGCCATCCGTTCCGCACCATCGATGTGTTTGACCTGTTCATGCACGGTGGCCTCGGCCTTATCGGCGCGCTCAAGCTTTATTGCGTGCTGGGTAAAAAGTGCGGTGATGCGGCTTTGCCCACCACGGACAACCCGGACGCATAATTCCGCCAAACCCGAAATGCGGACTTCAAACATTGATAGTGGCGCGACAATGCCATCGGCCTTAGGGTTCGTGGCATGAAAGCCCGTTTGAAAGCGCACCGCCAAAAGTTTCACGACCTGCCGCACGCCCTGCAGGGCGCGTTCTGGATGATTATCGCTGCCGTGATGCTGGGCAACATCAGTGTGCTGGTGCGGTTTGTCTCGGCCGATATGCACCCGTTCCAAATCGCTTTTTTCAGGAACTTCGGCCAATTCGTGATGATGGCGCCGTGGGTCTTGATTGTCGGCATTCATGTCATGAAAACGGAACGCTTCGGCGCTCACCTGCGTCGCTCACTGTTTGGGCTGGCCGCCATGCTGACGTGGTTTACCGCCTTGAGCATGTTGCCGGTGGCCAAGGCAACGGCGCTGAGTTTTACCGCGCCGCTGTTTGCCACGTTAGGGGCCGCCGTAATTTTGAGAGAGGTCGTTCGTGTCCGGCGTTGGACGGCAACCATCATCGGCTTTATTGGTGCCGTGATTATTCTGCGTCCGGGCCTGCATGTCATGTCCGGCGCGGAATGGACCGCCATAGCCGCCGCCGCGTTGATTGCCGGGGCCATGCTTTCGAACAAGTCGCTGGCGCGCACCGAAAACCCCACCGCCATGGTGATGTGGATGGGTCTGATCATGACGATGCTTTCGCTGCCGCCCGCGCTGATGGTGTGGCAATGGCCAGCCGATCTCGCCATCTGGGGCTGGCTGGCGGTTCTGGGTGTGGTGGCAACGGCGGCGCACCTGGCGCTCAACCGCGCCTTTCGGGTCGCCGATGCGTCTTATGTTATGCCGTTCGGGTTTGTGCAGCTGCCCGCCGTGGCGGCCATGGCTTATGTCTTTTTCGGCGAGACATCGGACGCCCTGACCTGGGTCGGCGCGGCGGTTATCTTTTCCGCCGGTGCCTATATCGCCCGGCGTGAATCCATGGTCACGACCGAGTCGGTGGTGGTGCAGCCGCAACCGGCGGTGCAAGTGGTGGAGTCACACCGCGAAGACGACGATGACGATGAAGAGGGTGCCTAGCTTCAGTCCGCGCCGTTTGCGGGCGTGTTTTCAGCGGGCTCGGCATTGGCCGTCTGGATCATGATTTCCACCCGGCGGTTGGCCGCCCGGGTGATGGCATTGGTGTTGGGTTCAAGCGGCCGGGAATCAGCGTAACCCTGAACGGTGATGCGGGTGGGTTTAATGGCGGAATGTTCGAGAAGGTAATGGGCAACCGAAACGGCGCGCGCCGATGAAAGGTCCCAATTGGAACGGTAGCGTTCGGTGCGAATGGGAACGTCATCGGTATGGCCGGAAATAACAATCTGGCCCTGAGCCGCCTCAAGAATGACAATCATTTTGTCCATCACCGGGAAAAACTGGTCGATCAGGTCGCCGCTGCCGGAAAGAAACGAAACCTGATCGGGAAAACGAATGATAACCACATCGCCCTCGGTGATAACGTCAATCAGCGCGCTGTCGATTTCTTCCGACATTTCCGATTTTAGCCGGTTGAAGGTTTCAAGGTTTTGCTCGGCGAAAGTTTCTTCCGGCGTTTCGGTGGTTGGCGCTGCTTGCGGCTCTACGCCATCCTGATTTTCTTCTGACGGGCCAACCTGTTCAGAGGGGGTTTCGATCTCCCTTAAATCAACGCTATCCATCGTGCCGCCAATCTCAACCACACCCAGTATCCCGACCTCGCGCTGGAAACCGAAGGAATCCCGCAGGTGGCCCGCCAGGTCCTTGAACTTCTGGGTTTCCATGGTTGCGAACGACAATAGCAAAACAAAAAGCGTCAGCAGCAGCGACATCAAATCGGCAAACGTCACCATCCACGCTGGCGCGCCTCCGGACTTGGCTGGCTTTTTGGCAGCGATCATTTTTTCGCTCCGGCTTCGGCGGGCTCGGCACCGTCTTCATTTCCGTCGCCTACATGCTGACCCTCGGGCAGGTAGGCGGTGAGGATATCGCCCAGCACCATGGGGCTTTGGCGGCCGTGAATCTGGATGACGGCCTCGACGATCAGTTCCTTGATTACGCGCTCATCGTCAACTTTGGCTTCCAGCTTGTCGGCGATGGGAAGTGCGATCAGGTTGGCAATCAGCGCACCATAAAGCGTGGTCAGCAGGGCCACCGCCATGGCCGGGCCAATGGTTGCCGGGTCTTCAAGGCTGGAAAGCATTTGCACCAGACCGACCAGGGTACCGATCATGCCAAACGCCGGGGCCGATTCGCCAATGCCGCGGAAAATGCGCCCGCCTTCTTCGTGGCGATGGATGGAAAGCTCCATCTCGCTAACCATGGCCTTGCGCACCACATCAAGCGCGTGCCCGTCAATACACAGGCGAATGCCACGGTTGAAAAAGGGGTTTGTTAATTTAACTTTTTCCAGCGCCAACACGCCTTCCTTGCGCGCCACGCCGGTCAGCTCGATGGCCTGATTGACCAGCTCGCGCGGGTCTTCGCGCGTACTGATTAACGCCGACATGGCGCCCAGCTTGAAAGCCGTGAACACGCTGGAAAGCGGAAACTTGATCAGCGTGGCGGCAAAAGTGCCGCAGATGACGATCAGGAAACCGGGAAGGTTGAGAAAGATATCAAGGCTGGAGCCCGACACAACCGCCAACACCACCACGGCGATGCCAATGACCAGGCCTAAAAGGGTTGCTAGATCCATGGTTTAATCCTGCTGCGACGCCCGGCTTTAGCCTAGCAGGATTAGCGCTTCGCGTCACTCTGGCCGTGTGCCACTAGAGCCGTTATTTATTTGCCGCTTTCACTGACCACGGTGTCAATGGCGCGCGCGAGCTGGATGTCTTTTTCGGTGACGCCGCCGGCATCGTGCGTTGCAAGCTGGATGGAAACGCGGTTGTAGCCATTGGTCCAGTCCGGGTGGTGATCCGCCTTTTCAGCCAGCAGGGCGACGCGGGTCATAAAGGCAAAGGCGTGGGCGAACGTCGCGAAGGTATAATTATTCACGATGGCCTTGCCATCGCCGACATCCTTCCAGCCGCCCAGGGTATCAAGTGCGCGGGCCAGCGCTTGTTCTGAAAGGGTGGTGGGGGCTTGGGGCATGGTTGCGGGCCTTCCTGTTATTGCTGCTTTATATGTTGGGGCTCTTGGCGAAGGGGTCAAGGCCGCGTTAAGCTTGTTTTCATGGAAAAGGTTTTTATCACCGCGCCGACGCTGGATGAAATGCAGGCCATGGCCGAAGGCTATCTGGCAAACCTGCCGCCGGAACTGTCTACCCATATCGATGGCGTCGTGGTGCGGGTGGCGGATTTTCCCGAACCCGACATTATGGATGAGATGAAGCTGGAAACGCCGTTTGACCTGCTGGGGCTTTATGTGGGCACCGCCAGACCGGATAAAAGCGTGCTCGACGCGCCGCAGCACGTGGACATGGTTTTTTTATATCGTCGCGCCATTTTGGATTACTGGTGTGAAATCGGCGAAGACCTTGGCCATATCGTGCGCCATGTGTTGCTGCACGAAATCGGCCACCATTTCGGGTTCAGCGATGCGGATATGGAACGCATCGAAAATCAGGATTAAAAAACGATAGCGCGCACTTTTCACTAACTGGCCCGAACAGGGCCCGCGCTGAATAGCGCATACTTGTCACTAAAAAGGCCGCTGCGCTTGCAACGGCCTTTTATAATTTGGTGGAGCCGATCGGGATCGAACCTAAACCGCGAAGCGGCTTTGGCCGCGTGCGGAATCATAGAATCGTCGGTTCGTTGGAGACCAGAAAAAACGCCGCCGTCATATTCTGACAGCAGCGTCTTAATTTTGGTGGAGCCGATCGGGATCGAACCGACGACCTCGTCATTGCGAACGACGCGCTCTCCCAACTGAGCTACGGCCCCACAGGGTGGCCCGGGCGGGCACCATGGCCCGACCGCGAATGAGGGGTTATGACGCCCGCCGCCGCCCCTTGTCAAGAACTTGCCCCCCTTGCGTGGGCGTGGCCCCGGCGGTAGGTTTGGGCAACACGCTTGCCCTTGAACGCGAACCAGCCCGGAGCCCTCCATGGACGTTATCCTCATCCCGCTGATGCAACTGATTATGGCCGTCATCAATATTTACGTCTGGATTGTGGTGGCGGGCGTTGTCCTCACCTGGCTGACTGCCTTTGGCATCGTCAATACATCGAACCGGGCGGTTTACCTGATAAATGACTTCATATACCGGGTCACGGAACCGGCGCTCAGGCCTATTCGCAACCTGCTGCCCAACATGGGCGCGGTTGACCTTTCGCCGGTGGTGTTGATTCTCCTCCTGTGGTTCCTGGAAAGCATTTTGTTGCAGGTTATTGTGAAAGTGGTGTGACGAACTTTTCCACTCGCTAAAGCAAACAGGGTTTTGAAATGACCATTTCCCATAAAATCATCGACGGTAAGGCCTTTGCTGCGGAACTGCGGGCCCGCGTTGGCAAGGATGTTGCCGCGTTTCAGCAAAGCCACGGCGTTACACCGGGGCTTGCCGTGGTGCTGGTCGGCACCGATGCTGCCAGCCAGGTTTATGTGAAAAACAAGGAAAAACAGACGGTCGAAGCGGGTATGCATTCTTTCGCCCACCATCTTGACGCCGATGCCAGCGAGGAAAAATTGCTGGCACTGGTTCACGACCTTAATAATGACGACCGTGTGCACGGTATTCTAGTGCAGTTGCCGTTACCCAAACACATCAACAGCGCCAAGGTGCTGGATGCCATTGCGCCGGAAAAAGATGTCGATGGCTTTCACATCATCAACGCCGGGCGCCTGATGACGGGCCAGCCCGCCATGGTGCCGTGCACGCCCCTGGGCTGCGTTATGCTGATCAAGGATGCGCTGGGCGAAAACCTTGCGGGCAAACGCGCGCTGGTGCTGGGGCGTTCCAACATTGTCGGCAAGCCAGTGGCGCACCTGTTGTTGGCTGAGCACTGCACCGTGACCATTGCGCACTCGCGCACGCTCGATCTGGCCGCTGAGTGCAAGCGCGCCGATATTCTGGTTGCCGCCGTTGGCCAGCCGGAAATGGTCAAGGCCGACTGGGTCAAGCCCGGGGCCTGCGTTATTGACGTCGGCATCAACCGCATCCCCGCGCCCGAAAAAGGCGAGGGCAAAACGCGCCTTGTGGGTGACGTGGCGTTTGAAGAAGCATCGCAGGTGGCGGGCTTCATTACCCCGGTGCCCGGCGGTGTCGGGCCGATGACCATTGCGTGCCTGCTGGCCAACACGCTGGTGGCGGCGAAGCGCATCGCGGGCGCTGCATAACCCACCATGGCGCTCGTCATCCAATCCTTCAGCCTCGAGCACGCCCAAGGTGTTGCTGAGCTGATTGTGCCGATTCAGCAAAATGAGTTTGGCATTGCCATCACCCTTGATGCCCAGCCCGACCTGAAAGACATTCCCGGTTACTACCAGCACGGTCAGGGTGATTTCTGGGTGGCGGTGGAAGACGGAAAAGTCGTCGGCTCCATTTCATTGCTGGACATTGGCAATAATCAGGCGGCGTTGCGCAAAATGTTTGTCGCCGAAAGCCACCGTGGCGGCAAAGCTGGCGGCAAGGGCGTTGCCCACCAATTGCTCGAGACCGTACTGGCTCATGCCCGCATTAAGGGCGTGGCCGAGATCTTTCTCGGCACCACGGTGCAGTTTCTGGCGGCGCACCGGTTTTATGAAAAAAATGGCTTCCACTTGATTGACGCCGAAACCCTGCCGGCCAGCTTCCCGCGCATGGACGTGGACACGCGGTTTTACCGGCTGGCGCTTTAACGCGGTATACTTAACCCATGACCGACCTGCTGATCACCATCGCTATTTTCATTATCGCCCACATGGTGCCGGCGGTGGCGCCGTTGCGCCGGGCGCTGGTGTCGTTGCTGGGGCGGCGCACTTATATCGTCGGCTTCTCGCTAATCTCGCTGGGCCTGCTCGGCTGGGTTGGTGTGGCATATTTTGAAGCGCCTTATGTGGAACTGTGGGCCCAGGCGCCGTGGATGCGCTGGGCGCCAGTGGTGCTAATGGCGCCAGCCTGCATTTTACTGGTCGCCGTGTTCACCCATCCCAACCCACTGTCCGTGGCATTAAGGTCTCAGCCGTTTGACCCGTCGCGTCCGGGCATGGTGGCCGTGACCCGCCACCCGTTGTTGTGGGCGCTGGTCTTGTGGGCCAGTGGGCACGCGGTGGTCAACGGCGACGCGGCAAGCCTGATTGTTTTTGGCCTGTTTGCGGTGCTGGGCGCGGCCGGTGTGTTCAGCATTGATGCGCGCAAAAAAACAAAGCTGGGCGGGGAGGTCTGGGCGCGGCTCGCGGCGACGACGTCGTTTTTGCCCTTTGGCGCCACCTTGACCGGGCACACCAAGTTAGGCTGGAACGCGTTGGGCTGGGGCACGCTGGCTGGTGCGCTGGTGCTTTACGGGACGCTGTTGTGGGCGCACCCGTGGGTCATTGGCGTATCGCCGCTTCCCTGATGGCCATGTGGTGCTGGAGCCTGCTAGGGTAACAACAAGGGGGAAAACGCAAACATGGAACCTTTTATTGAACTGACCATCGCCATGGGCGGCTTCGTTATCAGCCACATGGCGTTGTCGGCGGAACCGTTGCGCGGCCCTTTGGTGAACGGGCTGGGCAAAATCGGCTTCATCGTTTTTTACAATCTTGTTTCCATCGTCTTTTTTGTCTGGGCGGTCATGGCCTTTGGCGCAGCACCTTATGTGGAACTGTGGCCGCTGACGGCGGCGGCCGGGGTTTTTGCCATTGCCGTTATGCCGGTAGCTGCCGTGTTGCTGATTGCCGGTTATTCAACGCCCAATCCCCTTTCCACCATTGGCGCCAAGCATATCAGCAAACCACCCCGGGGCATCATCAGGGTGACGCGCCACCCCGTTATGTGGTCGGCGGCTATAATTGGCGTTGCCCACATAACCACCAACGGCGATGTTGCCAGCGTGATCTTCTGGACCCTGTTTGTGGTGGTGGCGCTGGCCGGGGCGTGGCACATGGATGGCCGTATGCGCGAGCGCTATGGCGAGGCCTATCACCAGCTTGCGGCGGTGACCTCGTTTGTGCCGTTTGTCGCCATGGCTCAGGGCCGCACGTCGGTGACGCTTGATGAGATCGGCTGGTGGCGGATTATCGCCGGGTTTGCGCTTTATTGCGTGCTGCTGCTGGGCCACGGCTGGCTTATCGGCCCGGACCTGCTGGCAAACCTCTGATGGTAATCCGAGGAAGCTAGTCAAGGCGCCCGTCTGGTGCTAAAAGCGCCGCCATGAGCGACCTTAAACACATCCGCAATTTTTCCATCATTGCCCACATCGACCACGGCAAGTCGACGCTGGCTGATCGCCTGATCCAGCATTGCGGCGGCCTGACCAGTCGTGAGATGAAGGAGCAAGTGCTTGATTCCATGGATATCGAGCGCGAACGCGGCATCACCATCAAGGCCCAGACCGTGCGTTTGGTCTACAAGGCCAAGGACGGCGAAACCTATCAGCTGAACCTGATGGACACCCCCGGCCACGTTGATTTCGCCTATGAGGTCAGCCGCTCTTTAGCAGCATGTGAAGGTGCGCTGCTGGTGGTGGATGCCAGCCAGGGCGTCGAGGCGCAGACGCTGGCCAACGTTTATCTGGCGCTGGACAACGACCTCGAGATCGTTCCGGTGCTCAACAAGATTGACCTGCCCGCTGCCGAGCCGGATAGGGTTCGCGAACAAATCGAAGACGTTATCGGCCTTGACGCATCAGACGCCGTTGAGACCTCGGCCAAGACCGGCATCGGCATCGAAGAGGTGCTGGAAGCCATCGTCACCCGCTTGCCCCCGCCCGAAGGCAACCGCGATGCGCCGCTCAAGGCGATGTTGGTGGACAGCTGGTATGACTCTTATTTGGGCGTGATGATTCTGGTTCGCGTCAAGGATGGCACGTTAAAGAAGGGCCAGAAAATTCGCATGATGTCCAACAAGGCATCTTATCAAGTCGACCATGTGGGTGTTTTCACACCGAAGGTGGAAAAGGTGGCCGAGCTTGGCCCCGGCGAAATGGGCTTTATGACGGCTTCCATCAAGACGGTTGCCGACACCGACGTCGGCGACACCATTACGGACGAAAAAAACCCCGCCGCCGAGGCGCTGCCCGGTTTCCAACCCAGTGTGCCGGTGGTGTTCTGCTCGCTGTTTCCGGTGGATGCGGCGGATTATTCCGATCTTAAAGACAGTCTCGGCAAGTTACGCCTTAACGACGCCAGTTTTGAATTTGACCCCGAAACCTCGGCCGCACTTGGGCAAGGGTTTCGCTGCGGGTTCCTCGGCCTGCTGCATCTGGAAATTATTCAGGAACGGCTGGAACGCGAGTTTGACCTCGACCTTATTATGACCGCGCCTTCGGTGGCTTATCAATTGCACCTGATTGATGGCACCGATATACCGTTGCACAACCCCGCCGATATGCCCGATGAAGTTAAAATCGCTTCCATTGAAGAGCCGTGGATCAAGGCAACCATCATGGTGCCGGATGAATTTCTCGGTTCCGTGCTTGGCCTTTGCACCGAACGTCGCGGCGAGCAGGTTGAGCTAACCTATGTGGGCAACCGCGCCATGGCCATTTACCGCCTGCCGCTTAACGAAGTGGTGTTTGATTTTTACGACCGGCTGAAATCCATCTCGCGCGGCTATGCGTCGTTTGACTATGAAATAGATGGCTACACCGAGGGCGACTTGGCGAAAATTTCCATTCTGGTAAACAACGAACCGGTGGATGCGCTGGCCTTCATCGCCCACACCAAGCAGGCGGATAACCGTGGTCGTCAGGTTTGCGAACGCCTGAAAGACCTGATCCCGCGCCAGCTTTTCAAGATTCCTATTCAGGCGGCCATCGGCGGCAAGATTATTGCCCGTGAAACCATTGCCGCCATGCGCAAGGATGTGACCGCCAAGTGTTACGGCGGCGACATCACGCGCAAAAAGAAACTTCTGGAAAAGCAGAAGAAGGGTAAAAAGAAAATGCGCCAGTTCGGCAAGGTTGAGATTCCGCAAACGGCGTTCATCAACGCGCTAAAAATGGGCGACGACTGAACGCGCCTTTCCATGTAGCACGCTTTCTTAATGGGAAGCGGAAAAAGCCGGAACGTATTTTTTCATAATATTATCCTGATTGAGACGCCGTTGTTCCATGGCGTCGATGGCGGCTCTGGCGTGGGAAACCATTTCCACCGCCGACTGGTCTTCAGCCATAACCTCCAGTGCACCGAGCACGCGGGCGTCTTCGGCATCCTGGCTTTGAGCCAACGCCACCACGGCAATCAGGCCCAGACGATTGGTCTGGATGGCCGCGGCCAGGGGCCGGATAAAATCAAGTGCATGTGGTTCGGGGTTGCGAAGG
>CBFCYL010000030.1:0-31868 GCA_965602455.1 uncultured Thalassospiraceae bacterium | reverse complement strand
GATGTGCGGATAGCGATGTGGTCGGTTTCGACGCCGTGGTAGTCCAGCAGCTCCTGAACCGCAATGCCCACCGGGGTGCCGCCGCGCCAGACGCCGACGATGTAATTTGGTCGAAAACCGGACGCAAGTATCCGGTGCGCCAGGGCAAAGGAATCGCGCAGCAGCTGGTCTGCGGTGATATATTCTTTTTCCACGTGTCAGTCTTTCGTTTCAGGCGCCCCGCCGGCGCCATAAGAAAAGAAACCGGCGGGGGCTTTGTGTTCTACCCGAAAACGTAGTGCAGCACACCGAGAGCGGCAACCACCAAAACGCCGGGTGTAGCATCGGCCATGCGCCCGCTGGCGATTTTGACCACGGCATAGGTAATAAAGCCGATGGCGATGCCGTTGGCGATGGAGAACGTCAACGGCATCAAAATAGCCGCCAAAATAGCAGGGGCGTATTCGGTGGCGTCATCCCAGTCGATATCCAGCAGGTTGCGCATGAAATGCGTGGCCACAAACACCAGCGCCGCCGCCGAAGCAAAAGCCGGGATGGACTGCGCCAAAGGTGCAAAACCAAGGCACAACGCAAACAACACGGCGACCGTAACCGCCGTCAGGCCTGTGCGCCCGCCTTCCTTGATGCCCGCTGCACTTTCGATATACGACGTGGTGTTGGAGGTACCAAACACGGCGCCGACAATGGTGGCCAGCGAATCACTGACCACCGCCTTGCCGATGTCCTCGACCTTGCCGTCGGGGCCGACCTTGCCGGCAATGTTGGCAACGCTGGTCAAGGTGCCGGCGGTGTCGAAGAAATCGACGAACAGAAAGGCAAAAACAACGCCGATCATGGTCGCGGTTAGTGCGCCCTGAATATCAAGCTTCAACAGCGTCGGTTCAAGGCTTGGCACCGAACCAACAATGCCGCCAAACTCGGCCGCGCCAAATACCCAACCGAGGATGCTGACCGCCAGAATACCGATGACGATGCCGCCCGGCACGCGCAGACGGTCCAGCACCACCATGATGGCAAAGCCGACGGCGAACAAAATAACCGCCGGGCTGGAAACATCGCCCAGCCCGACCAGGGTTGCCGGGTGGTCGACCACCACACCGGCGTTCTTGAGGCCGATGATGGCGAGGAACAGGCCGATACCGGCACCGATGCCCAGCTTCAATGATTTGGGGATGGAGTTGATGACCCATTCGCGAAGGCCCGTCAGGCTAAGCACCAGAAACAGCACGCCGCTGACAAATACTGCCCCCAGCGCCACTTCCCACGGCTGTTTCATGCCCAGCACGATGCCAAAGGTGAAAAAGGCGTTGAGCCCCATGCCCGGCGCCAGCGCAACCGGCCATTTGGCCCACCACCCCATGATGGATGTACCGACCACGGCAGCCACGATGGTGGCGACGAACACGGCGCCGAAGTCCAGCCCGGCGTTGGACAGGATCGCCGGGTTAACGACGATGATATAAGCCATGGTCAAAAAGGTCGCCAGCCCCGCCAGCATTTCGGTGCGCACGGAGCTGCCCTTTTCGGTGATGCCAAAATAATTATCGAGCCATTGCATAATGTAAAACCCCCTCGTTGATGATTGTTCCGTGCCTCAATCGTTGTAAGGCTCGGAAATCGAATGAAAATAGAGCATTAGCCCGCGCGCAATGGCAACGCCAAAACCCGGGCGCCACCGGAAGCCTTGATGTGCGGGGCTTGCGGGCGGTGTTTCACTGTTAGTATCGGCTGGCCGGGCAGATTTCAGCGAATCGACCACCCTTTCCAGTTCATCCAGCCTATCTTTTGGGATGTTAAAATGATTGAATCGGTGGCTGAAAAGCCCACATAATAGAGAACAGATTTTTTATAAAATCATATAGTTACAATGGTTATTTGATGACAAAACACATCCTAGTTGTTGATGACGAAGAAATATTGCTTGAGTTTCTGGTCGCCCAGATGCGCAACGATGGTTACCGCGTAACCGCGCTTGAGCGCGGCGGCGAGATCATGGGCACGCTGGCGCAAGACCCGGGAGTTATCGCTTCGGGTGCGCAATGTATTGTCGCGTGCGGTCGAGGGCGTGGCACCACAGGACAGCCGACCACCGAAAGAAGGTCGCGCCGCAACCGACACCACAACTGAAGGCCAAACTCGCGGCGATACCGACCGCCGTCAATCCGCGGCACCGCCGCCGCCCACTGCACCATCCGTTGCACCGTCAGGTGGTGAATCCAGCACCAAAAGTTCCGGTGTTTCGTGGGGCGTAATCGTGCTGTTTGCGGCCATCGTTATGCTGGGTGGTGCGGGTTACTGGTTCACGATACAGATACCTTCCCAGCCAACATCGTCCCAACCGGCACCGGCGATGACCCGGAAGGCACCGCCGCAGGTGGCGCCCGCAATACCCCGGCCCGCGCCCAGACAACAACCAACACCGGCGATGGTTGAAGAAAATATTCCGTTGTCACCGGCCGAGATTCTCGGCTATGGCTGGATACACGATGCCCAGTGCGGAAAGCTGCCGGACGTTTCGTGGTGGAAGTATAATTCATACGAAACCATCGCCGGCTACGTGAGCAAACGATACGCCGGAGACTGGAGCGCTTATTCGGACCGATGGATAAAACGGCTGGTGGTCATGCAGGATATCCACGACCGAAAATCAACCGCCGTGACCCCCAGTGGGGAATCGCTGCGCGGCGAGGACCTGGAAAAATACATCGAGGATTTAAGTGCCCGCATCAAGGTCATTCGCTGCCTTGCCGGTGCCGCCGCAGCCCACGAAGCCAAATAACGGGCCTTCGCCAACTGAGGTGTGCATCTCATTGGCCATAGGTTTATAATGAAGGCCGGATCTGCTATAGGTTTGGGGGCGCCACTGTTTGTTGGCGTCCTTTTTTTAGAAGTGATTTGGCGGTATTTTAGTTATGGCGCATCACATTCTACTCGTTGAAAATGACGAAGAGCTGATTCAGCGCCACACCTTCCTGCTGGAAGAAAATGGCTATCGGGTGACGCCCTTCACCCGTGGCGGGGGAATCATCGATGCCATTAATCGATACCCCACAGACCTGATCGTAATGGACGTATCACTGCCCGACGGCGACGGCCTGACGCGGCTTATGGAAATCCGCAAACACTCGGATATTCCAATCATCGTATTTTCAACCCGTGAAGGTGAAGACGACCGGCTGATGGCGCTGGGCATGGGTGCTGATGACTACATGACCAAGCCCTGCAACCCGAGAGAGCTTGTCCTGCGCATTAACAACGTGCTGGCGCGCTCTGCCCATGGCGTGGCGCCGACAGAAACAAGAACCCAAAAGGACAAGCGCACGACCGCGCGGCCCGACACCCACGACCGGCGGCACCGCAAACAGGAACGCCCGCCAGGCAAGGTCATTAACACCTTTACGAAAGATATACCCGTGGGGTTGCTGGTTATGTTTATGGCCATCCTCGTATTTGGCGGTGGCGGGTATTGGTATGCCAACAAGCCGCCGGCCCCGGGGCCGGGGCCAGTTATAACCGCGCCCACGACCACCACCGAAAGCCCTGCTCCAGATACGGCGCGCGCCACCAAACGGCCAGCCAAACCCATACCGCAAACGCCAACGCCAGACGTTGTGCCGGCGGCGGACAGTGTGGCGCCATCGCCGTCCACGGCCGCTGCTCCGACCGGCGGTGAAAAATCCATCACCTGGATTTACGATGCCCGGTGCGGGCGCATTCCGGATGTTAGCTGGTGGGATTATAATTCATACGAATCCATCGCAAAATACGTCAACAAGCGCTATGGGGGAAACTGGGATGAATATGTTGCGGTTTGGGTAAATCGCCACAAAACCATGGAAAGTATTCACCTTCGAAATTCCACCGCCATTGCCCCCTCGGGTGTGAGACTCAATGGTCAAAACCTTAAAACGTATGTCGAGCAACTCGGCACCCGCGTTAAGGTTATCCAGTGTCTTGCCAAGGCTGCTGCCAGCCAGTGACGCTAAAAAAACACCCCCGGAAGTTTCCCTCCGAGGGTGTTTTGCTTTTGAAGTGGTTGTAGCGGATTAACCGCAGTTATAAAGACCGCCTGCCTTTCTGCCGACCGCGTTGTACTCTTTAAATATTTTTACAACCTTTGCGGCGCGCTCACCTGTTTCGGCAACTTCATCCCAAAACTTGAGTGCAGCATCTTCAACCTGTTTCCACTCACTGGCAGGAACCGAAGTAAGCTCCATCTTCGTGCCTTTGGCACGCAATTTTGCCTCACCGCCCCAGTACCACTGATTGCGATAAAAGTGGCCACTTTCAATGCACGCCATCAAAAGTGATTGCAAGTGAGCAGGCATATCGCTCCAGCTCTTCTCGTTGACATAGAAGGAACCAATCCATGCGCCCGAGATATTATTGGTAAGGAAGTAATCGGTCACATCAGCCCAGCCCACCGTGTAATCCTCGGTGATACCCGACCATGACATGCCGTCCAATTCGCCTGTTTGAACAGCCACTTCAGCGTCCTCGTAAGGAATTGAAACAGGCACAACACCGAACTGCGACAAAAACTTGCCGGCAGTCGGGAATGTGTAGAGCCGCAGCCCGTTAAGATCACTCAGGCTACGGATCGGTTTTTTAGTATTAAAGTTGCAGGGATCCTGTCCGGCCGCTGACAACCATTTGACACCACCAGCCTCCTTATAGGCTTCGTCCCAAATTTTCGCGAGACCGTACTGGTGGAACAGCGTTGGGACGTCGAGCGCATGCTTCGTAGCCATCGGAAAGTAGCCGCCGAATACGGAAATATCCACGGGCGCCGCCATAGAGTCATCATCCGAATGCACGGCATCAATCGTGCCCTTTTGCATAGCGCGAAACAATTCTCCGGTAGGCACCAGTTGATCAGCATAAAAAAGCTCGATGACCATTTCGCCGTTAGCTGCTTTGTTAAAAGCATCAATAATAGGTTTGGTCACATGCTGTCCAAGAGTCGATCCAGCATACGTTTGGAAGCGCCATTTAATGGGAGCCTTCTGCGCCATCACATTGGGTGCGCTTAGGGTTGTTGCCGCAGCGGCACCAACCGTAACTGCACCCGCTTTTTTTAGAAAATCTCGTCTTTTAAACATACCTTTATCCTCCATGTTGAGTTCTACATTTTAGTGCACGTTTTTTGGTCCAAAGACATTTAAGATTCACATTAGAAATTATGAATCCACGGGTCATAGCTCCTAGCCCTGTTGGCGGTTGGTATCATGGACCTAATTTTATAATCCGACCGCTTTTTATTTTAAAACTTACCCCTTATTTCACGTAAACCAAGCTGGGTAACCACATGGCAATTTGCGGAAATGCCATAACCAAGATCAAGCCAGTGATCATTATTCCAACAAACGGTATAATTGAACGGTATATGTCCGTAATCGTAATTTCCGGTGGCGCCATGGCCCGCATCAAGAACAGGTTGTAGCCAAAAGGTGGTGTCATGTATGCGATCTGGCAGGTGATGGTGTAAAGCACACCATACCAAATCAAATCAAAGCCCAATGCACCGACCAGCGGCACATAAAGCGGCGCCACAATCACCAGCATGGCGGTGTCATCCAGGAACATGCCCATTATCAGATAGGAAAGTTGCATCATGATGAGAATTTCCCACGGCCCCAGCCCCAGCTTTTGAACGAATAACGCCTCGATCGCCTTGACCGCACCAAGGCCATCAAACACCGCGCCAAAGGCCATTGCGGCGAGGATAATCCACATGAACATGCAACTCACACCCAGTGATTTTCGCATGGTATTTTCCATGACCTCACGGGTCAGACGGCGCTTGATCAAGGCGGCCAGCGTTGCCGCCGTCGCACCAATGGCAGAGCTTTCAACCAGACTGGTGTAGCCGAGAATAAACAAGCCCGTCATGGAGAAAAAGATAGCCAGCGGCAGGATGCCAGCCTGAAGCAGGCGCAATTTCTCACCCAATGGAACCTGCCGTTCTTCCTTGGATAAAGCCGGGCCAAGGTGCGGCTGAATTTTGCACCGAACGACAATGTAAATGATAAATAGGGTTGCCATCATCAGGCCCGGAAACACACCGGCCAGCCACAGCTGGCCCACCGGCTGGCGGGCAATCATGCCATAAAGCACCAGCACCACCGATGGCGGCACCAGGATACCCAGCGAACTGCCAGCCTGAATGACACCGGTGACCATGATTTTATCGTAACCGCGTTTTAGCAATTCCGGCAACGCGATGGTGGCGCCAATGGCCATACCGGCAACACTGAGCCCGTTCATGGCAGAGATAACGACCATTAAAATGATGGTGCCGACGGCCAGCCCGCCGTCAAGCGGCCCCATCCAGACATGGAACATCTTGTAAAGGTCGTCGGCGATGCCTGATTCCGAAAGCATGTAGCCCATGTAAATAAACAAAGGCAGGGTGAGCAGCGGATACCACTTCATCAGCTTCATGGCGGCGCTAAAGCCCATTTCGGAACCGCCCGTTCCCCACAGAAAAAAGGAAGCAACAACAGCCACAAAACCAATGGCGCCAAACACCCTCTGCCCCGTCAGCAACAGCACCATCATGGATGAAAACATCAACAGCGCGATCATTTCGTAACTCATACTACCGGCCCCGCTTCATGAAAGTCTTCGGGAAGTGGGTCACCCTCGAGGGTCAGGCCTCGCGCTTTGGCAATATCCCTGAACAAAGTGGCGATGGCCTGTAAAAGCATCAGCGCAATGCCGATGACCATGGTGATCTTGATTGGCGCCATGTAGGGAGACCATGATGAATAGCTTGTTTCACCATACTTCAGTGCGTACTCGGTACTTGAAATACTGCCAAAAACCAGGAAGCCCAAATAAACAATGAGAAAAAATGATGTGATGGTATCGGTAAACCCTCTTCGCTTCGTTGACCAGCGGCCATAAAGCAGATCCATGCGCACATGGTCACCCAGTTGCATGGAATATCCACCGCCGAGCAGGTAATAAGCCGCCATCAGGAACTGGGCCAGCTCCAATGTCCATAAAGATGGAACAAAAAAAGTTTTTGAAATAGACGAATACAACAGCACGCCGATCATGGCGAAAATGCCATACATGGCAACGCGGCCGACATAATAATTCACGCATTCAACGTATCGCACGTAGGTGATAATAACTTTTGGCATTCCTGCTAATTCCCACTTGCGAGTTTTGTTGTTTTACTGATGGCATCAAGCGCGCCCGTAATATACCGGGTGAGTCTTTCTGCCATGACCTTCTGGCTTGCCTCATCGGCAATCAGGTCGTTGCGAATTTCAATCATCACGTTAAGTAGCCCGCGCCCACCGCGCTTGATGGCATGTTTAACCAGCGTATAGGTAACACCGTCCTCGGGGCCGTAAGGGGCATTGCGAAGCACCAAAACCCCGTCATCGGCTTCGGCAATATCCAACATTGAATCGGCAAGGCGGGTATCAGCATCATGCAGGATGCCGATATCCAGTTCGCGACGCTGGCCGTTGTAAACCGGCGTGAAGGAATGAACGGTGATCAACGTCGGCAAACGACCCGTTTTCACCTGAGCGTCAAGGGCGGCGGCCAGCGCGTCGTGGAAGGGTTGGTAAAATCGCTCGGCCCGGTCCCGGCGTTCAGCTTCGCTCAGGTTCTGGTTGCCGGGAACGGCGATGTTGTCGCTTTCATCGGCAATGGCGCTTGGTGCGTCCGCGGTGCGATTGCAATCATAAACCAGGCGTGAAACCCGCCCCACCACCAAGGGTGCATCCAGCGCCAGCGCCATAACCTCGGCTACTGCCTGCGCACCCGGATCCCACGCGATGTGACTGTTCAGCGCAGCATCGTCGAGGCCGAGATTGTTTAGTTCATCCGGTATGAAATTGGAGGCGTGTTCGCAGGCAATAACGAAGGGGCCCTTGCCCGAGGGGTTATACAGCCCAACAACCCCGCCTTCTGGGGTTTTGCCCGCCAGTGTGTGGACTTCCATGTCCCAGCCCCCCCTCTCCCCGTTTATCTGGGAATATCTTTTCATAGATGCGGGGGGAGTCAACACCGTTCTGAAATGATTGTTTCTGGTCATTCTTGGCTGGCGCATCCGTTTCATGCGTGCTTAGCTGGGTCTTTCCGGGTCATCGCACGGCGGTCAGGAAAACAGGCTGAGGGGAACAGGCTGTGGAAAAAACACCAAATCTTACGGTAGCGGAACGGATACGCAGCAAATTCGAGGATTTGACGCGCGCCGAGCGCCAACTCGCCAACGCTATGCTGGAGAATTATCCCGTCTCGGGGCTGGGTTCCATCACCGCCGTGGCCGAAGCTTCGGGTGTGTCCACGCCCACCGTGGTGCGCATGGCCAAGAAGCTTGGCTTTCGCGGGTTTCCGGTAATGCAGGCGGCACTGCGCGCCGAGGTCGAAGCCACCATTTCCAACCCCATCGCCAAGCACAAGCGCTGGGCCGAAAGCGCGCCCGACGCCCACATTCTGAATCGCTTTGCCGACGCCGCAATGGAAAACATGCGCCAGACCCTGGGCCAGATCGATCACAAGGCGTTTAACGCCGCCGCCAAGCTGCTGTCCGACGAGAAAAGGAACGTACACGTTGTCGGTGGACGAATTACGCGCTCACTGGCCGACTATTTTTTCACGCATATGCAGGTCATCCGCCCGGGCATGACCCTGGTGGCGACCAATTCCAACACATGGCCCCATTACGTTCTGAATATGGAAAAAGGCGACGTGCTGGTGGCGTTTGATATTCGCCGCTATGAACGCGATATTCTGCAATTAGCGAAAATGGCGACGGAAAAAGGTGCCAAGCTGGTGCTGTTCACCGACCAGTGGGGCTCACCTGCCGCCAAGTACGCCACCCACAGTTTCCATTCGCGCATTGAGGCACCATCGGCGTGGGATTCATCCATCGTGACATTATTCATTGTCGAGGCCGTGATTGCCGCCGTCGAAACGACGTCGTGGGACAAAACCCAAAACCGGATGAAAACCCTTGAAGACCTGTTCGACGAAACGAAGATGTTTCGCAAGTTTACTTGAAAAAAGATACGCGCGCTGGGTGTGCGGCAAGGTTATAATAAGCTGAAGCTGAGAAAGGCGATAACGCATATGACGGTAGCCAAATCCCTGATCCTGATTGCCCACGAAAGCATGACCAGCCAACTGGTCAAGCTGGTGAAAACGCATCGCGAAGTTTTTGAATCCTACCGTTTGTTGTCCCTCAAGGAGACAGGCGACGTTATCGAAAAAGAACTGGGGCTGGAGGTTTCCTGTCTTCACACGGCCAAGCAGGGTGGTGAAATTCACCTTTGTGGACTGATTTGCACAAGCGGTGTCGTCCGCGCCGTCTTTTTTCTGCGCGATCCACTGGTGACAGGCGGGAGCCAGCCCGACATCACCCCTTTCTATCGGGCCTGCGACCTCAACAGGGTGCCAATGGCGACCAACATTGTCGGTGCCGCAGCCCTGGCCCATTGGCTGGGGCGTGGCGGCGGCAGCGATAAATAGTCTTGAATGATTTTGATCCGCGTTACTAATATTAATCAAAAATATCCGTCTTAATCCCTTCTGATCTTTCATATATTAGTAAATAGTGATAATTTTTTTGTGCTGTTTGCAGTCCACATTATCAGGCGTGCTAATGAAAAAATCAAAATGGATATTGTCCGGTGTCTTCGTGGCGGGGGCGTTATTTGGCATGACATTTCTTGGCACAAGCACCGTGGTTCTGGACAGGACCGAGAGCCTGGAATACTGCATCTCGTGCCACGAAATGCGCGATAACGTCTACGAGGAATATAAGCAGACCATTCACTTTTCAAACCGTACCGGTGTGCGGGTGGTGTGCGCCGACTGTCATATCCCGAAATCCTGGTACGGCCGGGTTTACGGCAAGGTCAACGCCATGCATCAGCTTTACCATTGGTTTTATGGTGATGTGGACACCCCTGAAAAGTTCGAAGCCAAGCGCCTTGAAATGGCGGAGACGGTCTGGGCCCGTCTGGAGGCCAGTGGCTCAAAGCCGTGCAAGACCTGCCACTCGTTCGAGGCCATGGACGCCCACAAGCAGAGCGAAGACGCGCGCGATGCGATGGAAATGGCCAAGGAAGATGATATGAGCTGCATCGAATGTCACAAGGGAATCGCCCACAAACTGCCCGAGGGCTACTGATAATGAAACGCATGTGACTGCTTGACGCGGGTCAATGTCGTCATCACTTTTAGTCTGTAATATTACAATAAATTATCGTAAATTGCTGCTTTAATGAGCTTTTTAGCGCTCAGGTAAACAAAGGAATAGCCCGATGAAAAATGCCTTACTCGCCATTCCAACCGTACTTTTTTCACTCGCCATGTTTTCAGGCCCTGCCATCGCAAGCGGTGATGCCGCAGAGGGGGCTGAGGTTTTTAAGAAGAGGTGCAAAACCTGTCATGCCACGGAAGCGGGCAAGCACAAGGCCGGGCCATCGTTGGCCGGGATCATAGGCAGAAAAGCGGGATCGACTGATTTTCCCAAATACACGGGCCTGAAGGGTTCCGATGTCGTATGGGACGAAGAAAGCCTCGACAAATTCCTAGCCAACCCGAAGAAGTTCGTTGGCGCCAAGACGATGGCATACAAGCTGAAGAAAGAAGATCAACGAAAAAACGTCATCGCATACATGAAAACCCTTAAATAGAACCACCAAACGATAACGCGCGCCCCGCTTCGCGATTCCCATTCAGGAGAAGGTAATATGGCAACACCAGGCCCCAGGGCTCACCTCGTTCGATTGGCAGCCATACTCGCGGTTGCTGTTGTCGCCTTCCTGATCATCAAGGTTATAGCCACGCCAGCCAGTTGGGACTTTGAAAACTGGTACCGCACCGATGCCCTGACGCTTAATGCCAGCTACGAAGTTGTCTATGGCGGCAACGATTCCTGCGTTGCCTGCCATGAAGAATCAAACAAGGAGCTTGCCGAGTTCAAGCACCAGGCGTTGTCATGTGAATCGTGTCACGGCGCCCTGGGCGACCACGTCAAGGATGGCGCAAAAGTCGCCGATGCCCATATTGATGATGAAACAACATGGCAGTGCCTGAACTGCCATGAAGCGCGGGTCAATAAACCAGTTGATTTTCCCCAGTTCGACAAAATAAAAATCAAGGAACACGGCGAAATGGAGCCCGACATGGTCTGTCTTGCCTGTCATGCCGCCCACGACCCGACACCTTGAATACGCATTAACCCGGAGGTAAGCGATGAACGATGCAAAAGGAATGATTGAAATGGATCAATCGAATGTTCCGGATTCACGGCGAGAGTTCCTCAAGCATCTTCTGGAGGGATCAGCGACGGCCACCGTTCTTATGGTTTTCGGCCCCGGCGCCAACGCCCAAGCCAGCGGACTCCCCGGTGCGCATCTACCGGGGGACACTGAGCACAAATACGCTTATGTCATTGACGTTAATAAGTGCATCGGTTGTGGAAATTGCGTTCGCGCATGCGCGCGCGAAAACGCCGTGCCGGCAGATTTCTTCCGCACATGGGTCGAACGCTACGTGGTTAATGGTGATGGCGTTTACGTCGATTCACCCAAAGGGGCAATTGAAGGTTTCGGAAAGCTGAACAAGCGGTTCCGCAATAACATCAAGATCACCCGCACGGTTCCGAAAATGTGCAACCACTGCCACAACCCGCCCTGTGTTCAGGTGTGCCCGGTAGGTGCGACCTTCAAGTCACCGGAAGGCTTTGTTCTGGTTGATCGTGATTACTGCATGGCCTGCGGCTATTGCGTCCAGGCTTGCCCTTACGCAGCGCGTTTTATCAACCCTGTCGAACATAAATCCGATAAATGCACATGGTGTTACCACCGGGTCCAAAAAGGGCTGTTGCCCGCCTGCGTTACGGTGTGCCCACAAAAAGCCCGGTTATTTGGTGACCTTAATGATGTCGAAAGTGAAGTCTCGAAAATCTTTGAAGCCGATAAATGGATGGTTCTGAAACCTGAAATGCATACCGACCCGACGTGCTTTTACATCGGTCTGCCAAGGGAGGTCGTGTGATGGACACAATGGGACTGCCGGCCGACGCACTGGTCAATTACATTTTCCCCAACAATGCCCACGTGACGTGGTCAATCATGATTGTAATTTACCCCTACATTACGGGGTTGGTTGCCGGCGCTTTTGTGTTGTCATCCATGTATCATGTTTTCGGCGTTAAGGAATTCAAGCCGATAGCCAATTTTGCACTGGTTTCGGCGTTCTGTTTTGGTGTATTCGCCGCTATGCCCCTGCTGGTTCATCTCGGCCAGCCACAGCGGTTCTACCAGATTTACATGACGCCACACACAACCTCGGCGATGAGTATTTTCGGTTACGTGTATTCCAGCTATCTGGTGTTGCTGATGATCGAGATTTGGGTCATCTACCGCAAGGTCTTCATTGAAAAGGCTAATGAGGCAACGGGGTATATGGCACTTTTCTGGAAAGTGTTGTGCTTGGGCATTACCGAATACAACCCGGAATCGGCCAAGTACGACAAGAAATTCGCCAAGTTCCTTGCCGGCATCGGCATACCGTGGGCCTGCCTGCTGCATGGCTACGTTGGGTTCGTGTTTGGTTCCGTTAAGGCGGTCGCCTGGTGGGCAACGCCGCTGCAACCATTTATCTTCCTGTCTTCGGCCATCGTCAGCGGCATCGCGATGATGTTTCTTATGTACAGTTTCCTCATGTGGCGTCGACAACAGGACTATGACTACGTCCTGATTAAAAAATTCATGATCACGCTGTGGATGGCGTTCATTCTTGATTATGCACTGGAGATTCTGGAAATTACCTTTGTCAGTTACGAACAAGGGGCCCACTGGGCCGTTATCAAACCCTTGCTGATGGGGCCGCTGTTTGAATCCTACGTTCTTGGCCAAATGGGCTTCCTGTCATTAGGGCCGATACTGGTTCTCGGAATCGTCTCGCTGCTGGATATCAGGGGAAAATCGCTGCTGTATCTGGGTAATCTTGGCAGCCTGATGTTAATACTCCAGGTGCTGGTCATGCGCTTCAACGTGGTCGTCGGCGGACAGCTGATTTCTAAGTCCGAACGCGGCTTTGTCGACTATGAGTTTGAGTTTTTTGCCAAGGAAGGGGTGTTGACGGCCAGTACTATTTTCATTGGCCCGTTTGTGCTGTATTATATCATCAGCCGTTTTATACCGATCTTCGAGGGCAAAAGCATGGACACGGAGCCGAAGCGAGCCCTGCCCTAGGTTTTACCGGGTGAATATCTTGAAATGAAAGGAGATGACAATGTTTAAGGTAAAAAAATCCTGCATTTCTGTTCAGAAGGGGTTCCTGCTTGGGGCCTTCGTCTTCGGGCTGGCTATGCCCGCAGCCGCCAGTGCCGATCACGCCACGTTTGAGCGCGAAATCCTTCCTATTCTGACAAAACATTGCTCTGAATGTCACGCCAAGGGTGGCCAAGGCCAACAAGCAAGTGGGCTTGACCTGACCAGCTACGAGGGCGTGATGAAGGGCACCGAACACGGCCCTGTCATCGTCCCCGGCGATGCTTTCACCAGCAACATGATGGTATTAATTGAAGGGCGTGCCGGCCCGGAGCTAAAGATGCCCCATGGCCGCAAAGACCTGACCAAATGGGAAAAAACGCTGTTGCGGCGCTGGATCAACAAGGGCGCACTGAACAACTAACGGGCTGCCGGTCTTCAGGCAGCGGGCGTTGAGCATTGACTCAATGTCCCGGAATGCGCACCTGCATCACCACGCCACCCAGACCATGCACCAGGTCGCGAGCACGAACACCAACAACACTTAAACCTGCCGGAACCGGCACACCCGAGAGTGATCGGGTGAACGGTTGTTCGTTATCGTGAGGGTGCGCTAAAATACGCGTTCCCAATACAACGCCATCCGGGCCGATAATTTCAAATGCATCGGCATAATGACCCCAGCCATCATCGGCGTGCCTGACTGAAACGTCAAAGCTGTAAACCCCTTCCGATTGTGCGCGAACGCGCACATCCACCACGTCGGCCTCGCCCGCCCACGCTGGTATGGCAAGTAATGCGACGGAAAAAATCGCCGCTGAGGGATAAAATAACCGCATTCACAACACTCCACTGTTCATCTGCCAGCCAGCATAATACATTAAGCTTGCAAGAACAAAGGGAGGGCAAACCAATGCCCAATAAGGATGTCAGGATTGTTGTTACTGGCGGCACCATCGACAAGGTGCATGACCCCCTGACCGAGAAGCTTTCATTTGACGCAAACGGCACAACGCACATCCCCGAAATGCTGTCCATTGGCCGCTGCCATGCGGTGCAGGTCCAGACCCTGATGTTGAAAGACAGTCTTGATTTTGATGATACCGACCGCAATGCCATTATCGAGGCCGTTCGTTCTGCGCACGAACTATCGATCGTCATAACCCATGGCACCGGTACTATGGGTGAAAGTGCGCGTTGGCTGGCAGAGCGAATAACCGGGAAAACCATCGTCCTTACGGGGGCAATGCGGCCGCACTCGCTTCACGATTCAGATGGCCCGTTTAATCTGGGCGGGGCGGTTATCGCGGCGCAAATTTTGCCCGCCGGCGTCTATGGCGTTATGAACGGTCGCGTCATTGAAGCGCAACGCCTCGATAAAAATACCGAACATGGGCGCTTCGATGTATAGGATCAACATTAGTGGCTGGTGCCGCGGGCGTAGTTGATCTTGTTGTAAACGTTGTATTTCCCCGACGGCTTGTTCATCGGCAGGCGCTTGACCTCTTCCAGGGTTTTGGCGTCATAAATCACCAGCGCACCGTCATTTTCCCAAATGCTAACCAGCACATAGCGGCCGTCCTTGTCGAACTCCACATGGCCCGCCGTTTTGCCGGGGGCTGGCTTCAGGGTCTTGACGATTTCCAGCGTCCGCTTGTCGATAACGTGTAAAACATCCTTGTTGGGGCCAAAGAAAACATCCACCCATGCATAAGGCGTGTTGTCGTGGCTGCGCATGAAAAAGCCGGGGCCCATGGTCTCGATGCGGCGAATAACCTGCCATGTTTCCATATCAATCACGCTAACGACACCTTCACTCAGGTGCGGTGTTGCCAGCACCGGGCGGCCCTCAAAATCAAAGATGATGCCGGAGCCCAAGTGCGGCATGCCATCAAGCGGAAAAGTGGCAATGCGCCGACGGGCGTTCAGGTTAACCACCTGGCCCTGCTTCACATTGCGCGCCGCACCGATAACGGTGGAATATGACTGGTTAAAGAAAAAGTCGTCCAGATAATCCTCAAGCTTGATGCGTTGCAGCGGAAACGGGCCAAAATCAAACGCCCCTTCCATCTGGTCTTTCTGGAAGTTATGCGGTCGGCCCAATACCGCCGGGCGCGGGTTGTCGGCGTAGGAAATTTCCCACATTTCCGGCACATCCTTGAGCGCCACAACAAAACTTTTACGCGGTGGCGCGGTGTAAACGGCGCTGACGCGAGACGTGTTGCCCTTGGCGTCACCCGCTTCAAAAATCTTGATCGGGCTGAGGTCATTGGCGTCGAGCAGCACCAACGTATGCGGCAGATAATTGGCCGCCATGACGTAGCGACCATCGGCGGAAACGGCAATGTTGCGCAGGTTAATTCCGGCGCGCGCTTCCACCACCGGCACCAGCCCCCAGAGGTCATATTTGCTGACCCAGCCATCACGGGAACCGAAATAGACAAACCGTCCATCGGGCGAATACTTGGCCCCGCCATGCAGCGCAAAGCGTGACTGAAACCGCCAGATGGACTCGAACTTGTCGCCGTCCAAAATAGTGACGTGGTGATCGCCAATCTCGACCACGGTAAACAGGTTCATCGGGTCGGCCTTGTGCACCGGCGCCGTCACAAGCTCGGATACTGGCGTGTGCTCGACCCGGCTGGCGATTATATCCGCCTCGCCCCACGTCGGCAGTTCGGCAAGCGGCGTGTAGATCAGTTCCACCAGCGCATTGATCTCATCAGCATTCAAGGTCTTGCCATACGCTGGCATCTGGGTGGCGGGCGCACCGTTGGCGATTACGTTGGCGGCGGCCTTTTTCTTCAGGCGACCCAGATTTCCCGGCAACAGCGCCGGGCCCATGGCGCCAAGGCGTCCGGCGTCGTGACAGGCGGCGCAATGCTCCATGTAGAGCGCATTGGCGTCTTTGGTTTGTGCCTGCGCGCTCGCTGAAGCCGCCAGCACAGTCGCCAGCACAATGAGCAAGACACGATAGGCAGGTTTGAACGGCATATTATTCCCCGGCACGGCGCGCGCCCTTTGAATAAGTTGAAACCTTGACGCGTTCTCCGCCTTCGCCTTCCCTGATGCCGATTTCGGCGTCCGTCAGGTAACAGCCGGGGTCTTCGGCCCACGCATCGCCCGTCACCTGCTCGGCACGCACCCGGGTGTTACCGCCGCATATGGCAAAATGGGCGCAGGCGCCGCAACGCCCCCCCACGGTACGTGGCCGGGCTTTCAGGCCCGCCATCAGGGGGTCGGATGTGTCCATCCAGATTTCCGAAAACGGGCGCTCCTTTACGTTGCCCATGGTGTGGTGCCACCACATGGTATCGGGGTGCACGTTGCCGACGTTATCAATATTAGCGACGTTTTCGCCGGAAGCGTTGCCGCCCCATTGTTTCAGCTTGGCGGTAATGTGCGCCGCCTTGTCGGGAAAATGCTCCTCGACCCAGAACTTCAGGAACACGCCGTCGGCATCGTTGTTGCCGCTGACGAATTCCTTGGGCGTGCCCGCCTGTTCATAAGCCCACGCCCGGTCGAATATCTTGGTCATGGCGATGCGGGTGGCGTCGAAGTGGGCATCATCACGACGGTTATGGTTGCCGCGTCCGGCATAATTCAGGTGTGAAAAATAAAAGCGGTCTATTTTTTCTTTATCCAGCAGGTCGAGAATGTCATCCAGCTCGTTTTGGTTGTCCATGGTCATGGTAAAGCGCAAGCCTACCTTGAGCCCGCGTTCCACAGCAAGGCGCACCGCGTGCATGGATGATTCGTAGGCGCCTTCGAGGCGGCGGAACTTGTCGTGCGTTTCGCAGGTTCCGTCGATGGATATGCCGATGTAGTCATAACCGACATCGGCAACCGTTTTAATTTCTTCTTCGCCGATTAACGTACCGTTGGTGGACAGGCCAACATAAAACCCCATATCCCTGGCGCGCGACGCAATGGTGTGAATGTCGTCACGCAGCATCGGTTCACCACCGGAAAGAATCAACGCCGGAACGTGAAAAGCCTTAAGGTCGTCCATAACCGCAAAGGCTTCATCGGTGGTCAGTTCGCCGGGAAACGGCTTGTCCACCGCCAACGCATAACAATGCTTGCACGTCAGGTTGCAGCGCCGGGTCAGGTTCCATATAACCACCGGCCCCGGCGGGTTCCGCCGTGGGCCCGGCGCCGTGGGGCTGGTCAATTCGCGCATGAACTGGCTGATGCGAAACATGTTTTATCCTCAGGCTACCAGTCTAAGACCGGTTTTTTTCAATATCCGTGTGCTCAACAACATTTCCGATGCCCGACAGGCGTCACCCAGCAGGCTCTTGATCTGCGCCGCCTTTTCATTCACTTCATTTTGGTCGCGCCCATGCACCATAGCAAACAGGTTGTAGGGCCACTGGGGCATATGGCGCGGCCGGCGGTAGGCATGGCTTACAAAATCCAGCTCACCCACTGCCGGGCCAAGCTCGGCCACTTTGGCGTCTTCCACATCCCAGACCGTCATGGCGTTGGCGCCATAGCCCAGCTTGTAATGGTTGGGAACCGCGCCGATGCGCCGGATGATGCCGCTTTCTAACATGCGCCCCATACGCTCGATAACGTCACCGGCATCCATGCCCATCTCGCGGGCAACCGCGGCGTAAGGCTCCGCACAGATGGGCAGGCCCGCCTGTGTTGCCTTGATGATGCGCCGGTCAACGTCGTCAAACATGCTCAAACCTCAAACTTAAGCCCGATAAAAAATTCTTCTTCCTTGGGCATATCATAGACCGCAAGGCCCGTTTGCTTCTCGATTTCAGCAATCACTTCACCAATACGTTCGGGCGTTTCGGTGGCCACCACGAACCACATGTTCAGGCGGTGATCGCGCTGGTAATTGTGCGCCACCTCGGGAAAGGCATTAACGGTTTCAGCTACGCGCTCAAAATCCGCTTCCGGGACTTCGATGGCCGCCAGTGTCAGGCCACCGCCGAGGCGTTCGGCATGAACCATGGGGCCGAAGCGGCTCAACACGCCGGTTTCCAACATGCCTTCAATGCGCACCATCAGGTCATCCTCGGTTACGTCCAGCCCCGCTGCCGCCTCGGCAAACGGGCGTTCGACCAACGGAAAACCGCCCTGCAGGGCGTTGATGATGGCGCGGTCGGTGGCATCGAGGGTATGGTCTTCGTTCATGCCTATTCCCCGACCATGGTTGTCTGGGCGGAATGGGCGCCAAAGTAATGCGCACCGCGCTGCTTGAAGCGGCGCTTGGAAAACAAGGCGTCGCGCGGCGTGTTTTCGAGACCGCATTCGCGGGCCAGCATTTCTACCTGCTCTAGCACATGGTCGCGTTCGCGCCCATGCACCATGCAAAACAGGTTATAGGGCCAGTCCGGCAACCGCCGGGGGCGCTGGTAACAAAGGGTTACGAAATCAAACTTCGCCATGCGGCTGCCGATTTCAGCAATCTCGGCATCCGGCACATCCCAAACCACCATGGCGTTGGCCACATAGCCCAGTTCACGATGGCGCACAACCACGCCGAAACGTTTGATGATACCGCCATCGCAAAGCACCTTCAGGCGGGAAATGACGTCGGCCTCGCTCAGGCCCACCCGCGCGCCGATTTCGGCGAAGGGCGCGGGCGAAAGCGGCAACCCCGCCTCAATGGCAGCGAGTAGGCGCTTATCGATATTGTCGAGATGCTGGTTCATCTCAGTTCCACTTCAGGGCAAAGCTGAGGTCAAGGTGGTAGCCTTCGACCATCGGCAGGTTAATCAGTTCATGCCCGGTTGCTGTGCGAATATCATCAAGAACGGTTTTCAGAGTTTCATCGTCGGCGGCGGTAACCACGAACCACAGGTTCAAGCGGTGTTCGCGTTCGTAATTGTGGTTGACGGCCTCAAAGCCGCTGACAATGCCCGCTACTTCTTCAAGGCGGTCTTCGTCTACCGCCATGGCACACAGTGTGCTGGCGCCAACCGTACCCGGCTTAAGCACCGCGCCAACGCGGCTGATGGCGCCGTTTTCACACAGCTCACCCAGGGCGTCGAGAACATCTCCCTCGTGAACGCCAAGCGCCTCGGCCATGGCCGCATAGGGGCGCGACACCAACGGAAAATCGCGCTGAAAATCATTCAAGATGTGCTTGCCAAGGGTGTTCGGCGGGTTCATTCGTCGTATCTCCGTTAAAGCCCTATGCGCCCGGCCCGCCATGTGAAGAAAATGCCGCTTGGTTTTTGAGCGGGCATTTGGGTGCGTTCTTCAAGGGTTTGGGTGTCGTAAACCTTGATCATATCGCGGTCACGCACCGAAACCCACACGCTTTCGCCACGCGCCGTGAATTCCATGTGCATAATGCCCGGCCCGGGCACCAGGGTCGCCATAATTTCGCGCTTGTGCACATCAATAACCTGCACGACGTCATTATCAGGGTAAGCGAAGTTTACCCAGACCTGACGCCCGTCTGGCCTTGCCATCACAAATACGGGCTGAGAATGAACCGGAATGCGCCCAACCTCTTTCCATGTGGTCATATCCACCACCAACACCTCGTGGCGACCGACGGCGGGCATGAACGCAAGGTTCCCGGCTACGGCCCAGCCTTCCAGATGAGGCATTTTATAAACCGGCAGCGGTTCTTCGCCGCGGCCATAGTGGTTCAATATGCGTTTTGGCCCTTGGTCGAGGTGCCACAGATCGACCAGAACCATACCGTCTTCACCGAACAGGCCAACGATGTAATAGCGTCCGTCCGGCGTAATCAAGCCATCGTAGGGCTGGGTGCCGACATCCTTAAACTTGGTAATGGCGGGTGCCGCCGGGCTCGTCATGTCGGCAATCCAGATTTCACCAGTGTCATATAGCGAAAATATAAAACGGTTTTCCGGTGCGTCCACCAAACCGATGACCTTGGATGCAGTCGGCATATCGGCAACAATCGCCAAAGTTTCGCTGTCAAACACGCGCACCCCGCCCGGTTCATAGTTGGAAACCGCCACCAGCTTTCCATCCTGCGAAATAGCGCCACCGATGGAATTGCCCGATTGCAGCACCCGCTTGACGAGGCGACCCGTCAGGATATCTATTTTGCTCAAACCTCCATCACGCCCGAACACATAGGCATAGCGCCCGTCGCGCGAATACACCGCCGAGGCATGACTGAGGTCGCCAAGCCCTTCAATACGGGCAAGTTGCGTGTTGGTGGTGTTTTCCACCACCAGCAGCGAACCCGTGGTGCGTTCAACCACGATGCCCATATCGGCGCTGCCGCGCAGGCCCTGGGTAGCGCAGGCACCAAGCAGCAGGGCAAAGCCCATGATTAAAATCGGCAGCGATATTTTTTGGATGATTGGTTCGCGCATTCTTGTTTCCGTTCGTAGTGGTTATTTAGGCACGGCAAGGCCCTGTTTCAGGGCATCGGCCATCCAGCGGGCTTCATCTTCGCTTAACAGTGCCTTCCACGGTGCCATGGGCGTTCCGGGCACGCCGTCGAGAATAACGTCAGTGATATCCTGAATATCGCGTCCGGCCAATTCTGCGGGAAGCAAGGACGTGCCCAAGCCGCCCTTGAGCGTCAGGCCGTGACACGAGCCGCAATCTTGCTGCAACACGTAAAGCAGCTCGGCTTGCCGCGCCGGGGGAACTTCGGCAAACGCCACCAACGGCCACGCCGTTAGCGCAACTGCCACCATCGCCAATTTCATGCGGTCAGGCCTCGCGGGCACGGTCGCTTGTGGCCGTATCGGTTTTTTCCGATTCTGAGGATGCGGATTCATAGACCAGGCCCTGCCAGTTCAGTTCATGGGCCAGCCCAACCACACGCCCGATCAAAAACAGCACCGGGGTCGTGAAGCCAAGCTCGGCCATTTCTGATGGTAGCCCAGCCAGCGTGGAAACGCACTGGCGCTGTTCAGTCTGGGTACCGTTGGCAATGGCGGCGGCCGGTGTATCCGGCGCCAGCCCGGCCTCAATCAACCGGGCGCTGAGTTCCGGCAGCTTGGCCAGCCCCATATACAGCACCAGCGTGGTGTTGGGGTCGGCCAGATTATTCCAGTCGAGGTCCAGTTCCGTGCCGTCGCGGCCATGGCCGGTAGCAAACCGGGTGCCGGTGGCGAGGCCACGGTGGGTCAACGGAATGCCGGTGGCGGCGCTGATACCGGCGGCGGCCGTGATGCCGGGAATAATTTCAAAGGGAATATCGTTTTCAGCAAGGTAGAGTGCTTCCTCGCTGCCGCGCCCGAAAATGTAAGGATCCCCGCCTTTCAGGCGGACAACCCGTTCGTTGGTCAGGGCCAGCTTAACCAGCAGGTCGTTGATGCGGTCCTGCGGCAAGGTGTGGTTGCCCGACTGTTTGCCAACATACACACGGGTGCGATCAGCAGGAACCAGGTCGACAATTTGGGGCGACACCAGGCGGTCGAAAACAACCACATCGGCTTCCTGAAGCACACGGTGCGCCTTGACGGTCAGCAGTTCCGGGTCGCCCGGGCCACCGCCGACCAGATAAACCGTTCCGGGCTTAGGTGATTGGATTTTCATCAAGGGGGTCTCTTGTTTTTGTTAATGCCATGCCCTGAGAGAGATCGGGGCGGGGAAAATCCCCGCCCCGATTGAGGCTCAGTAGACGTCGTTCATCGTGTTGTAGACGTTGAACTTACCCGTTGGCGTCACAAGGCGCTTGTCCTTGATTACCTTCTTGAGTTTACGGGTCTTGTCGTCAACCACAACGATGGCCGATTTCTGGGTCTTGCCGTTCCAGACAGAGAACCAGACCTCGTCGCCAGCTTTGTTGTATTCCGGCTGCACGACGCGCTTGGCGCCTTCGCCGAGATCCGCCCACTTGGCAATCGGCAGGATGGTAACTTCCTTGGAAAGGTCGTTAACATCAAACACGCCGATGGACTGGTAGATCTCTTCGTCCGAGTTCAACGGCGCATCGACCCACAGGTTCTTGGAGTTGGGGTGGGTCTTGATGAACAGCGAACCGCCGCCCATGCCATCGAGTGTGTCAACCACCTTCCAAGCTTCTTTCGGGTGCTTGGCTGGGTCGGTGCCGATCAGGATGATCGAATCATCGCCCAGGTGGCTGGTCGCCCACACTGGTCCAAACTTGGGATGGATCAGGTTGGCGCCACGGCCCGGATGCGGGGTTGCGCCCACGCCTTCGCGGATCAACTTGACCAGTTTGCCGGTCTTGGTGTCGATCACAACGATGGTATTGCGCGCGTTAGCCGCGGTCAGGAAGTAGCGCTTGGTGCTGTCGAAGCCGCCATCATGAAGGAAGCGTTCGGTGGCAATGGTGGTCACGGTAAGGTTTTCTATGTCCTTATAGTTGACCAACAGGATCTTGCCCGTTTCCTTGACGTTGACGATGAACTCCGGGCGATAGTGCGATGCCACGATGGCGGCCACACGCGGCTCGGGGTGGTATTCGGCAGGATCATCCACGGTGTAACCACGGGTCGAAGCAATTTTCAGCGGCTCCAACGTGTCACCATCCATGATGGTGTATTGCGGCGGCCAGTAGGTGCCGCCAATGGCGTACTTGTCTTCGTAGCCTTTGTACTTGGACGTTTCGACAGAGCGTGCCTCAATACCCAGTTTGATCTGGGCCACCGTCGCCGGTGTTTTCATCCACAGGTCGATCATGTTGACCTGAGCGTCGCGACCGATAACGAACAAGTAGCGGCCCGATGCCGACAGACGCGAGATATGCACCGCGTAGCCGGTTTTAACGACGGTGACGATCTTATGTGTATCGCCGTCAATAACCGCAACCTGGCCAGCGTCACGCAACGTCACCGAGAACACGTTTTCCAGGTTGATGTTGTTCATCTTCTTCTTGGGGCGATCCTTGGGCGCCACAACAACTTTCCAGCTGTCGCGCATTTCCTTCATGCCCCACTGCGGCGGCTCTTGCGGTTCTATCATCAGGTACTTGGCCATCAACTCAATGTCAGCTTTCGACATTTCGCCTGACGTGCCCCAGTTCGGCATGCCCGTAGGTGTGCCGTAGGTCATGGTGTCAACTAGGGCTTCCATGCCGCGTTCGCGGGTGATATCCACCGTTAACGGCTTGCCCGTCGCGCCCTTACGCAACACACCATGGCAGCCAGCGCATCTTTCAAAAAAGATTTTGTTGGCTTTTGTTATTTCGGCGGCGGAAAGCTTTGGCACTTCTGCGGCCGATGCGGTTCCCACAACCGAGGTCGCCGCCAAGATGGCAGCGCCAGCGATAGTGGACAGTATTGTTCTGTACGTCATGGTATTCCTCCGTGTTGACGTGCGACCATAAATTGCAGGCCGGAATCATTGGTCATCTCTATATGCGAAGCCTATAATGCAGCCCCGTCTGCAACCTTGACAGCGGTCAATTCGCCGCTCACTTATGGGGATAAGATGGGTGTCTAAAGTGCCTCTTGTTAGCTCAAATTGAGCCACTGGCTGGGCTTAAAATTATGACGGACTAAGGGGATTGCCATGTTGATTGAGTGGAACGACAGCTTCAAATTGGGCATCCCAGAGGTGGATCACGAGCACGAAACCCTGATTGGCCTGATAAATCTGTTCGCCGAACGCCTTGAGGTGGGCTGTGCCAAGGCTGAGGTCGCCAGCGCACTGGGAAATATCCACGCCCTGATCGAGGGTCACTTTGCGCTGGAAGAGAAAATCATGCGCGAAATCAAGTTTGATGGCTACCCGGCGCACAAGGAAGACCACGAGCGCCTGCTTGAGGAAATTCGCGACATCATGGACGACGTCACCAAGGGTGATGATGAAAAAGCGTATGCACGCCTGGCGCCGGAGCTGGATGCATGGTTCAGCAACCATTTCCGCACCCTGGATAAAAGCTTCCATGCCCTGCACAACTGAGGCGGCGCTCAGCGAAGGTAAAAACCGCTGCCGTCTTCGTTAAAGCCAATGACCAGATTTTGAGCCGGTTTAAGGTTTATGGTCTGATTAAGCGTTTGGCTAAACCCGTCCCGACTGCGGTTGTCGTTCAGTCGCACCGAAATCACGTGTTTTCCGGCGGGAACGGAAAAGCGTTCGTAAAAGCTTGACGACATATCCCCCCATAACCCGGCCGGTTTACGCTCACCATTGAAAACCATCTTCCCGTCAATGCTCAACTCAATCAGCACCGGCCAGCGTTCGCGCGAACAATTCATGATGGCGCGCATGTTAGGCGCCAGTTTGGCAAGTTCTTTGCGCGTGCGCTTTACACACTCCACCTTACGATCACCGGGATGACTGAGGCTGAGCTTAATCATTGCGTCGCCTTCCTCCACACTCCGATAGGTCGGTGAATTTGAAAAAAAGCCGACGATGGCGGCAAAACCTATAAAAAAAACGCCCTGTGCCAGCCATAACGCCGAAGGTTTTGTTGCACCGTGCGCCGTTCGTTCCTTGGCGCCGGATTTACGCGCCCGGCGGGCCTCTATGCGCTCTGCCTGTTCACGCTCCTGACGTCGAAACTCCTTACCCTCGGGGTCGCTTTTAAACAGCAGCTTGATACCAAAATTATAAAACACCAGCAGGAATATCGGGCCGAAAAATAATACCGGCACCAGATAAAACCACGATACGTTGGAAAAATTACCGCTCATCGGAATCCTCCCGTGGTGTCGTATTGAGGTCGCTCAGAAATTGACCAATATCGGTTTTCAATTCTGCATCATCTATGGGTGAGGCCCAATGGGTGCGCACACGCTCACGCGGCACCCGTTTGCGCAAGTAAGGGTCGCGCCGGCCTTCAAGGCGGTCCTGCATCCACATGACGCCAAAACGAAAACGACAACCACATTCCGGACAACCCGCCACCATGACCCCGGCGGCACCGTTCGAAACCATGTAGTCAATAAACGAAGGCGGTAACATGGAAACGCAGGGCAGCTTCAGGGCCGCCGCACCGTCGACGCCAAGATTTTCAACATCGCACCCATGGTCGCACCCAACCACCACCACGCCGCCGCCTTCGCGCCCGGCCGCCGCTTCGGCGATGGCAGTATCGGTTCGTTTTCGCATGTCCTTCAAACTGAGTGCCGGCAGGTCAATGCCGGGAATGAGCTCGTCTTCGCTGCGAAACGGGGTTGCGGTCGGGCATGAGCCAACGCAAATACCGCATCGCGTACATAGCGCCGGGTCGACCGCCGCTTCGCGTTCATAGGGCTTGCCATCACTGCGTACGTTCAGGGAAATCGCGCCATAAGGGCAGTCGTCATAACAACGACCACAACCATTGCAGTGGTCCAGCGTTACCACCGGTGCCGGCGACAACTTCATGGGCGGAAGCCACGGCAACAGCGCCAGAACCAACGACCCACCGATAGCCAACGCCCACAACGCCCCCGGGCCCCAGGCATCAAACACGGGGTAAAACAGCATATAGAACCAATCCAGGTTCAATTCGGTCGGCACGGTTGCAAGATTAGCCGGACCGTGGCTGATGGCCGGCTTGACCAATGCCAGCACCAATAACGCAACCGTGGTGCCAACGGCCAGCGCCATGGGCGGGTTGATTTTCGGTTGTGACACACGCACCACATGAATCCACATGATGAACAGCAAAAACAGGGGTGCAAAAATATGGGTGAAAACCAGCAGGGTGAAAAAGCGATCTGTCAGGTCGCCGGGTTTAAGGAAATTGTTGGCCGCCGGTTCACCAAATATACCCAGCCAGTCAAGCCATTCCATAGAACCGATAGCCACATATTGCGCCAGTTCATCCCACACCAGCCAATAGCCGGAAAGACCGGACATATACAAAAACCAGATCACGGCAACGCCGGTAAACCACGCATACCAGCGCACGCCCTTAAAGCGATCGAACGTCCATTCGCGAATTAGGTGCAGCGCCATAATCAGAACCATGCCGTCAGATGAATAACGATGCAGGCTGCGCATGATACCGGCCAGGTACCACTGGTCGTGGGTCATGGCCTCGATTGAATCATAGGC
Source organism: uncultured Thalassospiraceae bacterium (assembly GCA_965602455.1). GTDB lineage: Bacteria > Pseudomonadota > Alphaproteobacteria > Rhodospirillales > Magnetovibrionaceae > CBFCYL01. The sequence continues at coordinate 5,694 of CBFCYL010000030.1, read as the reverse complement.
CCCATCGACCGAGGGTTCGAAAAAAATGTAAACGAAAATACCGGTTACCGCGGCAATCCAGTACTGGAAGAAGGCCATGGCGCCGAGGTGGCGCAAAGGGTTCCAGCTAGGGCTGAACACGCGGTCTAGGCCCTTCTCGCTATAATTGAACAGGACCTGTAAGGGTGTGCGAAGGTGTACCAAGAAGCGGGTTTCTCCTGCGGGTCTTATGGATTGCGGAACGCCACATTCGGTTTACGCTACGCCCCGGGTGTGGCCATTGACCGGGATCAAAACCATATGCGCATAGGGTTACACAGGCTTATCACCTCCACCGGGCGGGTGACGATAATTATTCCATGTCCAGCGCACCAGAAACGTGGCCATGGCCAGTAAAATAACGGCGCCAACGATGAGGCGGAAGAAAATGGCGTATTCAAAATGATACTTGTCAACAACCGGGTCATAGATGGTGCAAAACAGGCGCACCTTCTTGATGAAGTCGTCTATGCTGGCGTAGGGCGTGGTGGTGCCAAACACCAGGTTTTTCAGCGGGTCAGCGAAATGCGGCGTTTCAAAAGCCTCACCATAAATCTGGCGGTGTACGCGCCCGTCCTTATCCAGGATGGTGGTTTGGGTCAGATGGTCAAAGCCCTTGGGCGACCTGAAAAATATAAACCCGGTATCATCGCTCAGCCCCAAAATGTCGCCAAGCTCGCCACTGACAAACCGCCAATGATCGGAAAGTGGAATCCGGTACTTGCGGGCAAAACTTTGCATCCGTGTCGGGGTGTCTGAAGCAACATCAAAGCCCACCGTGATCATGGCATAGGCATCTTCGCCCAGCGCATCCCTCGCTACTTCGTCTGCATTCTCAAGGGTCTTGATAATCACCGGGCAAACATCAGAACAGCTGCTGTAAACAAAGCTGATGACCAGCGGTTTGCCGCGATAATCCGACAGTTTGATTTTGTTGCCGTGGGTGTCGAGAAAGTTGTAATCGCCAACCACGCGACCGATAGCGGCCTGGCTGACGGCCAACGCACGATCCTTATCAACTTTGCCGTCATATGAATTGGAAATATCGGCGGCGTTACCGGTTTTTGCCGACCCGGTTTGTGCCCATGCCGGCAGCGCCAGCAAAACGAAAAAAACCGGTAGCGCTAACAATGCTGCGACCATGAAGATAGTGGGCGCGGCGAGCTTTGAGTAATTTCGCGGTGGGTGGTTCGGCTTCATATGGTTCATGGTGAAGCGCCGAGTGAAAAAAGAAAAGAAAAAAGGGCGGGCGCCGGGGGTAGTTGGGGGAGTATTGGCGCCCGCCCTTGGAGTTGATGGCCTTTCGGGCCTTAGTTTGACATTAACTGAGCCCCCAAACGCCCGACAGGTACTTCCAGTTGACGAAGTAATAGAGGACGAAGGAGACCAGGAACACCATGGCCAGGACAAACGTCCCCGGGACGGCCATGGTTCCGGCACTGCCGTAAGCGGTGGCAGCGTTCGGCATGGCTGGTTCGGGAGCCGGAGCAGCGGCGGGCTGCTTCGCTTTGCCGAGAAGCAAGGTTCCAACCATGTTGACGATGAAGATGGCGGCGCCAATGGAGCCGATAACGGCGGAGATTCCGTTAAGGCCCATCATCATGTAGGCGGCGGCCGGAAAGTCATGAGACATGATCGCGTCAGCAAACGACATATCCCAATGACGACGCGGCACCCCGAGTGTGCCGGCACCCATCATAAACACCGCAACCCCACCCATGCCGAGGCCGAACAGGTACGGCTGCCATTTGGCGAGGCCGGGCAGGAACATTTCCTTCTGCCACAATACCGGCACCAGCCAGTAGCTTAAGGCCATGAAGGCAAGCGTGGTGCCCACCACCACCGTGCCGTGGAAATGGCCCGGCACGTAGGCAGTGTTATGGGTGATAATGTTGAGCTGTTCGGTGCCCATCATGACGCCGGAAATACCGCCCAGGAACCCGAACAACACCACCGACAAGGCCATGCCGGAAAACACCGGGTTACCCCATGGCGCCTTGCGTAACCACTCGAACAGGCCGTTGTTATAGCCCTTCTTGCGTTGTGCGGCCTCAATGGCACCGGGAACGGTCAGGCCGTGGATCATCGAGCCGAGGACGGCAAGATAAAGCGCGTATGACGTGTTGAAAATCTTGTATTCCGAACTGAGTGCCGGATCCACCAACAGGTGATGCGCGCTCGCCAGTTGCAGGAACAAGATGTACAGCAAGAACGCCGTGCGGCTAACCTTTTCCGAAAGCGGTTTGGCACCAAACAAAATCGCCGCGATGGCATACCAGACCGCAATCTGCGCCGCCACGTTGATCTGTTGTGACGAATGGCCCATGCCCCACCACACGACCCTGTACATCAGGGTGTCGATGGAACCGATGAAGCCTGCGGACCACGCCAGCGTCGGGATAAGGATCACGGCGCCGGAAACAATGGTAAACACGGCGATGATCGCCGCCGTCAGGGCGCCGAACGTTACCAGCGGCAAGGAGCCCTCATAGGTGCGCTCCTTACGTGCCACATACAGCGTGGCGAAAAACACCACACAACCCAGCAACGCGCCGACGGCAAAGAGGATAATGCCGAGGTAGAAAATGGGTGCTGCCATCATCGGCGGATAGGACGTGAACATCACGCTGGAATCGCCCATTAACACGGCAACGTTGGTGATGGCCGCGCCACCCAACATCAAAATATATTGCAGCCAGCCTAGTTTCGGCAACGCCAGCCTGGAGTTCAGCAGAATGGCCGAACAGAAGTAAAGCAGGGCCATTTCGAAAAAGATGCACCAAACCAAAAGCGCGTCCAGACCGTGCGCCGTCAGCGCCAGGTAGAAAAGATCAGCTGGAAGAAGATGAACCGCCGGCCAGCGCGTCAGCGCGACCAACAGGCCAAACAGGCCACCAACCAACAGGAAGACGATGGCGGTAACCGCGTTCCACTTGACCAGCTTGTCAGCGGAAAGATCGATTTTAAAGCCCGTATCCGGGCAAGTCCTGAATTGTGCGTTTGACATAAACTCGCCCCCCCCTATTCGGTCACAAAGATTTTGCCAACCATCGTGTGATGGCCAATACCGCAAAATTCATTACAGACAACGGAAAATTCACCACTGCTGGTTGGCGTGATGGTGAATATCATTTCGTATTCGGGGTGAACCTGAATATTGATGTTCTCCGGCAACAGCGACCAACCGTGCATCCAGTCCACTGACGAAAGGTGCATACGATAAGACTGCCCCTTTTCCAGCTCCAGAACCGGCCACCATTCCCACAACCGACCGAGCATATAGATATCGCCGCCGGCGGGCGGCTTGACGACAGGAATGCCGGTGTCGGCATGTTCGCGAACGGTGTATTTATCAGCCCAGGCCTCGACCTTTTCGCCGTAAACCTCGGGGCGGATCTTGTAAGCCTCGTTGGAAAGGTTTTGGTCGCCGGCAAAATGCCAGTACGGCATCATGAAAAACATGATCAGCGCCCAGATGAACGCCAGGAAAATCCACAGCACTTCCGATTTTTCAATCGGCTCACGCCACCAAACCCGTTGTACGGGGGGGAATATAGCCATGACTTCCTCCTATTGCGGTGCAATGGGGATGGAAATAACTTCCATGACGCCCCAAATGACATAAAGCACCGTGGGTGTCACGACGCCGATAAACAAAAGCAGAAATGGTGAATCCAGTAACTGCTGCATGATGGGGATATCCCCATCATCCGAAGATGATTGTTCTGACATACTGATGTTCCTCCCGATGCTGACCCGGTTTAGCAATTCGCAAGGGGTTCGACTCGCAAAAGACCCCAAGCAATTCAGTCATATACGGAAACATTCCGCATTGACCGGGGTCAATTGGGTGGGCCAGCACCAAGATGAATGGCACAACGTTGAGATGTGGAATTATTAAACTATTGCGTTCAACAACAGCCGGCAGGCTCATTGCCATCCGTCTTAATGGCCTGGTGCAAGACCTTCACGTCAACGACATCAACGTGACTTCCGGAGCTGCTGACGCCATATTTTTTGAGCTTGCCCAGCGCACGGGAGAATGTTTCTGGCTGCATACCCAAACGTGCAGCGATCAGGGCTTTATCCAGCGGCAGGACAATCTTGGCCGGACCGGTTTCGGTATCCGTCAGGCGCAACAGGAAATCAGCCAGTCGCTCGGTCGAGGACATGGCAGAAATCTGCTCCAGCTGGGTAACCGCACGTCGCAGATGACGTGACATGGAAGCCAGCATATTCAGTGCCAGGTCGGGTGTGTCGCGCAATTGCCGCAACACCGGCTCGGCGCGCACCACTAGGATGCGGGAATCGGCAATGGTTGAGGCGTTGACGGGAAATTTTGAATTGTCGAATATGGCGGCCTCGGCAAAGCTTTCGCCGGGCGAAACCACAGAAATGGTAATTTCGTTGCCGTTTTCGTTTTGCTTGTAAAGCTTCACCCAGCCTTCGCGAATTACAAAAAAACGATCACCCTCATCGCCCTCAAGAAACAGCGTCGTGCCTTGGGCAAAATTTCGAATGACGCTGCCGGAAAGCAGGGATTGTAACGCCGGGTCACTGAGGTGGGCAAACAGGGGCAAGGCCCTGAGGTCGGCAAAATCCTCGGCGCTAATACCAGTGCGCCGTGAAAAAGCATCAAACGTCCTGTCGGACGTCATTTCACTGAGTTCGTCCATTAACCGCCGTCCCGTTGCCGTGATCGTTAATGCCAATTGATAGTGACAGCTTGTTTGCTCTTTATTTTCAAAGAGTTTAGCACCCAACCCGGCCCGAATACAGCCCCATTCAAAATACTATGATATGCAAGGTGTTGGTGGGTAAACCGCTGTCCAGAACCAGTAATCTCATGCGGGCTTAAGTTTGCGTTAGGGAGAATGCAACGACAGCTGTGGTGAAATTGCTGGCTGGTAGCGGCGCGGACCGCTGCCTTACTTCTTGACGCTTTCACGCCGGGCTGCTGCCAACTGTTCCTGGGTTTGCTTGACCCCGGCACGGATTTTGCTCGCTGATGCTGCCTTTGCCCGCGCCTCAAAACGCGGACTGACCCATACTTCCTTGGGCTCGACACCGGCGGCATTGTTGACGGGAATTTTCATCACTTTCACGCCATCAAAATCCGGCACAAGGTCAACGTCCTCAGCCCTGATCAACGCGGTGCCAAACGCACTGCCATCAACCTTGCTGTGCGGTGACCACTTGCCGTCTTTAAGCACCATGATTCCAAAAAAGTATTCTGGTGAGTCTTGGGTTGTGTCTGTCATTTTTTCTTCTTGATTTGAGTTGCATATAACCGGGCCTGACGACCCTGTGGGATAATTTACAAAATGTAACGAGGCCAAGTCCACCCTTAATCTAATTTACCTAATGCATTGAAATAAAATAATAATTCAGCACTAATCCCCACCATCAATGCCGTCCCTACTCTTTTGCGGATTAGCCGATATCGACGCCATATCGCTATCCATGATCGGTAAAAAGATGGCGCTGGCCTTATCGTTTTTATCAGCAGCGGTGGTTTTAGCGGGTGGTGTTGGCTTGGCGTTAAACAACCTGTATACCTAATGGTGGCAGAAATCTGCCCATTTTTCATTGGTGGCCATTGACGGCACGCCTTTAATTCCATCGCAAACATACAAAATGATGAGATATAAATTTATGGACCTCCCTGCCCGATGA
>CBFCYL010000029.1:0-32639 GCA_965602455.1 uncultured Thalassospiraceae bacterium | reverse complement strand
TGGGCGGCGGTGCGCAGGAACAGCGAATTGCCCGGCTCCAGCATTTCACCGGCGGCGCTCAACTGGTCGGAAAACACCGTTACCTCATAGGCGCCCGAGGTATCGGACATCTGCACAAAGGCATAGCGGTTGCCCTTGGCTGATACGCGCTCTTTTTTTGATATCACCGTACCGGCCAGATCAAACGCCCCGGCACGGCCATTCGCCAGCACATCGCCAAAGCGCGTGACGTTCAAGCGCTTCAGGCTTTTGGTGTAGGAATCCAGCGGATGGGCCGAAAGATAAAAGCCCAGTGCGTCGAACTCCGCCTTCAACTTATCCATCGGTGAAAAATCGGCAACATCGTGCAGGCGGATACCGGGGTCCGACGCCGCGTCGCCACCAAACAGGCCGATCTGTCCGCTTTCGCGTTCTGCGTGCGCAGCCTGTGCGGTGCCGAGAATAGCATCCAGCCCGTTCATCAACTTGCGGCGGTTAGGTTCCAGCCCGTCAAAAGAACCGGAGCGGATTAAATTTTCCATCTGGCGCTTGTTGACCTGGTGGGCATCGACGCGCTTGGCGAAGTTCGACAAATCCTTGAACGGGCCATGCTCGTCGCGTTCCTTCACCAGCGCCATCATGGCCCCCTCGCCAACGTTTTTCAGCGCCGCCAGGGCATAGCGAATGGCCACCGCTTTTTTGTTTTCATCGCGCTCGACCTTGAAGGTGGCTTCCGATGCGTTGATGTCGGGCACGTTAAGGTCAATGCCCATGCGCTCCAGCTCCTGCCTGAAGGCATTAAGCTTGTCGGTGTTGCCGAGATCCAGCGTCATGGATGCGGCCATGAACTCAACCGGGAAATGCGCCTTCATATATGCCGTCTGGTAAGCGACCAGCGCATAGGCCGCAGCGTGCGACTTGTTGAAACCGTAACCGGCGAACTTATCCACCTGATTGAAAATTTCCGTCGCCTTGTTTTTGGGGACACCGCGCGCTTCCGCACCGTCAACAAAGGTGGCGCGTTGCAGGTCCATTTCGGCCTGGATTTTCTTGCCCATGGCACGGCGCAGCAAATCCGCATTGCCCAGCGAAAAGCCGGAAAGCTCCTGCGCAATCTGCATCACCTGTTCCTGATAAATCATGATGCCGAACGTTTCTTTGAGGATTGGTTCCAACGTTGGATACAGGTAATCGGGTGCTTCGGTGCCGTGCTTGCGCTTGATATAGCTCGGGATGTTTTCCATCGGCCCCGGGCGGTAAAGCGCCACGATGGCAATGATGTCCTCAAAGGCATCGGGCTTGAGCTGGCGCAAGACATCTTTCATGCCCGCGCTTTCCAGCTGGAACACACCCTGGGTTTCGGCCCGGCCCAACATCTCGAAGGTCTTGGCGTCATCCAGCGGGATGGATTCAAGGTCAATGACGGCGCCGCCGGCGCGCGCGTGCTCAACCGCGGTGGCCAGCACGGTCAGGGTCTTGAGGCCGAGAAAATCAAACTTCACCAGTCCCGCTTTTTCGACAAACTTCATGTTGAAGCCGGTTACCGGCATATCGGAACGCGGGTCGCGATATAGCGGCACCAGTTCGCTTAAGGGTCGGTCGCCAATGACCACACCGGCGGCGTGCGTAGAAGCGTGGCGGTACAGCCCTTCCAGCGGCAGGGCCAGCTCGATCAGGCGGCTGACCTCCGGTTCGTCGCGGATCATGTCGGCTATCAACGGTTCGCTATCGATGGCTTCCTGTAGCGTTACCGGGGCGGTCGGGTTGTTGGGCACCATTTTGCAAATTTTGTCGACCTGCCCGTAAGGCATTTCAATAACGCGCCCGACATCGCGCAACACGGCGCGCGCCTGCAGCTTACCAAAGGTGATAATCTGGGCCACATGGTCGCGGCCGTATTTATCCTGAACGTAGCTGATCACCTCGTCGCGGCGTTCCTGGCAGAAATCAATATCGAAATCTGGCATAGACACACGTTCCGGGTTGAGGAACCGTTCAAATAGCAAACCCCAGCGCAACGGGTCGAGGTCGGTAATGGTCAGCGCCCACGCCACCACCGAACCGGCACCGGATCCACGGCCCGGGCCAACGGGAATGCCCTTTTCTTTTGACCACTTGATAAAGTCGGCAACGATCAGGAAGTACCCGGCAAAGCCCATGGTGTTGATAACATCAAGTTCGTATTGCAGCCGTTCATGATAAGGCCGGGCAGCAAGGTCGCGTTGCTCATCCGTCATATCGGGCTTGAGCACATGCACCTTCAGGCGTTCTTCGAGGCCATCGTGTGACTGCATTTTCAGTTCATCGGCTTCGGTGCGGTCGTCGCCACAGTCATAAGCCGGCAAAATGGGGTCGCGCGCCGGAACCATGAAGGCACAACGCTGTGCGATGACCATGGTGTTGGATATGGCCTCCGGAATATCTTCAAACAGCGCCTTCATTTCATCGGGGCTTTTGAAATAGTGCTCGGTTGTCAGGCGGCGGCGCTCATCCTGGCTGACGTAGGCGCCTTCGGCCACACAGATCAGCGCGTCGTGGGCCTCGAACATGTCGCGCGTCGGGAAAAAGACTTCGTTCGTCGCCACCAGCGGCACATCGAACTTGTAAGCCAGATCAATCAGGCGGTCTTCGATGTTGGCTTCGTCCTTCAGGCCGTGGCGTTGCAGCTCAACATAAAGGCGGCCCTTGAAAGCTGCGTTGAGTGTTTCCAGCATTTCAGCGGCCGCTTCGTCCTGACCGTCGAGCAACAAACGACCCACCGGCCCCTTGACGCCGCCGGTTAACAGCAGCAAACCTTCGGCGTATTGGGTGATGTCCTTAAGGCTGACCTGGGGGTCATCGGCGGTATCGCTTTCTATGTAGGCGACGCGCAACAGTTGCAGAAGGTTGGCGTAGCCCTGCTCGTTTTGCACCAGCACCACCACCGGGTCGGGGTTAAAAGCATGGGTGTGGTTGCCCGCGCCCATCATGGCTTGGGGGCGGTCTTCACGCCTTAATGATAATTGGCACCCGATAATGGGCTGCACGCCCTTGGCCGCAACGGCGGCGGAAAACTCCAGCGCGCCAAAAAGGTTGTTGGTATCGGTTACCGCAACGGCGGGCGTGCGGTAGCGGGTGCAAAGCTCGGCCAGCGCATTGATGCGCACCGCCCCTTCCAGCAACGAATAGGCGGAATGCACCCTGAGGTGGACAAAATCGGCGTGCGGTTGAGTTTCAGACATGGGTGAGGATTCCACATCCGGCGCGCGATTGCGACGCTCATGGAAGGTCGGTTATCCACAGAAAAAATGGCGGGTTTCGGGGTTGTTCGGGCGGCTGGCGGCAGGTGCCGCTCACTCGGCGGTGAGGTGACCCGCTTCGAGGCGGACGATTCGGTCCATGCGTTCCGCCAGCAGCGGGTTATGGGTGGCGATTAACGCCGTCAGCCCGGCACCGCGGGCAAGGCCGAGCAGCATATCAAACACGTCGGCGGCGGTATCGGGGTCAAGGTTGCCGGTCGGTTCATCGGCCAGCAACAGGTCTGGCGCGTTGGCCAGTGCGCGGGCAATGGCGACGCGCTGTTGCTCACCGCCGGAAAGGCGCGCCGGGCGATGGCTGGCACGATCGGTCAGGCCCAGTGTGTCGAGCAACTGTTCGGCGCGGGCTTTCGCTTCACGGCGGTCAAGACCGGCGATGATTTGCGGAATGACGATATTTTCCAGCGCCGTGAATTCCGGCAACAGGTGGTGATATTGATAAACAAACCCAAGGTGACGGCGGCGCAATTCGGTCATGCGGTCGTCACCCAGACCATTGCATGGCTCCCCCTTGATAAAGACCTCGCCTTCGTCGGCGCGCTCCAAAAGACCGGCAACGTGCAGCAGTGTGGATTTACCCGAACCCGAAGGCCCCACCAGCGCCACCAGTTCGCCGGGGTTTATCGTCAACGACGCACCATTCAGGACGTGCAGTTCGCTGCGCCCCTGGCGGAAAATACGGTGGATGTTTTGCAGGTTCAGAACGGCGCCAGTGTTGTTGTCGTCACTCATAACGCAGCGCCTCCGCCGGGTCTGTGCGCGCGGCGCGCCACGAGGGGTAAAGCGTGGCGAAGAACGAGAGCGCAAGGCTCATCAACACTACGGATACAACCTCCGTCAGGTCAACCTTGGCCGGAAGCTTGGAAAGGAAGTAAATCTCGGCGGCGAACAGCTCGGTACCGGTGACGGATTGAATCCACTGGCGGATGGTTTCGATGTTGGTGGCGAACCACAACCCCAGACCGAAACCGGCCAGCGTGCCGATAACGCCGATGGCGGCACCGGCAATAAAGAAAATGCGCATGATCATGCCGCGCGTGGCGCCCATGGTGCGCAGGATGGCGATGTCCTTGCCCTTGTCTTTCACCAGCATGATCAGGCTGGATATAATATTAAACGCTGCAACAACGATAATCAGCGTCAGGATAAGAAACATGACGTTGCGTTCCACCTGAATGGCGTTAAAGAAGCTGGCGTTGGCGCGTTGCCAGTCATGCACCCGCGTTCGCGGGCCAAGCGCCTTGAAAATGGTTTTTCCATAGGCGATCGTTTTATCGGGGTCGTCGACAAACACCTCGAGGTTGGTTACGGCACCGGGCAGCTTGAAATACAGCTGCGCCCCCTTCAACGGCATATAGACGAAGGTGGAATCGTATTCAAACATACCAACGCTGAATATGGCCGCCACCTTGAACGAACGCATTCGCGGCATGGTGCCAAACACGGTGGCCTGACCCTGCGGCGAAATAAGCGTCATGCGTTCACCAACAACAAGCCCCAGCCGCTTGGCCAGTTCAGAGCCGATGACCACCGTGTCGTCGGCACCAAAATCTTCGAGCGAACCGTAGCGAATGTTGCTGTTTAGAATGTCGCGCTGGCGCAGGTTTTCAGGTTCGATGCCACGCACCACGGCACCGCGTGCAACGCCCGATGCGGTAGCCATAACCTGACCTTCGATCATCGGCGTGACCAGCGTGACCCCTTCAAGGCCGCGCACGGTTATCGCCATTTTATCATAGTTGGTGAATTTCTGTGTTTTGCTATAAACGCTGATGTGGCCGTTAAGGCCAAGGATTCGGCTCATCAGCTCAGCACGAAAACCGTTCATCACCGACATGACGATAATCAGCGTCGCCACACCCAGCGCAATGCCAAGCAGGGAAAACCAGGCGATGATGGAAACGAACCCTTCCTGGCGTCGCGCCCGCAGGTAGCGGATCGCCACCATCCATTCAAAGGGGGAAAACATGAATACGCATACGCTCCAACGGCCAAGAACCACTAATGAGAATCGCAAATATTTGCTGGCATCACTCTAGGCGAAGGGGCGCGCCGTGGCAACGCCCGCCCTGCCCGGCTTGTGCGGTGATACCGGGCCGTTCAGGGGGTGTTGGCCATCCGGCAGGCCTGATCAACGGCGCGGCGTTCCGGTGGCTCAAGCGGCTTGTCGTTGATGGTGAAAGTGCCGCTATCCATATTGTAAACCACCTTGCCGATGGCGGCCGTGGCCGAAAGCCCGCTTCCGGGGTTGATGTTATATTTTTCGGCAAGGTCAACGCCGAAGTCAATGACGACGTCACCTTTCGGCGCCATATCGACACGGCCCTCAACATCGGCGGGCACGATTTTTTTGCCGCGCACATCGACGCCGGGCTTGAAGGCGACATCACCACCTGCGCGATGACGCACGAGGCGCAGGCAATCGCTGCGGGAAACGGAAAGGCTTGTGACTTCCCCGCCATCCGTTTCCGTTATTTTCGTGGTTTGCGCAACCGCACCCGCAGCCGCCAGCAGTGTGGTGGTTGTGATGGTAATGATAAAAGCTGAAGTAAACCGCATACGTCATATTAACCGGTTACGGTTTTTTGCGCCACTTTTCGGATGTTGCGCCTTCAGCGCGCATCCACGGCGGTCTTTTCTTGGCTATTTTCTGGTACACCGGGCAACTTTCACGGTGCGCACCGGGCAGGTATCCCGCACTCATCAAAAACTCGTTGACCACTTCTGGGCCGGTGAACTTGAACGTGGCACGAAACGCCTTGACCCATTCGCCGTGCGGGCGCGGGTGGTGGGCGGCCAGCCACTTGCCAAAACCGCCATGACTTTCGCGCAGGCCGATGATGACGTTGGCATTGTGGATGATGGCATCGACCTTGAGGCGGTTGCGGATAATCCCGGCGTCTTTCAACAATCGGTTTATGGCGCGTTTCTTGTAAGCGGCCACCGTGTCGACATCAAAGCCTTCAAAAGCCTGCACCATGGTTGGGCGTTTCTTGAGCACAATTTCCCACGACAGCCCGGCCTGGAATATTTCCAGCGCCAGCAGTTCGAACAGTTCGTGTTCCTTCTTGCCGGGGAAACCGTATTCGCGGTCGTGATACGAACCGTGCACCGGGTGACCGGGGGCGAAATCGCAATACCAGTCTTGCTCTTTGTCGTCAGCCACTACCACAACCCTTTTCGCAACATGAAAATTAACGTGAATAGGAAACCGACAATGGCGATAAAAATCACCAGCACAACGCAAACGCCCATCACCCACTTGCGATTCATCCTGACCGGGCGCTCATCAAGTGTGTATTCGTGCAGGTGTTTTTTTACTGGCTGGTTCATGGCTTCCCCCGAAACCTGTTTTAAGATTGTTCCAGTTCAATCAGCGTGGCGAAAAAATCCTTCGGATGCAAAAATAGCACCGGCTTGCCGTGCGCACCATCGGTCGGTTCACCGGAACCCAATATGCGCACGCCACCGGCTTCCAGTTTTTCTTTTGCCTGCTTGATATCATCCACCTCAAGGCACAGGTGATGCACGCCACCTTCCGGGTTGCGCTTTAGAAACTTGGCAATGGGCGAGTTTTCACCCAGCGGTTCCAGCAACTCTATTTTGGCGTTATCAAGTTCCACAAACACCGCCGTCACGCCGTGGTCCGGTTGGGCCTTGGGTTCAGACACCACGGCGCCCAGTTTATCGCGATACAATTGCGCCGCCGCCTTAACGTCCGGCACGGCAATGGCCACATGGTTGAGGTTTTTTAACATGGCTTCATCCCCCTTTAAGACGCACAAGGTGCACCTGGATAACGGCATTCTTGTCCAGCGTATTGCGGAAATAGCGCCGAACGGCAAGGCGCAGTGCCTCGCTTAACTGATCGTCGTCGCGCAATACTTTCTTACTTGCGTTTTCCAGTGTGCGCACCGCTGCCTTGGTGGCGCCATCAAGCAACTCACCTTCCCCCGCCTCGACCAGGCCAACGGTGGCGATTTCCGGGCGGGCCAGCACACTGCCCGCCTTGTCCACCACTACGGTCAGCACGGCGGATCCATTATACAGCGCCTGTGCGCGGCGGCGCACCAACTCGCCATCCAGCGGCACCACACGGTTGCCTTCCACGGTCAGGCGCCCACTAGGCACCTGCTCGACCACACCGGGTCTGCCCGGCGCAATGCGTATCATGCCGCCGTTTTCATTGACGATGGCGTGTTTCACCTGACACGTCCGGGCCAGCTTGGCGTGTTCGGCCAAATGGCGCAATTCACCGTGCACCGGAATGGCGATTTCTGGCTTTACCGCCTGATACATTTCCAACAACTCGTCACGCGCCGGGTGGCCGGAAACGTGTATCGGCCGGTCGTGGCTGGTAACAAGGTTGATACCGCGGCGCACCAGCCGGTTTTGCAGCCGACCTATGGATATTTCATTGCCGGGAATAACGCGCGAGGAAAATATAACCGTATCGCCCTTACTTAAGCTCACGCGCGGGTGGTCTTCCGCCGCAATGCGGGCAAGTGCGGCGCGGGGCTCGCCTTGGGAACCGGTGCAGACGATGCAGATTTTTTCCTTGGGCAGGTAGCCCGCCATGTCCTCATCGAGAAATGGTGGCGCGTCTTTCAGGTAGCCATTTTCCTGCGCCGCGTCGACCATGCGCCGCAGTGAGCGCCCGGCCAGCACCACGTCGCGACCATTGGCGCTGGCGGCACGGGCAATAGTATCAAGGCGCGCCAGGTTCGATGAAAAACAAGATACCGCCACCCTGTTTTTGCATTCGCCAATCACCTGCGTAATGGTTTCGACCAACCCGCCTTCCGAACCACTGCTGCCTTCGTTAAATACATTGGTTGAATCGCAAACAATGGCCAGCACCCCGTCATCACCCAACTGGCGCAATGCCGCCATATCGGAAACCTCGCCAATCACCGGGTCGTCATCAAACTTCCAGTCGCCGGTGTGCAACACCGTTCCAAGCGGCGTGTGAATGGCGATGGCGTTGGGTTCGGGAATCGAATGGGTAAGGGTAATTAAATCCATGTCAAACGGGCCGACGCTAAACGAACCGTTCAACGGAATCTCGTATAATTCCACCCGGTCGAGCAGGTTGGCATCGGCCAGCTTGCGCTCCAGCACCGAAAGCGTAAACGGCGTGGCATAGATGGGGCATTCAAAGCGTTCCCACAGGTACGCTACGGCACCAAGGTGGTCTTCATGGGCGTGGGTCAAAACGATACCGGCAAGGTTTTCCTTGTGCGCTTCGATATACGCCGGGTCGGGCAAAATAACATCAACCCCCGGATGAGTGCCATCGCCGAAGGTGATGCCTAGGTCGACCATCACCCACACCACGTTACCCGGCGGGCCAAAGCCATACAGGTTGAGGTTCATGCCAATTTCACCGGCACCGCCGAGCGGCAGGAAAAAGAGTTCGTCATCAGCCATGGTCTAGCCCTGCTTCCGGTTCAGTTGGTGAATGATGTAAAGCCCTTTTACGGTCAGGTCGTCGTCAACGGTGTGAATGGTTTCGGTGGCGTCGGCAAACAGGTGCGCCAGCCCGCCGGTGGCGACCACGTTCATCTTGTTTCCCGCCTCGTTGCCAATGCGCGCCACCACGCCTTCTATTAAACTGACATATCCCCAAAAGATTCCAGAACGCATGGCGCCAACGGTTGACGTGCCGATAACCTTATCCGGCCTCGCCACATCAACGCGTGGCAGCTTGGCCGCCGCATCATGGAGCGCTTCGAGCGACAGGTTAATGCCCGGCGCGATTACGCCACCGCAATAATTACCATCGCCGTCCACCACATCAAACGTGGTGGCGGTGCCGAAATCAACAATGACCAGCGGCAGGTCATATTTTGCCCCCGCCGCCACGGCGTTGACCAGCCGGTCGGCGCCAACCTCGGCCGCGTTGTCGACCCGGGCCTCGATGCCGAGCGCCACGCCCGCCTCGCCAACCACCAATGGCTCGACCTTGAAAATATCGCGGCACACATCACACAACGCCTCAAGGTTATCGGGCACCACGGTGGCGAGAATGGCGTCGGTAATATCGGCTTCCTTGAGGCCCGCTTCGCCGAGGGCATCATCGAGAGCAGCTTTCATTTCATCGCCCGGCAACACCGGGTGCGTCGGCGTGCGCCAGCGCGCAACAATATCGCCGCCGTTGCCGAAAACGGCAAAGACGATGGAGGTGTTTCCGCTATCAATGGCAAGCAGCATGACTAAGCCTAGCCCTTCGCCGGTTCGGGGTCGAGAAACACATCACCAGCCACAATCAGCCGGTTGGGGCCATTATCGGGATGCAGCACCAGGGCGCCATCTTCATCGAGGGTGGAAAAAATGCCGCTTACGGTTTCGTTGGCCAGTCGCACCCTGACCCGCCCGCCAACGCCGCGCGCACGCACCAGCCAATGGCGCCTTATGGGCCCGAAGCCGAGGTTGCGCCACGTTGCCTGTCCGGCCAGAAAACGCTTGGCCAGTGTGTCCAGTAGGGCTTCCACCGAAAGGCCGTCACCCGAAACCCCCTCGCCGGCCAATGATGTTGCCGGGGTTTCCACGTCCTGATCCGGCGGATGGCTGGCCACGTTGACGCCGACACCCAACGTCAGCCATTCAAAGCTGCCGCCTGAGCTTTCGCCCTCCATCAGCAAGCCGGCAATTTTCTTGCCTTCCACCAGAATATCGTTGGGCCACTTGGTGTGCACGAAAGCACCGGGCGGCAAAATCATCGACAGCGCATCGGCGACGGCATTGGCCATGACAAAACCCAGTTGCACGACGTTATCGCGCGGGTAAGGCGGGCGCAGGATGATGGAAAAATAAAGATTACCCGTAGGCGAAGCCCATTCGCGGCCACGCCTGCCACGGCCCGCCGTCTGGCGTTTGGCCCACACCACGGTGTATTCGCCCGCACCTTCGCAGGCCAGACGCCGGGCTTCGGCGTTGGTGCTGTCGACACTTTCCAGCGCCACCAGCTTATAAGGAGAAGGCAGGTCGGGGTTGTTCTTGACCGAGGTCATTGGGTTGTCCGGTTAAGTCCGATTAAAACAGCGCCGCGGCCACTTCTTAAAATAATGCCGCCGCTGCTGTTTCCGCGGCCTTGACCAGCCAGTTGGGCGCGACCACGAAACCGAGGATAAAAAATGCGGTCACCACCAACACACCGGTCACCGGGCGTGGTAACGGGGTTTCCAGTGGCTCTGCGGTCATGTCATCGAAATACATGATCTTGATGATACGAATGTAATAAAACGCCGAGAACACACTGGCCAGCACACCGATAATGGCCAACGCAATAAACCCGGCCTCAACCGCCGCTATGAAAATATAAAGCTTGCCGATAAAGCCCGCCAACGGCGGGATGCCTGCCATGGAAAACATGAAGATGGCCAGCGCGGCTGCCATGCCGGGATGCGATTTGCTGAGGCCCGCCAGGTCGTGAATGTTTTCAACCGCGCGTCCGCCGCGGCGCATGGCGATGATGCAGGCAAAAGCGCCTATGTTCATGAACACATAAATGGCGAGATAAACCAGCACGCCGCGTACGCCCGCCTCGTTGGCCACGGCTAAACCAATAAGCGCATAACCTACATGGCCGATGGAGCTGTAAGCCATCATGCGCTTGATGTTGGTTTGTGCAATGGCAGCAATGGCACCCAGCGCCATGGATGCCACCGCAAGCACAATAACGATTTGCTGCCACTGGGCCGTCAGGTCGCCGAACGGGCCGGTCATGACGCGCAACAGCAACGCCATGGCCGCTACCTTGGGTGCGGCGGCAAAAAAGGCGGTTACCGGTGTTGGCGCGCCTTCATAAACATCGGGCGTCCACATATGAAACGGCACCGCTGAAACCTTGAACGCAAGACCCGAAAGCATAAACACCAGACCAATAATCAGCCCCGTTTGTGCCTCGCCGTGGCTCAGCACTTCGGCAAGGGTGGTGAAGTCTGTTGTGCCGGTAAAGCCGTAAACCAGCGACATGCCGTAAAGCAACATGCCCGACGCTAAGGCCCCCAGCACAAAATATTTAAGGCCCGCTTCCGTTACCCG
Source organism: uncultured Thalassospiraceae bacterium (assembly GCA_965602455.1). GTDB lineage: Bacteria > Pseudomonadota > Alphaproteobacteria > Rhodospirillales > Magnetovibrionaceae > CBFCYL01. Next base: position 21,318 of record CBFCYL010000029.1, on the reverse strand, counting down.
CCCGTCATCGCGGTGGAAGGCAGCCAGAATGTAAAGCGACAGCGATTGCAGCTCGAGCCCCAGATAAAGCGACAGCAGGTTGTTGGCCGAAACCATCATCATCATGCCGAGCGTCGCGAACATGACCACGATGACAAATTCAAAGCGGTGCGCGCCCTGCTTTTCGAGCCAATGCTGGGCCAGAATAACGGTGAACGTTGCGGCAATCAGAATCAGCGTCTTGGCAAAAGTGGCAAATGGATCGGTCACGAACATGCCGTCAAAGGTCAGAAGGCGCTCGCCCGAAACCGTAAACACCAGCAACAACGACAACACCAGCATCACGGTGCCGAGGCTGGACGTGGTGCGCGATGCCTTCAATGCGGAATCCGCCGTGTTGGTGCATTGAAATACACCGACCATCAGCAACACCATAGCCGAAAGGCTTAGGAAGATTTCCGGCAGCGCCGGGGCAAGGTTGGGAACTTCAGTCATTATCTATCCTACCTTCCCGTCCTATCGTTGAACGAGGCGTAATGTGTCTGCTGAATCCATTGCCACACTGACCTGGCTGATCAGGTTATCGACGGAAACGTGCATGAAATCGAGGAACGAAACGGGGTAAATGCCCATCCACAGCGTCAGCAACAGCAGCGGTGCAAAAACAGCAATTTCGCGCGGCGCCATATCGGCAATTTGCTTCAGGTTGTCTTTTTCCAGCACCCCGAAGACGACCCGGCGATACAGGTAAAGCATGTATGCCGCACCGAGAATAACCCCCAGCGCCACAAACGCCGCGACCCAGGAAGAGACCTGAAAGATGCCGACCAATACCAAAAACTCGCCGACGAAGCCGCCGGTTCCCGGAAGGCCCACGGAAGCCATCATGAACACCATGAACACCAGCGCATAACGCGGCATTCGATGCACCAGCCCGCCGTAATCGTCAATTTCACGCGAATGGATGCGGTCATAGACCACCCCGACAATAAGGAACAGCGCGGCGGAAACAACACCGTGACTGAGCATCTGGTAAATGGCGCCTTCGATGCCCTGCACCGTTAGCGTGAAGGTGCCCGCCGTTACAAACCCCATGTGGGCGATGGACGAATACGCAATCAGCTTTTTCATGTCGTGCTGCACCAGCGCCACCAGCGATGTGTAAACCACGGCGACAATGGAAAGGCCAAATATCAGTGGCGTGAAATACACCGTGGCATCGGGGAACATGGGCAACGAGAAACGCAGGAAGCCATAGCCGCCAAACTTCAGCAACACACCGGCCAGAATGACCGAGCCCGCCGTCGGCGCCTCGACGTGGGCATCGGGCAGCCACGTGTGCACCGGCCACATGGGCACCTTAACGGCAAACGAGGCAAAGAACGCCAGCCACAACCACTTTTGCAGGCCGGGGTCAAAACTCACATTCATCAGTGTCGGGATATCGGTGGTGCCGCCTTCAATATACATGGCGATAATAGCCAGCAGCATCAACACCGAACCGGCAAGGGTATAGAGGAAGAACTTGAACGATGCATACACCCGGTTCGGCCCGCCCCACACGCCGATGATAAGAAACATCGGGATCAGCACGGCTTCGAAGAAAATGTAAAAGACGATCAGGTCCAGCGCCACGAACATACCAATCATCATGGTTTCGAGCACCAGGAAGGCGACCATGTATTCTTTCACCCGCGTTTGGATGGCAGACCAGCTTGCCAGCACGCAAACCGGCGTCAGCAGCGTGGTCAGCAGCACAAACAGGACGGAAATGCCGTCAACGCCGAGATGGTAGCCGATGTTGTATTCGGGCAGCCAGTCGCGCTTTTCCTCAAACTGGAAAGCGGCCGTGGTGGGATCGAAGTTGAACCACAGGAACAACGAAAGGACGAAGGTAATGACCGATGTCCACAGCGCCATTTTGCGCGCACCACTGGCCACGGCATCTTCTTCGCCGCGCATCAGCAAAATGAAGGCAGCGCCCACCAGGGGCAGGAAAGTCAGGATGGTGAGGATTGGGAAGTCAGCCATTGTCCATCACCCCGCATTCGCTAACAGGTACCACGTCACCATCGTCACCACGCCGATGAGCATGGAAAACGCGTAGTGATACAGGTAGCCCGATTGCAGGGCGCTGACGCGCACAGACGTTTCTTCCGTGGTCGCGGCGATACCGTTGGGGCCCATACCATCAATGATGGTTTTATCGCCGGTGCGCCACAGCTCGCGGCCGATCATGAACGCCGGGCGAACGAAAACCTTGTCGTAGAGCTCGTCGAAATACCACTTGTTGAACACGAACGTGTGCACCGGGCGAATGGCTTTGACCACCTTGGCCGGAAGGCCGGGTGCGAACATATACATGACATAGGCCAGCGCGATACCGCCGCCGCCAACAACCAGCGGCAGAACCTTCACCCACCCCGGAACGTGGTGGGCGTTTTCCAGTGCCGGGTGGCTATCGAGGATAAGGATGGCGTTGCCCCAGAAGGCTTCCGCGCCACCACCAACGAACACGTTAAACCCGGCCCAGCCGGCAAACACCGCGCCCGCCGCCAGCACCACCAGCGGAATAATCATCACCGCCGGGCTTTCGTGGACGTGGGCCATGGTCTTTTCATCGGCCCGCTGGCTTCCGTGGAAGGTCATGATAATCAGGCGCCATGAATAAAACGCCGTCAGGAACGCCGCCGCGATGCCCATCCAGAAGGCGTAACCGCCGACCATGGAGTGTGCGCCCCATGCGGCTTCCAAAATGGTGTCCTTGGAGTAATACCCGGCAAACGGCCACACGCCCGCCAATGCCAGCGAACCAACCCACATCAACACATAGGTAACCGGAATGAGCTTCCAGATGCCGCCCATTTTGCGCATGTCCTGTTCATCGGACATGGCGTGAATAACCGAACCGGCACCGAGGAACAGCAGCGCCTTGAAAAAGGCGTGGGTCAAAAGGTGAAAAATGGCCGCCGAATAAGCCGAAACGCCGATGGCAAAAAACATGTAGCCGAGTTGCGAGCAGGTGGAATACGCAATCACGCGCTTGATATCAAACTGGGTGCAGCCGATGGTGGCGGCAAAAATGGCGGTTGATGCACCGACGATGGTCACCACTTGCAAGGCAAAATCTGAATATTCAAACAACGGCGACATGCGTGCCACCATGAAGATGCCCGCGGTGACCATGGTGGCAGCGTGAATGAGGGCGGAGACCGGGGTCGGGCCTTCCATGGCGTCGGGCAGCCAGGTATGCAGGCCCAGTTGCGCCGACTTGCCCATGGCGCCAACGAACAGCAACAGGCAAATAGCGGTGATGGCGTTAAATTCGCCCGAGAAAATGGGCAGCGTAACCGAGGTCATTTCACCGGCGCGGGCAAAAATCTGGTCAAGGTTGACGGTGTCGAACAAAACAAAGGTTGCGAAAATGCCGAGCATGAAGCCGAAGTCACCCACCCGGTTGACCACGAAAGCCTTGATGGCGGCAGCGTTAGCGCTGGGCTTGGAATGCCAGAATCCGATCAGCAGGTAAGACGCCAGCCCCACCCCTTCCCAGCCGAAGAACATCTGCACCAGGTTGTCAGCCGTTACCAGCATCAGCATGGCAAAGGTGAACAGGCTTAAATATGACATGAAGCGCGGCACGTCCGGGTCGTGGTGCATGTAGCCGATGGAATAAACGTGCACCATGGATGAAACCGTGGTCACCACCACCAACATGACGGCGGTCAGGGTATCGACCTTGAAGGCCCACGAAATATCAAGGTCGCCCGACTGGATCCACGTCATGATGGTAACGGTAAAGGCGTTGCCATCCAGCGCCACATCCTTGAACACCATCCACGACAGCCCGGCGGAAACCAGCAACGCGCCCGATGTAATCCATTGCGAGACGAAGTCGATGCGGTGCTTTCTCGCCTTGTCCTCGCCGGGGTCAGCAAAGGCCAGCGCGCCCACAAGGATGGAGGCGATCAGCGGCAGGAATACAATGGCTTCGATCATGTGTGTTCCCTAGCCCTTCATCGAGTTGATGTCTTCGACGGCAATGGTGCCGCGATTGCGGAAGAAGGCCACCAGAATGGCCAGCCCGATGGCAGCCTCGGCGGCGGCCACGGTGAGGATAAACATGGCGAACACCTGGCCTATCAGGTCACCCATGTGGGCAGAGAAGGCCACAAGGTTGATGTTGACGGCCAGCAGCATCAGCTCGATGGACATCAAGATGATGATGACGTTCTTGCGGTTGAGGAAAATGCCAAAAATACCGGTGGCGAACAAAATCGCCGCGACGGAAAGGTAATGGCCAATGCCGATTTCCATCATCACAGACCCCTCCCCGTTTCGACTTTTTTCAACTCGACCGTTTCCTCGGCGCGGCGCGCCAGTTGGTCGTTGATGTTTTGCTTGCGAACGCCTTCGCGCTTGCGGTGCGTCAGCACAATCGCACCGATCATCGCCACCAGCAGCACAAGGCCGGATGCCTGAAACAGGTAAACAAAGCGCGTGTAAATCAGCTCACCCAGCGCCGCTGTGTTGGTGGTTTCGCCCGGCGGTGGTGCGCTCGCGGCAATGTTGGTAGCCACGTCCGGTGAAAGGGTCATAGCGCCCATGACCAGCACCAGCTCGACCATCAAGATGCCGCCGATAACGCCACCGATGGGAAGGTATTGCAAAAAGCCCTGGCGCAACTCCACCCGGTTGATATCGAGCATCATGACCACAAACAGGAACAACACGGCGACCGCGCCGACATAAACAATGATCAGCAGCATGGCCAGGAACTCGGCGCCCAACAGCACAAACAGCCCCGCCGCGTTAAAGAACGCGACAATCAGGAACAATACCGAATGCACCGGGTTCTTGGCCGAAATGACCATGAAACCGGCGGCGACGGCAAGGGCCGCAAACATGTAAAATATCAGCGCTTCAATCATCTGAAAGGTGCGTCCTGTTTAAGTCTTTCGGCCAGTTCGGTTTCCCAACCGGCGCCGTTGTCGAGCAGCTTGGTCTTGTTGTACATCAGCTCTTCGCGGCTTTCGGTTGCGAATTCAAAGTTTGGCCCTTCGACAATGGCGTCCACCGGGCAGGCTTCTTCGCAGAAACCGCAGTAAATACATTTGGTCATGTCGATGTCGTAGCGCAGCGTGCGCCGCGAACCGTCATCGCGCATGGCGCCATCAATGGTAATGGCCTGCGCCGGGCAAATGGCTTCGCACAGCTTGCATGAAATGCAGCGTTCCTCGCCGCCTTCATAGCGGCGCAGTGCGTGCTCGCCCCTGAACCGTGGGCTCAACGGCCCCTTTTCATAGGGGTAATTAATGGTCACCTTGGGCCGGAACATATAGCGCAAGGTCAGGAACATACCTTTCAGCAGTTCAACCAGCAGGAAAGAACGAATGGTGCGTTGCATAAAGGTCATGGCCTAACCCACCCCGCCCGACTTGGGCAGCATGTCAAACGCCACCAGGAAACCAGAAACCGCCACCACGGCGACCAGCGAAATGGGCAGGAACACTTTCCAGCCCAAACGCATCAGTTGGTCATAGCGATAACGCGGGAACGCGGCGCGCACCCAGATGAAAATAAACAGCAGGAACGAAATCTTGGCGGCCAGCCACACCGGCCCCGGCACCCAGGTAAACGGCGCAATGTCAAACGGCGGCAACCAGCCACCCAAGAACAAAATGGCCGTCATGGCGCACATCAAAATCATGTTGACGTATTCACCAAGGAAGAACAGCGCGAACGTCATGGCCGAATATTCGACGTTATAGCCCGTTACCAGTTCGGCTTCCGCTTCCGGCAGGTCAAACGGGTGGCGATTGGTTTCGGCCAGCGTCGAGATAAAGAAGATCACCGCCATGGGCGCCAGCGGGAAAATAAACCACATATCCTTTTGCGCCATCACCACATCGGAAAGGTTGAGCGAGCCAACCACCAGCAACACCGAGATGATGACAAAGCCCATGGACACTTCATAGGAAACCATTTGCGCGGCAGAGCGCAACGAGCCGAGGAACGCATACTTGGAGTTCGATGCCCACCCCGCCATCAGGATGCCGTAAACCCCGAGCGATGAAATGGCGACGATGTAAAGCACGCCGACATTGATATCGGCCAGCACCAGGCCGGGGCCAAACGGGATAACCGCCCACGCCACCAATGATAAAAAGAACGTCAACATGGGCGCGATGAGAAACACCGTGCGGTTGGCGCTGGTGGGAATGATGGTTTCCTTGAAAAACAACTTCACACCATCGGCAAACGGTTGCAACAGGCCGAACGGGCCGACCACGTTGGGCCCACGGCGCAATTGCATGGCGCCGATAACCTTGCGTTCGGCGTAGGTCAGGTAGGCCATGGCCACCAGCAACGGCACAATGATGACCAGAATCTTGATGACGATCCACACCAGCGGCCACAGGTACGTCCAGATTTGAAGCAGAAGATCAGCCATCGGTGCCGTTCCTTTCTGCGTCAAGCTTGCCCACAATATCACGCGTGCACAGCGCCATGGTTTCGGACGCACGCGAGATGGGGTCGGTCATATAAAAGTTCTTGATGTTGCTGCGCAGCGGCCAGTCTGAATCCAGCGCGCTATGGCCACCGAACTTGCGCCATGATTCCGCGCGCACGCCGTCAATGAAATCAAACAGGTCGTTAATTTCGACCATGCGCTCGCGCACATTTTCAAGCGTGCGATACGGCAGCTTCTTGTTCAGCACATCGGAAAGCCGCCTGATGATGGCCCAGTCCTCGCGCGCCTCACCCGGTGGGAAAACGGCCATGCGGGTTTGCTGCACGCGGCCTTCTGTGTTCACGTAGGTGGCGTTCTTTTCGGTGTAGGCGCAACCGGGCAAAATAACGTCGGCGCGGTGCGCGCCCGCGTCACCATGGTGGCCTTGGTAAATCACGAACGCTTTGCCCAGTCGGCTGGTGTCAATTTCATCGGCACCGAGCAAGTAGACCACATCCAACTCGCCCGCTTCGGCGCTTTCAATGATGGAAATGGTGTCCATGCCGCCGGCTTCAGGCACGAAGCCGATGTCCAGACCGCCAACGCGCGAAGCCGCGGTTTGCAGCACGTTAAAGCCATTCCAGTTTTCACTGACCATGCCGGTGGTTTCGGCAATCTGGTTGGCGAGACCTAAAATATCCTGCCCGTCGGGACGCGCCAGCGCACCGGTGCCGAGTATCAACATCGGCCGCTTGGCTTTCTTTAGCGTCTTGGCGAACGGATGCTCGCCCGCCGCTATTGCTTCCAGCATGGCCGGGTCGTCGCCGAAGTTCTGGTGCGGATAGGTCAGGTCGGCTTCCGGGCCAATGGCGCCAATGGGGAAACCGCCTTCGAGGTAACGCCTGCGAATGCGCGCATTCAGCACTGGCGCTTCGGTGCGCGGGTTGGTGCCAATGAGCAACAGGGCATCGGCATCGTCGATACCGGCGATGGATGTGTTAAAACGATAAGATGCCCGCACACCGGGGTCGCACGCCGCGCCATCCTGACGGCAATCAAGGTTGGGTGACTTAAGGCTCTCCATCAGGTCTTTCAGCACGGTCATGGTTTCCACGTCCGTCTGGTCACCGGCAATGGCGGCAATGCGCTCGCCCGCAACGCCCTTGAAGGCGGCCTGAATTGCCGTGAACGCTTCGTCCCATGTGGCTTCCTCAAGCTTGCCGTTAACGCGCACGAACGGCGTTTCCAGTCGCTGGCGGGCAAGGCCGTCACAGGCAAAGCGCGATTTGTCGGAAAGCCATTCCTCGTTCACGTCATCGTGGTTGCGCGGCAAAATGCGCTGCACCTCGTTGTTGCGTGAATCAACGCGAATGCTGGAACCGATACCATCCATGACATCGATGCTTTCGGTTTTTTTCAAATCCCACGGCCGCGATTTATAGGCATAAGGCTTCGACGTTAGCGCGCCCACCGGGCAAAGGTCGATGATATTGCCGGAAAGCTCGCTCGACAGCGCCGTTTCAACAAAGGTACCAATTTCCATGTGCTCACCGCGCCCGGTGCCGCCCATTTCCGGCACGCCCGCAAGGTCGGCCAAAAAGCGCACGCAGCGTGTGCAGTGAATACACCGCGTCATGATGCCCCTGACCAGCGGGCCAAAGTCCTTGTCCGGCACGGCGCGTTTCGCCTCGCCATAGCGCCCGCGGTCGTCGCCATAGGACATGGCCTGGTCCTGCAAATCGCACTCGCCGCCCTGATCGCAAATGGGGCAGTCCAGCGGATGGTTGATGAGCAGAAACTCCATCACGCTTTGGCGCATCTTTTTGACTTTATCGGAATTGGTGGTCACCACCATGCCTTCCATGGCCGGTTGCGCGCACGACGCAACGGGCTTGGGCGCGCGTTCCATTTCCACCAGACACATGCGGCAGTTGCCGGCAATGGGCAGGCGTTCGTGGTAACAGAAGCGCGGAATCTCGGCACCGGCCTGCTCACAGGCCTGAAGCACGGTCATGCCGTCTTCAACCTCAAGCTCTACGCCGTCAATGGTAACCTTCAACATACCTAAACCTTCGCTCTACTTACTCAGCCGCTACGTTTGTATCAGACTCATCGTTATTGGTGCCCGCCTTGGACAGTATCTTCGCTTCCATCTCGCCACGGAACTGGCGGATCAACCCTTGCACCGGCCACGCCGCCGCATCGCCCAGCGCGCAAATGGTGTGGCCTTCAATCTGGCGGGTAACTTCTTCAAGCACGTCAATCTCATCAACGCTGGCGTCGCCATCCATGATGCGTTGCATCATGCGTTGTAGCCAGCCGGTGCCTTCGCGGCACGGTGTGCACTGGCCGCAGCTTTCGTGTTTGTAAAAGGCCGACAGGCGAGAAATCACGCGCACCACATCGGTGGACTTGTCCATCACGATAACGGCTGCTGTGCCGAGGCCGGAGCGCACTTCGCGCAAGCTGTCGAAATCCATCAGGATGTTGTCGCACGTTGCCTTGGGCATAACCGGAACAGACGAGCCACCGGGAATAACCGCTTTCAGGTTGTCCCAGCCACCGATAACGCCACCACAGTGTTTTTCCAGCAGCTCTTTAAGCGGAATGCCCATTTCTTCTTCAACGGTGCACGGGTTGTTGACGTGACCGGAAATGCAAAACAGTTTGGTGCCGGTGTTGTTTTCACGGCCTAGGCCGGCGAACCACGCGCCGCCACGGCGCACGATGGTCGGCACCACGGCGATGGATTCCACATTGTTGACCGTTGTTGGGCAACCATACAAACCACAGTTGGCCGGGAACGGCGGCTTCAGGCGCGGCTGGCCCTTCTTGCCCTCTAGCGACTGAATCAACGCGCTTTCCTCACCGCAGATGTAGGCGCCAGCGCCAAGATGCACATAAACATCGCAATCAAAACCGGACTTGCACGCGTTCTTGCCGATAAAGCCCGCCGCATAGGCCTCGTCGATGGCGCGCTGAAGCGCCTGGGCTTCGCGCAGGAACTCGCCGCGCACGTAGATGTAGGCGGCGTTGGCACCAATGGCAAAAGACGCCAGCAAAGCCCCCTCCACCAGCTTGTGCGGTTCGTTGCGTAAAATCTCGCGGTCCTTGCAGGTGCCGGGTTCGCCTTCATCGGCATTGACGACCAGAAAATGCGGACGGCCGTCGGATTCCTTGGGCATGAACGACCATTTCAGGCCGGTGCCGAAACCAGCACCACCACGGCCGCGCAGGCCAGAGGCCTTAACCTCTTCGATAATCCACTCGCGGCCCTTGGCAAGGAAGTCGGCAGTCTTGTCCCAGTCGCCGTTCTTTTGCGCCGCTTTGATGTCGTCGCCGCGAAGGCCGTAGATGTTGTTAAAGATGCGGTCTTTATCTGCAAGCATCATTTGCCTCCCTTCTTGTCGGTAAGGGAAGTCAGGCCGGTCGCCGGTTCGCAACCCTTGCGCCCCGACTGCGGGCCGGGTGCGGGGGTTTCGCCACGGGCGATTTTATCCAGCACCTTGTCGGTCGTCTCAGGCGTCAGGTCTTCGTAAAAGTCGTCGTTGATTTGCATCATCGGAGCGTTAACGCAGGCACCAAGGCATTCCACTTCCGAAAGCGTGAACTTGCCATCGCCCGATGTTTCGCCAAAGGCAATGCCGAGACGTTTTTTGCACACCTTCACAATTTCATCAGAGCCGCGCAGCAGGCACGCGATGTTGGTGCACACCTGCACGTGGTGTTCGCCAACGGGGGCGAGGTTATACATGGTGTAAAAGGTCGCCACTTCATAAACCTTGATCAGCGGTAAACCGACCATGTCGGCAACCACGTCCATGGCGGCACGCGGCAGCCAGTTGCTGTTCTGGCGCTGGGCGAGCATCAAAATCGGCATCACCGCGCTGGCCTCGCGGCCTTCGGGGTACTTGGCAATCTCGGCCTTGGCCGCCTTCACGTTTTCGGGCGTGAAGGTGAAGGTGTCAGGCTGTTTTGTTTCGGTCATGCTCATCGGTCAATCTCGCCAAACACAACATCAATGGAACCGATAACCGCCACGGCATCGGCCAGCATATGGCCCTTGGACATCATTTCCATGGCCTGCAGATGGGCAAAGCCCGGGGCGCGGATTTTGCAGCGGTACGGTTTGTTGGACCCGTCTGAAACCAAGTAAACGGCGAACTCACCCTTCGGTGCCTCGACCGCGGTGTAGGTTTCACCGGCCGGAACGTGGAAGCCTTCGGTGTAAAGCTTGAAGTGGTGGATCAGCGCTTCCATCGAGGTTTTCATTTCCTCGCGTGGCGGCGGGGTTACTTTTCTGTCATCGGTACGCACCGGCCCTTCGGGCATATCCTTGATGCACTGGCGCATGATTTTCACGCTCTCGCGCATTTCATGCATGCGGATCAGGTAGCGGTCGTAGCAATCGCCGTGCTTGCCAACGGGAATGTCGAAATCCATTTTGTGGTAAACTTCATAAGGCTGCGACTTGCGCAAATCCCAGGCGAAACCACTGGCCCGCAGGTTGGGCCCGGTAAAGCCCCAGTCCAGCGCCTGCTCGGGCGAAACAATGCCGATATCGACCGTGCGTTGCTTGAAGATGCGGTTTTCGGTCAACAGGGTTTCGATGTCGTCAATCATCTGCGGGAACTTTTCGGTCCACGCCAGAATGTCTTCGGCCAGGCCATCGGGCATATCCTGGGCCACACCGCCAACGCGGAAATAGTTCATGTGCATACGCGCACCGGAAACGCGCTCGCAAAAACCCATCAGGTGTTCGCGGTCTTCAAACGCCCACAACATGGGTGTCATGGCGCCGACGTCAATGGCATAGGAGCAAACGTTCAAAATGTGATTGAGGATGCGGCCGATTTCGCAATACAGCACGCGGATATACTGGGCGCGCTCGGGAACTTCAATACCGAGCAGCTTTTCCGTCGCCAGCACAAAAGCGTGTTCCTGGTTTTGCGGCGCCACATAATCAAGACGGTCGAAATACGGCACCGCCTGCATGTAGGTTTTATATTCAATCAGCTTTTCGGTGCCGCGATGCAACAGGCCGATGTGCGGGTCGGCGCGTTCAATAACCTCGCCGTCCATTTCCAGCACCATGCGCAACACACCGTGCGCCGCCGGATGTTGCGGCCCGAAGTTGAGCGTCAGGTTCTTGATCTGGGTGTGCGACATTATTTTGCGCCCCCCCCTTCGCTGGCCTTTTCGTCGCCGGGCAGAACCATGTCACGCGGTGGGCCTTCCCACGGGCTCTGGAAATCAAAGTTGCGGAAATCCTGCTGCAATTTTACCGGCTCATAGACGACGCGCTTTTGTTCGTCGTCGTAACGCAGCTCGACAAAGCCGGTCAGCGGGAAATCCTTGCGCAGCGGATGGCCATCAAAACCATAGTCGGTGAGAATGCGGCGTAAATCTGGGTTGCCATCAAAAAAGACGCCGTACATATCCCACACTTCGCGCTCGAACCAGCCAGCGGTTGAAAACACGGAAACAACGGACGGAACAGCTTCATCGTTGACCAGCACCTTGACGCGGATGCGCCGGTTGCGCGTCATGGACAGCAGGTTATAGACCACTTCATAGCGCCGTTCGCGTTCGGGGAAATCGACACCGCAAATATCGACCAGCTGGCGGAACTGGCAGTTTACGTCTTCACGCAGCGAGGTCAGCACACGCACGATTTCGGCGCGGCGCACAACGATGGAAAGCTCACCGCCGGTGATATCGCTTTCAACCAATGCGTCGCCCAGCGTTTCGCTGAGTATTTCCTGAAGCTCTGACAGGGCTTCAATCATGAATGTTTCCCTTCAAAACCCTGTTAACGCCACAACGTGCCGGTGCGGTGAATTTTCTTTTGCAGTTGCAAGATGCCGTAAATTAGGGCTTCCGCTGTCGGCGGGCAGCCCGGCACATAAATATCAACCGGCACCACGCGGTCACAGCCGCGCACCACCGAATAGGAATAATGGTAATAGCCGCCGCCATTGGCGCATGAGCCCATGGAAATAACGTAACGCGGCTCGGCCATCTGGTCGTAAACCTTGCGAAACGCCGGCGCCATTTTGTTGGTCAGCGTACCGGCAACGATGATGACATCGGACTGGCGCGGGCTGGGCCGGGGCACGACGCCGAAACGGTCGAGGTCGTAGCGGCTCATGTAAGCGTGGATCATTTCCACCGCGCAACACGCAAGGCCAAAGGTCATCGGCCACAGCGATCCGGTGCGCGCCCAGTTCACCACCTTGTCGAGGTTGGCAGTGACAAAACCACGGGCTTGCAGCTCGTCCGTAACCTGAGCCAGCAATGCGTCCTGGTCGTCGCCGGGCGGTAGCGGGTTAGCGCCGCCTGTTGAGGTGCGGCCATCTGGTGGTGTCCATAATGGCGATGTGGGTTTTATTCCCATTCAAGCGCCCCCTTCTTCCATTCATAGATAAAGCCGACGGTCAGCACGCCGAGGAAAATCATCATCGACCAGAAACCAAAAACGCCGATGTTGCCCAGGGATACCGCCCACGGAAACAGGAAGGCGATTTCGAGATCGAAGATGATGAACAAGATGGCGACCAGATAAAACCGCACGTCGAATTTTATGCGCGCGTCTTCGAACGCCTCGAAGCCGCATTCGTAAGCCGAGTTCTTTTCCGCATCCGGTTTCTGACGGCTGATAAGCATTGACGCCATGACCATCATCATCGCCATGGCACCGGCAATGGCAAGGAACACCAAGATGGGGAAGTATTCCACCAGCAGCGGGTTATCCAACATGGCGGCCCCCGTTCAGGCGCACGCAAACGCACACGCGGGCCAGATGGCGCTGCGCGGTGTTGATTTGGTTTTGGGGGTAGCCAAGACGTTTGGCCAACGTCTCCCTCATGTTTTTCTGACCTCCCAGGGCCGGTTTGTTTTTCGTTGGCGCCCAACTTCGAAAAGGGTTCGTGCGGGTGCGTTTTTATTCCAAGCCCCTTTGGAGCTTTTCTCATTCATTCGTAAGGTTATAGGCCATTTTTGCAGCCAGCCAAACCCCAAACGTGCACGATATCGCAGTGGGTGGTCGGTGCTAATGGCCTTGGATTAAAGGGGTTTTTAATTTTGCCCACCGACGGTGCCGGGCGGCGAAGCGCAGAAAAGCGGCCCGAAACCAGAAAATCGCCCGGAATCGATGGGAATCGAAGGGCGCTCGGGTCGGGCTGTGGGGGAAAATGGCGGGCGGGTGGTGGTGGGGAATGGCGGGAGTGACGAGACTTGAACTCGCGACCTCTGGCGTGACAGGCCAGCGCTCTAACCAACTGAGCTACACCCCCTAAAGCCAATTAGAAACCGGATCGAAGTATCCACGCTTCAGGGTCGCTGTCTAGTAATGCAGCACCTGACGGGTGTCAAGCGCCGAAGCCTCCACAGCACCCAATGACGGGGGAGTGGTGGGCGGTGAGGGGCTCGAACCCCCGACATCCTGCGTGTAAAGCAGGCGCTCTCCCAGCTGAGCTAACCGCCCGAAAGCCCCCATGAACGCTGAAGGCGGGGGAACATAACCGCCCGGCCGCCAAACGGCAAGTGGCGAGGCGAACCGGCCACCCCAAATGCCAACCGGCCGCCCCTTTTACAAGGGACGGCCGGCCAGATTTCGGGAAAACCCCCGGAAGCTTGCGTTTTTTAGTTAACGGCTTCCTTCAATGCCTTACCAGCCTTGAATTTGGGCTGGTTAGAGGCCGGAATGTTGATCTTTTCGCCGGTGCGCGGGTTGCGACCGGTGGTGGCTTTACGGTGCGCCACAGAGAACGTGCCGAAGCCAACGAGGCGAACTTCGGTGCCGTCCTGCAAAGATGCGGTGATGGCGTCGATCGTTGCGTCGACAACCTTCGTGGTGTCGGCTTTGGACATCTCGGTTTCGTCGGCAACGGCTGCAATGAGATCATTCTTGTTCAAGGTAAAGCCCCCTTCTGTCAGGATTAAAACTAAGGAACACGCCGATTTGCGGCGCGCGGAATATTGATGGGGGACTTTAGGCGGGTTTTTTCGCCGCCGTCAATCACGGAGTTCCAATTTTCCCCAGTTTTTTGCGGGTTTCAGCACTTTTAGTAAAATTGATGGCATTGCAACCTACGGTGCATAAACAAAAAGAATCCCGACGAAACAAACACTTCGTCGGGATTCCTATTGTCAGGTATCAATGCGGCTGGGCGCAGGCTCAGTGGGTGAGGATATCGCCCGCCGAGCCCTTCTCGTCCTTGCCCGAGACCGGGGTCTCGAGATCGGCCTGTTCGTCCCACTCAATGGGCTCAAGCGATTCGCAGAGCGCGTGTTTCAACACTTCATCAACATGGGAGACGGGAATGATCTTCATCCCCTTCTTCACGTTATCGGGAATCTCTTTCAGGTCCTTTTCGTTGTCGGCCGGTATCAAAACCGTCTTGATGCCGCTTCGCAGTGCCGCCAGCAGCTTTTCCTTCAAGCCGCCAATGGGCAGAACCCGGCCACGGAGCGTAATCTCGCCCGTCATGGCAACTTCTTTCCTGACCGGGATGCCGGTCAGGACCGAAACAATGGATGTCGCCATGCCGACGCCAGCCGAAGGGCCATCCTTGGGCGTGGCGCCTTCTGGTACGTGGACGTGGATGTCGCGCCGCTGGAAGGTTGTCGGCTTGATACCGAAGGTCGCGGCCTTGGACTGCACGTAAGAGCGTGCCGCCTGGATGGATTCCTGCATCACATCGCCCAGCTTGCCGGTAATGGTCATGCGACCCTTGCCGGGCACCATGATGGCTTCGATTTGCAAGATCTCGCCGCCCACTTCCGTCCACGCCAGACCGGTGGTGATGCCGACTTTGTCTTCTTCTTCAAGCTGGCCATAACGATAGCGTTTAACCCCGGCATATTTTTCGAGGTTCTTGGCCGTGACGCTGATTTTGGTGACCTTGGCGTCCATGACGATTTCCTTGGTCGCCTTGCGCGTAAGGTTTGCCAGTTCACGCTCGAGGTTACGCACACCGGCTTCGCGGGTGTAATAGCGGATCAGGTCGCGCAGCGCGGCATCGGAAATAGACCATTCCTTGAGCTTCAGGCCGTGGGCTTCCAACTGCTTCTCGATCAGGTGGCGTTTGGCAATTTCGACCTTTTCATCTTCGGTGTAACCGGAAAGACGGATGATTTCCATGCGGTCCAGCAACGGGCCGGGCATGTTCATGGTGTTGGCTGTGGTCACGAACATGACATCGGAAAGGTCATAATCCACTTCCAGGTAATGGTCGTTAAAGGTCGAGTTCTGTTCCGGGTCCAGCACCTCAAGCAGCGCCGAGGCCGGGTCGCCGCGCCAGTCGTTGCCCATTTTGTCAATTTCATCGAGCAGGAACAGCGGGTTCGAAACCTTGGCCTTTTTCATGCCCTGCACCACCTTGCCCGGCATGGAGCCGATATAGGTGCGCCGGTGACCGCGGATTTCGGACTCATCGCGCACGCCGCCAAGGCTCATGCGCACAAACTTGCGCCCCGTGGCCCGCGCCACGGACTTGCCCAACGATGTCTTGCCCACGCCCGGCGGCCCGACGAGGCACAAAATCGGCCCCTTCAGTTTCTTGGTGCGCGCCTGCACGGCAAGGTATTCGATAATGCGTTCCTTGACCTTCTCAAGGCCATAATGGTCGGTGTTGAGAATGTCCTGGGCTTCTTTGAGGTCTTTCTTGATGGCGCTTTTCTTTTTCCACGGAATGCCCAACATCCAGTCGAGATAGTTGCGCACCACGGTTGCTTCGGCGCTCATCGGGCTCATGTTCTTGAGCTTCTTCATTTCTGCGTTGCACTTTTCCTTCGCTTCCTTGGAAAGGCGCGTCTTCTTGATTTTATTCTCGAGCTCGGAAAGCTCGTCGCGGCCTTCATCGCCGTCGCCAAGTTCCTTCTGAATCGCCTTCATCTGCTCGTTGAGGTAATATTCGCGCTGGGTTTTTTCCATCTGGCGCTTGACCCGGTTGCGGATTTTCTTTTCCACCTGCAACACGCCGATCTCGCCTTCCATGTAGGAATAAACGCGTTCCAGCCGCTCGGCGGTGGATTCAACTTCCAGCAGTTCCTGTTTTTCGGAAATCTTCAACGCCAGATGCGAAGCAACGGTATCGGCCAGCTTGGAGTAATCCTCAATCTGGTTGATGGAAACCAGGGCCTCGGGCGGAATTTTCTTGTTCAGTTTGATGTATTGCTCAAACTCCGACACCACCGAGCGCGAAAGGGCTTCCATCTCGCGGTCTTCGCCGACGGGCTCTTCAATCACATCGGCTTCGGCCTGAAAAAAGGCTTCGTTGTCTGTATAGCGCTTAACGCGCGCACGCTGGCCGCCCTCGACCAGCACCTTGACGGTGCCATCGGGCAGTTTCAACAATTGCAGCACCGTGGAAATGGTGCCGACATCGTAAATGTCTTCGGTGCCGGGGTCGTCCTGGGCGGCGTTTTTCTGGGCCACCAGCAGGATCTGTTTATCCTCGCGCATAACGTCTTCAAGGGCGCGAACGGATTTTTCGCGGCCAACAAAAAGCGGCACAATCATGTGCGGGAAAACCACGATGTCGCGCAGCGGCAATACCGGGTAAAGCTCGTTCTTTGTGCTGGGTGTAATGTCCGTCATATCCGTCATGTCACCGTTCTTTTTGTTGGTTGCAAGGTTCTCGAAAGGGCCGGAAAAAAGCGCGCCGGACACCGCGCGGGCAAGGTCTGCCCACGCCTTAGAAGATGGCCCCGATGACCCCCCTTCGCAAGGGGTAGCGCCCGGATTCGGTGGATAACCCACTGGAATCGACGGGAAAAAATAAACCCGCCAGCAGCGTTGCGGCCACCGGCGGGTCGGTTTGGGTTAAATTGGCGTTAAAACGGCAGTCGTGGCGGGCGCTCAGGCGCTCGATTCGACCTCATCGGCCCGGTCGGCGTATATGAACAGCGGCTTGGCACCCTCGGCCACCACCTCGCGGTTGATGACCACTTCTTCGACGCCATCGAGGCCCGGCAGGTCGAACATGGTGTCGAGCAAAATGCCTTCCATGATGGAGCGCAGGCCGCGCGCGCCGGTCTTACGCTCAACCGCCTTGGCGGCGATCTCGGTCAGGGCGCCATCGGTAAACGTCAGGCCCACTTCCTCCATCTGGAACAGGCGCTGGTATTGCTTGACCAGGGCGTTTTTCGGTTCCGTCAAAATGGTGATCAGCGCGTCGGCATCAAGATCTTCCAGCGTCGCCAGAACCGGCAAACGGCCGACGAATTCCGGAATCAAACCAAACTTCAGCAAATCCTCGGGCTCAATCTCGCGCAGGATATCGCCGGTGCGCCGTTCGTCAACGGAGCGCACATCGGCACCAAAGCCGATAGACGTTTCCTTGCCGCGGCTTGAGATAATTTTATCCAGCCCGGCAAAGGCACCACCACAAACAAACAAGATGTTGGTGGTATCAACCTGCAGGAATTCCTGCTGCGGGTGTTTGCGCCCACCCTGTGGCGGCACCGAAGCAACGGTGCCTTCCATGATTTTCAACAAGGCCTGCTGCACGCCCTCACCGGAAACATCGCGTGTGATGGACGGGTTGTCGGACTTGCGCGAAACCTTATCCACTTCATCGATGTAAACGATGCCGCGCTGGGCGCGTTCGACGTTGTAATCGGCAGACTGCAACAGCTTGAGGATGATGTTTTCGACGTCTTCGCCCACATAGCCCGCTTCCGTCAACGTGGTGGCATCGGCCATGGTGAACGGCACATCGAGAATACGCGCCAGCGTTTGCGCCAGAAGGGTCTTGCCGCAACCGGTCGGGCCGATCAGCAGAATGTTGGATTTGGCCAGCTCGACATCGTCATTCTTGGAACTGTGGCTCAGGCGTTTGTAATGGTTATGCACGGCAACGGACAGCACGCGCTTGGCGTGTTCCTGGCCGATGACGTAATCATCGAGCACGTCCTTGATGTCGCCCGGTGTCGGCACGCCATCGCCGGATTTGACGAGCGAACTTTTATGCTCTTCGCGGATGATATCCATACACAGCTCGACGCATTCATCGCAGATGAATACGGTCGGGCCCGCAATCAGCTTGCGAACCTCGTGCTGGCTCTTACCGCAGAATGAGCAGTAAAGGGTGTTTTTGCTGTCACCGGTCGTGGTCTTGCTCATGAGCGCTCCATTGGGCTGTCGTCTTAGTTGTTATCGTGCCTATCTACTATATAGGGCCAAATGCACCTTCCGCCACCGCGAATGCCGCAATAACGGGCACCGGAGCCGGGAAAGCAGCACCCTGCCCCATTCTAAATACCAAGGGAATCGTTGTTATTTGTTTAATTTCAGTCCACTGGCGTCGACAAAAGGGTAAAAAAGCCAAAAATCAGTCTTTTTTGGCGTCTTCGTCTTCATCGCTCTCGGGGCGCTGGGTAACCACCTCGTCGACCAGGCCGAACTGCTTGGCGTCTTCGGGGCTGAGGAACTTGTCGCGCTCCATGGCATCTTCGATCCAGTCCAGCTTCTGGCCGGTGTGATCGACGTAAATCTGGTTCAACCTTGCGCGCAACGACAGGATTTCCTTGGTGTGAATCTCGATGTCGGTCGCCTGGCCCTGAAAACCGCCCGACGGCTGGTGGATCATCACCCGCGCGTTGGGCAGCGCGTAGCGTTTGCCCGGCGCACCGGCAGCCAGCAACAGCGAGCCCATGGAAGCCGCCTGCCCGACCACCACGGTGGAAACATCAGGGCGGATGTATTGCATGGTGTCATAGATGGCGAGACCCGACGTCACAACACCACCCGGCGAGTTAATATAAAGGGAGATATCTTTTTTCGGGTTTTCCGATTCAAGAAACAGCAACTGTGCGCAAATCACGCTTGAAACATGGTCTTCAACGCCACCGGTCAGGAAGATGATGCGTTCCTTCAGAAGCCTTGAATAAATATCATAGGCGCGTTCACCGCGGTTGGTGGTTTCCACCACCATCGGCACCAGTGAATTCATGTAGGTGTCTATCGGGTTGCGGTCTTGCATGACAGGTGCGTTCCTTTGTCGGTTTATTTCTTGTCGGTTTTCTTGGTGGCGGCTTTCTTTTTGGCCGCCTTCTTTTTCGGCTTGGCACCATCATCCATGGCGAAAAGCTCTTCCTGAGTAACCTTTTTATCAGTTGTGCTCACCAGTTCCAAGATGAAGTCGGTAACTTTTTCCTCAAAAATTGGCCCGCTCAGCGCCTGCATGGCTTCGGGGTTCTTCTGGTAGAACTCGATAACCTGCTGTTCCTGACCGGGGTATTGCTTGGCTTCTTCCATCAGTGCGGCGTTAATGTCGGCCTGCTCGATCTCGATTTTGTTTTCGTGGCCAATCTCGGTGAACAAAAGCCCCAGACGAACGCGGCGCGCCGCAATTTCGTGGTATTCGGTGTCCAGTTCGGCTTCGCTTTTGCCGTCTTCTTCCGGTACCTGGCCTTGCTTGCGCGCTTCTTCAACCTGCTTGATAACGCCTTCGTATTCTGATTCCAGCAAGGCTGGCGGCAGGTCGAAGGTGTATTCTTCATCAAGCATATCGAGCAACTGGCGCTTCATTTTCTGACGCGCAATGCCCTTATAGCCACTGTTGTGCTGGTCGCGGATGGCCTGTTTTAGGGCATCGAGGTTTTCCATGCCGGCCTTCTTGGCCAGCTCGTCGTCGATGGCGGAAGGCTTGTTTTCCTGGATTTCATTCAACGTGACCTTGAAGAGCGCGTCCTTTCCGGCCAGCTCCTCGGCATTGTAATCAGCGGGGAATGAGACGTTCACATCAAAGGCATCGCCGGCATCGTGGCCGATAATCTGCTCTTCAAAACCGGGAATGAAATTGCCGGTGCCCAGTTCCAGCGGATAACCTTCGGCCTTGCCGCCGGGAAACTCCTCGCCGTCGACCGAGCCGACAAAATCGATAACCGCAACGTCGCCGCTTGCGGCCTTGCGCTTTTCGCTGATGGCGGTGGATGTCTTGTAGGCATCGGCCATTTTTTCAAGCGCCGTGGTGACTTCTGATTCTTCCGCTTCGACAACTTCGCGTTCCAGCTTAATTTTCGAAAAATCCATCAGCTTGATTTCAGGAATAACGTCAACCGCCAGAGAACATTCCAGGTCTTCGCCTTCTTCAAACTTGATGATTTCGACTTTCGGCTGGATGGCCGGACGCAGGTTGTTGTCCTTGACGACCTGCTGGATCGCCTCGTTGACCGAAAGCTCCAGGGCCTCGCCCATCACGTTCTGGCCATACTTCTTTTTCAGCACGCTGGCTGGCACCTTGCCGGGGCGAAAGCCGGGCATGGAAGCAGTTTTGGCCATTTCCGCAAGGCGGTCGGTTACCTTGGCGTCGATCGTGGTAGCAGGGATGGAGACGGTGTATTCCCGGCTCAATCCTTCATTCTTGGTTTCGGTGACTTGCATGGAGGCGTTTTCCCAATAGAGCTTTCAAGGTTGGTGGATAAGGCGATTTAAAATCGGGCGGTCGTATTGGTGGTCTTTATTAATGGCAGAGCGCGCTGGTGCGGGCGGAGGGACTTGAACCCCCACGGCGTTTCCGCCACCAGGACCTAAACCTGGCGTGTCTACCAATTCCACCACGCCCGCCCCGGATTCCGGTAACTGTGCGCGGACTTTATACCAATGTCCCCGCCTGTCAACACCATGGTGGGCGGCGGTTCAGGGTGCTTTTGTGCCCTTTTTAAGGGTGGCCTTAAGCTCAGCCAAGACCTCGGGAAGCCCGGCAATCAGGTCTTCGGCAATCAGCCCCGGGCCGCGTGCGGCAACAAAACGCTGCGCTGCCCGGCCGTGCAGCCACACCGCCGCCCCACAGGCATCCATGGCCGCCAGCCCCTGGGCCAGCAGGGCGGCAATCAGGCCGGCCAGCACATCGCCGGTGCCAGCCGTGGCCAGATCA